>WHTX01000318.1 GCA_009377505.1 Acidimicrobiia bacterium
GGGCCGCGATCTTCCTCGACACGCGCGTCCCCCAGCTCGGCCGGGGCGGCGTCGCCCCGCCCGAGCTCGAGCTCACCATCGCCGTCGCCGCCTCGGTGGCCGCCGACCTCGACCGGCGGGGCATCGGCGTCGGGCTGTACGGCAACGGGTCCGTCGGCGGGCGACCGCTCGCCCTCGACCCCTCGAGCGCGCCCGGCGCCCTCACCGGCGTCCTCGAGCTGCTGGCCCGCGCCTCCCCCTACGGGCCCCGCGCCTTCGCCGACCTCCTGCTCGAGGAGTCGCGCCGCCTGGCACGGGGCACGACGGGAGTGGTCGTGGTCGCCGACCTGCCCCCCGCCACGCTCCTCGCCCTCGACGAGCTGCGCCGCCGCCACATGGCCGTGACCGTCGTCCTCGTCGCCACTGACGAGGCGCCCACGTTGCCGCCGGCCGGGCTCGTCGAGGGCTGCTTCGTCACCCGGTTCCACGATGATTGGGCCGAGCGGGACCACCTTGACCTCGCGCTCTGACACGCCTGGGGGGCACGGCCACGACGCCGCCGTGGCCCTGGCTGTCGTCCTCGGCGAAGCGGCCGTCGTCTGGCTGTGGGTCGCGGCCATCGCCGCCGCCTCGCCCGAGCACGGGTTCGGCCTGCCGCTCGTCGCCGTAGCCGCCCCCGCCATCGTCGCCGCCGGCGTCGGTTGGCGGTGGAGCCGGTGGCGCCCTCTCCCCCGGGCCACGGCCCTCGTCGGGATCGGGCTCCTCGGGGCGCTCATGACCGCGTCGCTGCTCACGGTGATCGGCGGCGTGGGGTCGAGCCCGGCGGAGCTGGCCCCCCCCTGGGACGTCACCCGCCCCGACGCCCGCTTCGCCGCCGGGCTCGGGTGGGCCGTCGCCCTGTTCGCCTGGGCCCGGGGGCTGTGGGTCGGGGCGCGACCGCCGACGGCGCGGAGCGTGGCCCGGGCCGCGCTGATCGGCGGGCTGGCACTGGGGGTGGGCGTGCTCAACGTCGGCCCCCTGGCCGTCGGCGCCATGCTGCTGTTGTTCTTCCTGTGCGCGACGACGGCCCTCGCCCTCGTCCGCCAGCGCGACCTCGAACGGGACGCCCTGGGCCGCCCGGCGAGCCGGCCCGGGGCCGTATGGTTGTCCGTGCTGGTCGTCCCCCTCGCCGCGGTGGCCGTCGCCGCGCTCGTGGTCGGCCTCGTGGGCACGGTCGTCGCCGGGCCGGTCAGCGACGCCGTCGGGGCCGTCCTGCGAGCGGCCCGCTCGGCGGGCAGCGCGCTGGTCGACCAGTTCGGGCGGCTCGCGCCCGGCGACGACGCCGCCCCGCCGCCCGGTGAGCCACCGCCCTCGTCGGCGGACCGCCCGGCCTCCGTGCTCCTGCCCGGCGCCATCATCACCGTCCTCCTGGGCGGCGCCGTCGCCTTCGGCACCTGGCGGTTCGTACGGGCCGTGCGCCAGTTGCCCCTGCTCGAAGGCGTCGCGGGCCGCGGCCGCGACGCCACGCCCGAGGCCGCCTCCCTCGAAGAGGAATCCACCACGCTCCTCTCGTGGCGGCACCTGCTCGACCAGCTCCGATCCTGGCTGGCCAGGCTGGCCCGCCGTCGCCCCCTGGCCGCGACGGCGGTGGCGCCCGCGCCGCCCCGGCCGTCCCGCCCCGCCGACCCCGTGCGGGGCCCCTACTACGACGTCCTCGTGGCCGCGAGAGCAGCGGGGGCGGGCCGGGCGCCCACGGAGACCAGCGACGAGCTCGCCGCCCGCCTCGCGCCGCGGCTGGGCCCCCAGGCGGGCCCGGCGCTGGGCCGGCTCAGCGAGCTCTACGCCACCGTCCGCTACGGCGAGGGGACCGTTGACGACCCGGGCGAGGCGGCGACCTCAGCGGAACGTGTAACCGACGCCCTGGCGGCCGAGGCCGCACGGGTCGAGGAGGGTGAACGCACAGGGCAGGCCCTCGCCGACGACGGCTCCGTTCGGGGGGCGAGACGCGCTCAGCTCGGCCGGGGAAGGAGTTGGAGGCCGAGCTCGCGCAAGTGACCGGCGTCGATCTCGTTGGGCGCCGTGGTGAGGGGGTCGGCGCCGGACTGGGTCTTGGGGAAGGCGATCACCTCGCGGATGTTCTCCTCGCCGGCCAGAAGGGCCACCAGGCGGTCGACGCCGAAGGCGAAGCCGGCGTGGGGCGGCGCCCCGAAGCGGAAGGCGTCGAGGAGGAAGCCGAACTTGCGCTGTCGGGTCTCCGCGTCGATGCCCAGCAGCTCGAAGATGCGCTGCTGGATGTCGCCACGATGGATCCGGACCGAGCCCGAGCCCAGCTCCCAGCCGTTGAGCACCAGGTCGTAGGCCTGGCTGCGGGTGGCGAGCAGCACTTCGGGGGCGGGCACCGGGTCGCCGAGGGCCCCGAGGGCAGCCTGGTCCTCGGGGTGGGGCATGGTGAAGGGGTGGTGGGCGGGGATCGGCCCGCCCGTCCCGGGGTCGACGCCCTCGAAGAGGGGGAAGTCGACCACCCACAGCAACTCGCGGCCGCCCTCGTTGACCGGCGGCCGGCCGAGGTGGAGGCGCAGGAGGCCCAGCACGTGGCGGACGGCGGAGCGCTCGTCGGCGACGATCAGCACCAGGTCGCCCGGGGTGGCGCCCGTGGCGGCGACGATGCCCCGCAGCTCGTCCTCGCCGAGGAACTTGGCCACCGGGCTCTGCAGCTCGCCGGCGTCGTCGAGGCGCATCCACACCAGGCCCTTCGCCCCCCAGCGCTTGGCCTGCTCGGTCAGCTCGTCGAGCTCGCGCCGGGAGCGCCCCCCGCCGCCGGGCACGCAGATGCCTTTCACGCACGCCGCCTTGAAGGCGTTGAAGGCGGTGCTGGCGAAGAGCGGGGTGAGCTCGGCCAACTCGAGGCCGAAGCGGGTGTCGGGCTTGTCCGAGCCGAAGCGCTCCTGGGCGTCGTGCCAGGTCATGTCGGGCTGGAAGGTCGGCCGGGAGCCGGTGGCCGCCTCGATGGCGGCGGAGACCGCCTCGGTCACGAAGGCCCGCACGTCGGTCGCGTCGACGAAGCTCGCCTCCATGTCGAGCTGGGTGAACTCGAACTGGCGGTCTGCCCGCAGGTCCTCGTCGCGCAGGCAGCGGGCGAGCTGGTAGTAGCGGTCCATGCCGCCCACCATCGAGAGCTGCTTGAACAGCTGGGGGCTCTGGGGAAGGGCGTAGAAGGCGCCAGGGTTGAGGCGCGACGGCACGACGAAGTCGCGGGCGCCCTCGGGGGTGGAGGCGACGAGCAATGGGGTCTCGATCTCGATGAAGCCCTGGGACTCCATCGAGGCGCGGATGGCCGTGTTCACCCGGGCCCGCAGTCGCAGGTTCCGCTGGAGCCGCTCGCGGCGCAGGTCCAGGTAGCGGTAGCGGAGCCGCACGTTCTCGTCGACGTCGGCCCGGTCGTCGAGGGGGAACGGGGTCGGCTCGGCGGCGGAGAGCACCTCCACCTCGCACTCCTGCACCTCGATCCCGCCGGTCTCGAGGTTGGCGTTCTCGCTGCCGGGGGGGCGGAGGGCGACGGTGCCCACGACGCGCACGACGTACTCGGCCCGCAGGTCGGCGGCGCCGTCGACGACGCACTGGACGAGGCCGCTGCGGTCGCGCAGGTCGATGAAGGCCAGGTGCTCGCCGTGCTCGCGGCGACGTGCCACCCAACCGCACAGGGCGACCTCGCGGCCCACGTCGGAGGGGCGGAGGTCGCCGCAGTAGTCGGTGCGCATACGGCTGTGCAGGGTAGCCCGGATGGCCTCCTCGCTGGACCGACCTGCGCGCGGCCTGGATCGCGGGGCGCCATCGGGGTAACCATGTCGGCCATGGTTGCGGTCACGCGCACGCACCGGCCGGGGCCCGGCCCCTTCCCCGCCGGCTCCCTCGCCGTCCGTACCGGCGCCATCGTCGTGGTGGCGGCCGGCGTGCTCCTCGGCCTGTCGACGCGGCCCTCCCCCGACGTCACCCCCGAGGTGGTCGTGGTCAACGACGGCCCGTACCCCCTCGCCGTGAGCGTGGGCCGGCCGGGCGACGCCGGGCGCATCGACCTCGGGGCCGTGCAGCCCGAGAGCACCCGCCGCTTCCTCGAGGTGCTCGACCAGGGCGGGAGCTGGACGGTCGCCCTCCGCTCCGGCACCGTCGACCTCGGCCAGCAGGAGGTCGCCTCGGGCGAGCTCCGCGCCGGCTGGACCGTGCCCGAGACCGTGCACGACCGGCTCGCCGCGCTCGGCGCCGAGCCGGTGCTCAACGTGGACGAGCTCGCCGAGGTGCAGGGGACCAGCGGCAGCGCGCCGCGATGACGACGGCCCCCCGCCGCATCGAGCCGCGCACACTCAAGGGCTTCCGGGACTACCCGCCAGCTCTCGCCATCGCCCGCGAGGAGCTGATGGAGCGCGCCCGCGCCGTCTACCGCTCCTACGGCTACGTGCCCATCGACACCCCCGCCCTCGAGTACACCGAGATCCTGCTCGGCAAGGGGGGCGAGGAGGCGGACAAGCAGCTCTTCCGCTTCGAGGACGCCGGGGGCCGGGACGTGGCCCTGCGCTTCGACCTCACCGTGCCCTTCGCCCGCTTCGCCGCCCAGCACGTCGGCTCGCTGGGCACGCCCTTCAAGCGGTACCACCTGGCCCCGGTGTGGCGGGGCGAGAACCCCCAGCGCGGCCGGTTCCGCGAGTTCGTGCAGTGCGACTTCGACACCATCGGCACCACCTCGAACGCCGCGGACGTCGAGGTGTCTCTGGTCATCGCCGACCTGCTTCCCGCCCTCGGCTTCGAGCGGTTCACGGTGCGGGTCAACAACCGCAAGCTGCTCAACGGCCTGCTCGACTCCCTCGGCCTCGCCGACCGGGCGGGACCGGTGCTGCGGGCGCTCGACAAGCTGCCCAAGGTCGGGCGCGAGGCGGTGGTCGCCGAGATGGGCGAGGTCGCCGGCGTCGAGCGCGACCGGGCCGAGCGGGTCCTCGGCCTCGTCTCCCTCGAGGGCACCAATGCCGAGGTGCTCGACCGCATCGAGGCGGAGAGCGGCGGCGCCGACTGGGCGGCCGCGGGCCTGCGCGACCTGCGCCAGCTCCTCGCCGTGGCCGACGCCGTTGGCGTGCCCGAGGGCCGCATCCGGGTCGACCTGTCCATCGCCCGGGGCCTCGACTACTACACGGGCACGGTCTACGAGACGTTCCTCGACGAGCTCCCCGGCATCGGCTCGGTGTGCTCGGGCGGGCGCTACGACGACCTGGCCAGCCTGTACACGAGGCAGGTGCTGCCCGGCGTGGGGGCTTCCCTGGGCCTCGACCGGTTGCTCGCCGCCATGGAACAGCTGGAGCTGCTGTCCGGCGTCTCCACGGCTGCCGACGTGCTCGTCACCCAGTTCGACGCCGCCCACCTCGCGGCCTACGCCGCCGCCGCCGCCCGCCTACGGCGAGCGGGCATCGGCGCCGAGGTCTACCCCGACCCCCGCAAGCTGGGCGCACAGCTCGGCTACGCGGACAAGCGGGGCTTCCCCCTCGCCCTCATCGCCGGCCCCGACGAGCTCGAGCGAGGCGTATGGCAGCTCGCCGACCTGCGAGGCGAGGGCAGGGCGCGCCATGAGGTCAGCGACGCCGACCTCCCAACCCGCGCCCGCGACCTCCTGGCGCGATCCACCGCCTGACTGACCGAGGCGAGGCCGGGCGCGCTGGCATCCGAAAAGCGGGCGCTGGCGCGCCGGGAATCCGGGAATGTGGTGGCGGGCCGGCCCTGACGACTTCGGGCGCGCCGACCGCCACGCGAACCGGCGTTCTGGGACACCCCGCAGAGTGGCCGAGGGACGAGACACCACGTTGGTGCCGGGCGGGCCCTGCAGCAAAGGCTTGCGGATCGGGAGAGGTGCGGTCCGCCAACCCGCAGCGGCAGCGCTGCCCTCCGAAGTGGGGCCGGCTACTTCGGTGGTCGGATCTCGACAAGGGGCCCGTCGGGCTCACGGCGCCAACGCTTCCCCTGGGATCAACGGACTCGACCCGCGGACGGATCGGTTCCTCGCCTCGGTCGTCGGTCGGTC
>WHTX01000319.1 GCA_009377505.1 Acidimicrobiia bacterium
TCGGGCGAGGCGCCGTCGGCGCGCCGGGCTCAGGCCGGGCCGACGGGCGGGCCGGCGCGGCCCTCGAGCTCGACGGCGAAGCGGGTGAGGTCGACCCGGTTGAAGGTGCCCGTGGCCTCGACGAAGGGCCCGCTCGAGGTGCTCCCCGTGCAGCCCACCCGGAGGTGCTCGCCGTCGGCGGGGCGGACGGTGGCCCGCAGCTCGAGGGGCAGGTGCAGGGGGATGGGCCCGAGGTAGCGCACGTCGAGGGCCACGGTGAGGGCGACGATGCCCTGAGCGCCGAGGGCGGCGACCATGGTCTCGGTGATGAGGGCGGAGACGGCGCCGGAGTGCGCCCGCCCCGGCGCCCCCTCGAAGCCGGCGCCCAGGGTGGCCGTGGCGAGCACGCCGTCGGCCTCGCGTCGGTAGCGGGCCTCGAGGCTGAAGGGGTTGTCGACGCCGCCCACCATCGTGTGCCGGGCGAGCTCGACCTCGTCAGCGCCGGGCTCGGGCCGCCGGCCCAACAGCTCGGCCAGGCGGTCGCGGCGTCCGGTGGCCTCGAGCCGGCCGGCGAGGCCCTCGGCCAGCGCCGCGAGCTCGGCCAGGGTGGCGAGGTCGCCGTCGTGGGCGACGACGGCGTGGCCCAGGCGGCGCAGGGCCCCCGCCGCTTCGGCCCGGGCGAGGGACAGGGCGTGGCCCTCGCCGACGTGCTCGTGGAGGAAGTCGGCCACCGCGGCGGTGAAGGCGTCGTTGTCGTCACCGGCCACCATGTGCCCCGCGCCGCTGATGTCGACGTAGGTGGCGTGGGGAACGGCGGCCAGGAACTCGGTCACGGAGGCGTCGCTGACCAGGTCGGACTGGGCGCCGCGCACCAGCATGGTCGGCACCTCGAGCGCGTTGGCCGCCCCGTAGAGGCGGCGGGCCATCTCTTCCATGCGGGCCTCGAAGGCCTCGGCGCCCTCCTCGCTCGGGGGCTGCCAGGAGATGAAGCGGGGGTCCCAGCGCCACCGCCAGCGCCCGTCGTCCCCGGCCCGCAGGACCCGCTCCAGCCCGGCCGAGGTGCGGGGCTTGGCCCGGTGGGGGTTGTAGGCCGAGATGGCCGCGGCGGCGTCGTCGAGGGAGGCGAAGCCCTCGGGGTGGGCGGCCATGAACTCGACGATGCGGGTCACGCCGCCGAGCTCCATGCGGGGGGTGACGTCGACGAGCACCACGGAGCTGAAGAGCTGGGCCGGCGAGACGCCCTGGGCGAGCAGTGCGCTCATCCCGCCCATCGACGCGCCGACCACGGCGGGAGGGCGGTCGAAGCGGTCGAGGATCTGCAGCACGTCGGAGGCGAAGTCGTCCATGGCGTAGGCCCCGGTGGGCGACCACTCGCTGTCGCCGTGGCCCCGGGCGTCCGCCGCCACCACGAGGTAGCCGGCGGCGGCGAGGCGCGCCACCGTCGCCTTCCAAGCCTGGCGGCTCTGGCCGCCGCCGTGGAGGAGCAGGACCGGGCTGCCCCCGGCAGGGCCCCACTCCTCGGCCATCAGGCGGAGGCCGTCGGCCCCGACCAGGGCCAGCTCTCGGGGGCTGTGGTCATCGGTCATCGCGTACCTCGCCTCGGCCCGCAGCGATGGCCGCGTTCCATCGGTTCGTCGGGGTGTGGAGCAGGACGTCGAGGGCCATGGCGCGCAGCAGCTCGCGCCGTCGCTCGAGTCCGAGGGTGCTCGGCCGCTGCACGGCGGCGTTGACCATGGCCACTGCGGCGCTGGCCAACGACCTCGCCGCCGCCGGGCTGAGCTCGGGCCGGGCGGCGCAGAGCACCTCGGACCAGCGGCTGAGGTAGGCCTGCTCGGCGCGGCGCAGGGGCTCGCGCACCGTGGGCGGCAAGGCGTGGCCCTCCTCGAGGTAGAGCCCGACCAGGTCGCTCGCGCCGAGAGCGACGTCGACGTGGGCGACCACGACGCGGGCCAGGCGCTGGCGCGGGCCGGGCACGCCCAGGCTCGTGGTGTCGGGCCATCCTGCGCCGGAGGCGTCGAGCGCCTCGCCGAGGCGGTCGCCAGCGGACTGGAAGGCGGCGAGCAGCAGTTCGGGCTTGCCCCCGGGGAAGTGGCGGTACAGAGCCGGGCCGGACAGCCCGAGGGCGGCCCCGACGGCGTCGATACCCACCCCGTCTACGCCGTGGGCGCGGAAGAGCTTCACGGCTGCGGCGAGGATCTCGGCCCGTCTGCTCACGACGCCCCGTCCCCGTCCCCGTCCCTCTCCCCCTCACCGGCGCCGAGACCGGACATGGCCGCGGCGACGAGTAGGTCCTCGAACTGGCGCTCACCGAGCTGGCTGCGGTGGGCGAGGGGCAGAGTGAGCAGCCCGTAGAACGCGGCGACCAGCAGCCTCGCCTGGTCCGCTCCCAGCTCGGGGCGGGCCTCGAGGAGCAGCGCGAGCAGGGCCCGGTCGAGCCGTCGGCGGGCGGCCTGCGACGGCCGAGCCAGCTCGGGCGCGAGGTGGCGGGCCTCGCGCAGCACCACGGCGGCGAGGTCCCGGTCGCGTCGCACGCGGTGGACGAGGGCGCGCACCGCCCCAGCCAGCGCGCACGTCGGCTCGGCGCTGCGCCGACTGTCCTCGACCAGCTCGGCCATCCGGTCGATGCCCCGCTCGGCGAGCGCGGCCAGCACCGCCGCCTTGGACGGGAAGTGGCGGTACAGGGCAGGGCCCGAGATGCCTACGGCGGTGCCGAGCTCGTCGATGCTCGTGCCGTGGTAGCCGTGGGCGCGGAAGAGCCGGGCGGCGGCCAGCAGGATCTGCTCACGTCGGGACTGGGCCCCCGGGCCGGGCACGGCTCAGCCGGCCCGCGAGATCGCGTCGGCGGTGCCGGGCGAGGACGAGGTCATCGGCGCTCGACGCTAGCGGGCGTTAACGTCGGCCACGAGTCAACGATCGTTCACGTCGCCGGGACGGGTGGCCCAGCTCGATGGGCCCGGTGGAGCGCCCGTCGAGGCGGGGTGGGTGCTCCGGTCCCCGGTCCTGGGCATTGCTCCGGTGACGAAATGCCCGGCGCGGGACGGCGTGCCGGGCGGGATGCGGGGGCGCGGCGCGGGTCGGGCCGGGACGGGCTGGGCTTGGCCGGGCGGGTGGTAGCGCAGGTCGCGGTCCGGCGCGTTTCGGGCTGACCTCCGTGTCGGCGCGCGTCGCAGGGCAGGGAGGACGCAGGTCTCCGCCTCCCCTGCTGCCCCTGCGTTCGCGGCGAGGTGGCCGTAGCTGGCTCGGGCGTGGCCGGCCCCGGGCGAGCCCGGCCAGGCCCGGGGGACATCACCTGACCAGCGCGCCCGCCCGGCATTTCGTCACCGGAGCAACGTCCAAGGACCCGCGAGTCTCCCGAATCTCGTGAGACACGATGGATCGTCGAGCCTGCCCCGGAACCCTTGGAACTACTCATCGAAGCGCACGCCTCGCAGGGCCAGCTCGACGAGGCGCCGCGGCGCCTCGTTGAACCACAGCAGCCCGGCGGCGCGGCGGGGGGCCCGTACGTGGCGGCGGTCGCGCTCGACGGCGTCGACCACCGAGCGGGCCAGGTCCACCGGGTCGACGGTCGCCACCACGCCCAGCCGGCGCAGGCGGCGGAAGAACGGCTGCAGGTAGGACGAGCCCTCGAGGTCGTCCCACAGATCGGTGGCGACCGGCCCAGGCGAGACGAGCGTCGTGCGCACGGGCGTGCCGGCCAGCTCCAGGCGGAGGATGGCCTGGAGCTGGCTGAGCGCCGCCTTGCTCGCCCCGTAGGCCGTACAGCCCGGCGTTGGCGTCGTGCTCTGCAGGGAGGACACGGTGACGAGGTGGCCCCGGCCCCGGGCCAGCATGCCCGGAAGGGCCTGGCGGATGAGCTCGGCGGGCGCGGCCAGGTCCACGGCGAGCTGCCGGGCCAGCGACTCGGCGGAAGCCTCGGCCAGCGGGCCGACCTCGACGAGCCCGGCGTTGTTCACCAGCACGTCGACTGGCCTGCCGTCCGCAGCCTCGGCCCGGGCCACGAGCCCGTCGCGCTGGTGCGGCTCGGCCAGGTCGGCGACGAGGGCGGTGCCGCCGACCTCGTCGGCGAGGGCGCGCAGCGGGCCCTGCGAGCGGGCGACGAGCACCAGGTGGCTGCCCCGAGCGGCGAACTCGCGGGCCATGGCCGCCCCGAGGCCCCGGGACGCCCCGGTCAGCAGCACTCGCGCGTCACGTAGGTCCATGGGCACCTCCGGTCGGGTGGTCGGGGATCGGGCAGTGGTTCCGCAGGGCAGGCTGCACCTAGAGCCGTACATACGTAGTCACAATCGTCGCAGAAACTTCACGATCTTCTGGCCGCCGCCGTCCCCCGTCGGTAGGCCGCCACCAGCGTTGGAGATCGTCGCCTCCCGCGCTGTCGCAGCTGTCGTACTCTTCCGACCTCCCTCGAGGTGTACTCGGGCGTGACGCCGACTCGAAGCTCACTGGCGACGAACTGGCGAGTGGTCCTCGTGTCCGCGGCCGCCTTCGCGCTCGCTTGGTTGGCGTTCGGGTCAGCCGACCGGGCCGGTGCGCTCGAGCTGTCCCTTCCGGGCGCCGGGCAAGAAGACGACGGTGGCAGCGCGGTGGGTGGCCTGGTCGGCGGGGTCACGGACCTTGCCGAGCCCGTGACCGATGCCGTCGAGCCGGTGACCCGGTCGGTGGCCGACGTCGTCGAGCCGGTGGCGGGCTCGGTGGCGCCGGTGGTCGAGGTGGCGGAGCCGGTGACGACGTCCGTGGCGCAGACGGTAGCGCCCGTGGTCGAACCGGTGGCTCGCAACCTCGAGGGCACGACTGCCCCCCTCCTCGCCCAGGTGGCGCAGACGGCGTAGCCGGTGGCCGACGCGGCTGCACCCCTCGCCGGCCCCGTCACCGGCGCGCTGCCGCCCGTGGTGGCCCCCGTCGTCGACACCTTCGACACCGTCGAGCCCGTCGTGGCCGCGGTCGAGCCGGTCACGGCCCCCCGGGCACCTGAGCCCCTGCCCTCGCCGCCCGTGCCCCAGCCTCCGCCAGCCGGGCCGCTCGCCTCGCCGCCGGGGGCCAGCGCGGCCCCGCTCATCGACTCGGGCCCGGCGCTCGTGGGCACCGAGCAGCTCCCGCGCCTCCCGGTGGCTGACCTCGCCGCCAGGTCCCCCGTCGCCGCCGGTCCAGGCCCATCCGCCTCCCAGGAGCTGGTGGCGGTGGGCGCAGGCCCAGAGCCGAACTCGCCATCGCCAGTGGCCGCCGCCCCGCCTGTCATCCCGGCGATGGCCGCCCGGACCGGCTCGGGTGGTGGCAGCTCGACCGGTGCCAGCTCGTCCGGGGGCGGCTCCTCCGGTTCGACCTTCCCCGGTGGCCACGACTTCATGGTCGCCGTGCTCGTCGCCGCGCTCGGCACAGCCGCGCTCGCCGCTGGCCGGCGCCTCATCCCGCTCTCGGCCGACCCGCGGCCGCTCTTCGTCGTCTCCGGCATCGAACGACCTGGCTGACGTCGCCCGCTCCGGGTGACCACGCGCCTCCCACCAAGGGGCCGTCAAACAGGTTCGACATCGATCTCAGGAGACGGAACGTGCGAAAGATCATCTGGCAGCCCGTCGTGCTGTCGGGCGCCTTCTTCGGCGTCTGGCTCGCCGGCACCGCCACGGCGTCGGCCGACTCGCAGGGCAGTGGCCTTCCCGTCGTCGACCAGCTTCAGGAAGCGGTCAACAGCAACTCGACCGCTCAGGAGGCGGCCGCCGAGGCGACCACCGAGCAGTCCAACGTGAACGCGCCCATCTCGGTGCTCACGTTCGGGTCGGGCAACGGCGACGTGGTCCAGTCCAACGCGGCCGCCACCGAGGCGGCCGCCGGCAACGCCAACGAGACCGGCCAGTGGGCGACCCAGGCCCAGGCGGCCGAGGGCGACTCGGGCGGCCACGACGCCAAGATGGGCCACGACGGGAAGAAGGGCGACGGTGACGCCGTCGAGGTCGACCAGGCACAGGCGGCGGCGAACGAGAACGCCACCGAGCAGGCCGCCGAGGCCCAGCGACGACCGACCAGTCGAACCTGAACAAGCCCA
>WHTX01000320.1 GCA_009377505.1 Acidimicrobiia bacterium
GGCCCGGGCCGCCCTCTTCCGGTTGGCCTGGGACTTCGTCGGCTCGGGCCTCGCCGGCAGGGTCGAGCTCTACGAGCGGTTCTACCTCGGCTCCCGCACCAGGAACCGCAAGATGATGCACATCTCGTCCAAGGAGACGACGGGCTGGCAGATGGGCTCGTCCCCCGACATCCGCCGGCGGGGCAACGAGCTCGTGGACGGGATGCTCGGCTCGGCCACCTCGGCGTCGTGAGCATCCTCGGCAACCCCGTCGTGCGCCGCGAGGACCGGCGCATGGTCACCGACGGGGGCACCTACGTCGACGACGTGGCCATGGGGGGCACGGCGCACGTCGCCTTCGTGCGCTCGACCGTGGCGCACGGGCGCATCACGGGCGTCGACATCGCCGAGGCGCGTCAGGCGCCGGGGGTGCTGGGCGTCTTCGTCGGCGCCGACCTCGCCCCCATCGGGCACCTGCCCCACATCATCCCCGGCTACCCGCCCGAGACGCGGCGGCCCTTCCTCGCCACCGAGGTCGTGCGCTTCGTGGGCGAGCCCGTGGCCGCCGTCGTGGCCGAGGACCGTTACCTGGCCACCGATGCCGCCGAGCTCGTGGTCGTGGACTACGAGCCCCTACCCGCGGTGACGGGCCCCGCAGCCGCGGCGCGTGACGAGGTGCTGTTGTTCCCCGAGCTCGGCACGAACGCCCTGCTGCGCATCGAGAGCCCGAACCGGGCCGACTTCAGCGGGTGCGAGGTGGTGGTCGAGCTCACCCTCGAGGACCAGCGCATGAACGCCGCGCCGATCGAGCCCCGTGCCGCGCTCGTCCACTGGACCGACGAGGGCCGCCTCGTCATGTACTCGTCATGCCAGGGGGCGCACCCGACCAGGGACGCACTCTGCGCCGTGTACGGCCTCGAGCCCTCCCAGGCCCGCGTGGTCGTGCCCGACATGGGGGGCGGCTTCGGGGCCAAGTCCCGCACCGCGGCCGAGGCCATCGCCCTCGGCCACCTCTCCCGCCAGGTGGGCCGGCCCCTGCGCTGGACGGAGACCCGCTCGGAGAACATGGTCGCCATGCCCCACGGGCGCGCCCAGCTCCAGCACGTGCGCATCGGGGGCACCCGGGACGGGCGGGTCACCGCCTACCAGCTCGACGTGGTGCAGGACGCGGGGGCGTACCCCCTCATCGGGGCGTTCCTGCCCAACATGACCCAGCGCATGCTCACCGGTGTCTACGACTGGCAGAACGTCGGCTTCTCGGCCGTGTCCGTGGCGACCAACGCCATCTCCATCACGGCCTTCCGAGGGGCGGGCCGACCCGAGGCCGCCCTCGCCACCGAGCGGGCCATCGACGCCTTCGCCGCCGAGGTGGGCCTCGACCCCGCCGACGTGCGTCGCAAGAACCTCGTCGGGCGCTTCACCGAGCCGTATACCACCGGCATCGGCACCGTTTACGACGTGGGCGACTACCCCGAGGCGCTCGAGCGCGTGCTGCAGGCTGCAGGCTACGAGGCGCTGCGGGCCTCGCAGGCCGCCGGGCGGGAGGCGGGGGGACCGGTGCTGTTGGGCATCGGGCTGTCCGTCTACGTGGAGATCACGGGGGGCGGCCCCTCCAGCGAGTTCGGCAGCGTCCAGCTCGGCCCCGACGGCCGGGTCAGCGTCGTCACCGGGGCCACGCCGTATGGCCAGGGCCACGAGACGATGTTCGCCATGATCGTCGCTGACCGCACCGGCATCGCCATGGACCGGGTGGACGTGGTGGCCGGGGACACCGACCGGGTGCCCGCCGGGGGGATGACGACCGGCTCCCGGTCGATGCAGATCGCCGGCGCCGCCGTGGCCGACGCCGCGGCCCAGCTCACAGACGCCGCCCGCCGACGCGCCGCCGACCTGTTGGAGGCGGCGGCCGAGGACGTCGTGCTCGACTGGGAGACGGGTCGATTCCACGTGGCGGGCACGCCGGCCGTGGCCCTCGACTGGCCCCAGGTGGCGGCGGCGGCCGCGGCGGGCGAGGTCGGGGCCGGGGACGCGGCGGGGGCCACGGCCGACGAGTGGACCTTCGTGTCCGGCTTCAAGGCCGCCCAGCCCACCTACCCCTTCGGCGCCCACCTCGCCGTCGTCGAGGTCGACGAGGAGACGGGCCGGGCCCGCCTCGTCCGCCTCGTCGCCGTCGACGACGCCGGCACCATCCTCAACCCGCTGCTCGCCGAGGGCCAGGTGCACGGGGGCATGGCCCAGGGCGCGGCCCAGGCGCTGCTCGAGGAGATCCGCTTCGACGAGGACGGCAACCCCCTCACCACCAACTTCGCCGACTACCCGGTGATCTCCGCCGCCGAGCTGCCCATGTTCGAGCTCGTGCACATGGAGACGCCGACCTGGGTGAACGAGCTCGGGGCCAAGGGCGTGGGGGAGTCGGGCACCGTGGGCGCCATCCCCGCCGTACAGAACGCGGTCATCGACGCCTTGGCGCCCTACGGCGTCCGCCACCTCGACATGCCCCTCACCCCCGAGCGCGTCTGGCAGGCGATCCACGGCTCAGGGGTCGGCGGCGACGGGGGAGGGGCGCTGTGAAGTACGGGGCCATGTTCAAACCACCGGGACCTGGGGACCGACCCCGCCGTCAACAAGGACGTCGCCCCAGGCCCTCGAGGGCGCGCTGGCCTGGCGCAGGACGATGGAGGGACGATGACCCCTCGAGGCGCGATCGCCGGGGCAGAATGCCGGCAATGGGCATCCGAGGCTTCGATCATCTGGCCATCACCGTCGCCGACGTGGGACGGACGGTGGACTTCTACCGGGACGTGCTCGGCGCACAGGTCCTCTACCGGGACCGCTTCGACGACGGGCGCTTCCCCATCGTGACCCTGGTGCTGGGGACGAACCGCGTCAACGTCCATCCCAGCCCGCCCCGGGCCGACCTGGTGGCCGACCGTCCCACCCCCGGCTCCGTGGACCTGTGCTTCCGCTGGGACGGGCCCATCGAGAGCGCGGTGGACCTGCTGGGCCGACACGGTCTCCCCGTGGTGGAGGGCCCGTCCTTCCGCCTGTCGGCCGACGGCTCGAAGGGGGCCTCGGTCTACTTCCGCGATCCCGACGCCAACCTGATCGAGCTGCTGACGACCGACTAGCCCCGGTCGGGGCGGCGGCGCGGTCAGGGGATGTCGTGCAGGTCGCCGGCCGGGCCCTCGTGGTGGGGGTGCAACTCGTGGGGCGGCTGTAGCGGGGCGCCGCTGACGGGCACGGTCCTCGAGAGGAACTCGATGACGGCGCTGGCGAAGATGTCGTTGCGGTCACCGGCCACCATGTGGGAGGCGTCGGTGACGTTGACGTACTCGCTGTGGGCGCACAGCTCGAGGAAGCTGCGGGCACCCTCCTCGCTGAGCACGTCGGAGAGCCCGCCCCGTACGAGCAGGGTGGGCAGGGTGAGCTTGCGGGCGCAGGCCGCCTGGCGCTGGAACATGGCCTCGAGGTCGGGCGCCCCGCTGCGCCATTCGGGGTCCCAGTGCCAGCTGTAGCGGCCGTCCTCGCCTAGCCGCACGTTTTTCGCCAGGCCCCGCACGTCCTTGGGCCGGGTGCGGTGGGGCTGGTAGCTGGCGATGGCGTCGGCGACCTCGTCGAGCGACGCGAAGCCGTCGGGGCGCTGGTCCATGAAGGAGAGGATCCTGTCGACGCCCTCCGGCTCGAGCTGGGGGGCGATGTCGACGAGGACGAGTGCGGTGGCGTCGACGTGGTCGTCGCCCACGGCCTCGAGGCTGACCCCGCCGCCCATGGACGCGCCGACGAGCACCGGGCGGCGCTTGCCCAGCGCGGCGACCACCGCCACCAGGTCGGCGACCATGAGCTCGTGGCCGTAGCGGGCGTCGGGCGCCCAGTCCGAGTCGCCGTGGCCCCGGGCGTCGAAGGCCACGGCGTGGTAGCCGGCGGCGCCGAGGGCCTGGCCGGTGCCCTTCCAGGCGTGGCGGGTCTGGCCCCCGCCGTGCTGGAGGATCACGAGCGGCCCCTCGGGGTCGCCCCACGTGTCCCCGGCGATGGCCACGCCGTCCACCCCGGGCCAGTGGTACATGGGTTCGGGGGTGCCCGGAAGCCGTGCTCCAGCGCTCATGCGGCCAGTCCCTCCGCGTCGGTGGCGGTCGTCGCCCGCCACGCTGCGAGCGCACCCAACCTACTTCGAATTAGGTTTCTATCCCCAGCCCGGGCCCACGACGACGCCGGCGGCTGCGGCGGCGATCCCCGCCACGCAGGACGTGAGGACGTAGAGCGCGGCGAGGGCGAGGCGGCGCTGTTCGGCCAGGGCGACGGCGTCGCGAGCGAAGCTCGAGAAGGTCGTGTACGCACCGAGGCCGCCGACGCCGACCACGGTCACGGCTGGGGGCGCGACCTCGGAGAGCAGCCCGAGCAGGAACGAGCCGCTGACGTTGACGACGAGCGTTCCGGCAGGGAACCCGGCGTGCCCGTTCCAGCGGCGCCCGGCGCGGGCACGGGCGAGGGTGCCCCCGCCAGCCGCGACGACGAAGGCCACCGCCGTGATCACGGCCGGCCCTCCACGGGGAGCGTGACGGCCCGGAGCCTGCGCAGCGCGGCGGCGCCGGCCATGACACCGGCGATCGCGCCGAGGACGGACAGGACTGCGTAGGCGGACGCCATCTGGGCGTGGCCGTCGCGGGCGAGGTCGACGACCTCGAGCGCGAAGGTCGAGAAGGTGGTGAGCCCACCGCAGAAGCCGATGCCCGCCACGTCGTGGAGCAGCAGGCGGGCCGACGGGTGGGGCCACGCCTCGGCCAAGAGCACGCCCAGGAGCACGGAACCGGCGATGTTGAGCGCCAGGACCGGCCACGGGAACAGGCTGCTGCCGGCCCAGGTCAGCACCGCCCAACGGGTGCCGGCGCCTGCAGCGCCTCCGATGGCGACGACCGCGGCGCGACGCCGGCCGAACGTGTGGGCCATGGCCGCCAGCTTGGCCTGCTGAGCGAGTGTCCTTCCAGGACACTCGCTCAGCGCGCTGACCAGGTGGGGTCTCGGCCGGTGAGCCCGATCACCCGATCGAGCAGCGGTGCGCCCTCGGGCACGTCGACGACCGGCCCGAAGAGCCCGGCGCGCGCCGCCTCCTGGCCCGGGCCGGAGAACTGGGCGACGAAGCCGTGCACGGCCTCCAGCGATCCTCGGTCGCACTCGTAGGCCTGCCCGCTGGCCCGGGCCACGTCCCACCCGTGGACCACCAGCTCGTCCAGCGCGACCGTGCCGGCGACCTCGGCGGGCAGGTCGATCCCCCCGGCCTGGGTGGTCCCGCTCCATGCCGACGGCTGGCCCCACGCCGTGGCCAGCGCCCTGAGGTCCCCCGGGATCCGGGCCCGCCAGTCGTCGCCCAGCCGTGAGGCGTCGCCCGACGGCGCCTGCGCCCCGGCCTCGCCCCCGGCCTTGGTCGCGGCGGCGGTGAAGGCGAGGGCCAGCCCCCCGACGTGGTCGACGAGATCGCCGAGGGTGTAGCCGGGGCACGGCGTCGGCCCGTCGAGCTGGTCGTCGCGCACGCCGCTGACCAGGTCAGCCATGCGCCGCGTCGCCGGTCCCAGGTCTACGAAGGTCATTGGGCCACGCTCCTCGATCTCCGCCGCTCGGGCGGCTCGCTCCGCTCACTCCTCGAGGAGACGACGCGGCCCGGGGGAACTCATCGGCGACGCGGCGGCTCAGGGGTCTCGGGGCACGGCACGGTCAGGCGAGCCTCCTGGCCTCCTCGACACCCGGTGAGCGGCGATGCACGACCCGCTCGGCGGGCGCCGGGGCGCGGGCGTAGGTTCTCGCCGCTGGGCTCGTGCCCGCGGCCTTCGCCCGGATCAAGGGGGTGACTATGGACGTCGTTGAGTACTCGGCCCTCGACGCCGTGGGGCTCGCCGAGCTGATCCGGGCCGGGGAGGTCTCGGCGGCCACGGCCCAGGCCGTAGCCCGTCGTGCCATCGGGGCGGTCAACCCCCAGCTGAACGCCCTGTCCAT
>WHTX01000321.1 GCA_009377505.1 Acidimicrobiia bacterium
GGCGTGCACGCCGACGTGAGCAAGGTGGCCGACCTGCAGTCCCTCGTCGACCGGGCGGTGGCCGCGTTCGGCCGCGTCGACATCATGGTCAACAACGCCGGGGTCGAGACGCGCACCTCCGTCCTCGACACGACCGAGGCGCAGTACGCCGAGGTGCTCGAGGTCAACCTCAAGAGCGCCTTCTTCGGCACCCAGCTGGCGGCGAAGCAGATGATCGCCCAGGGCGGCGGCGGGCGGGTCATCAACATCACGTCCGTGCACGAGGACTGGCCGATGCCCGGCAACGCGGCGTACTGCCTCTCCAAGGGCGGCATGCGCATGTTGACCCGCACCGCGGGCGTCGAGCTGGCCCCCCACGGCATCACCGTCGTCGGCGTGGGGCCGGGGGCGGTGGCGACGCCCATCAACACCTCGACGATGGACGACCCGGCCAAGCTGGGCACGCTCGACGCGGCCATCCCCCTCGGGCGGATGGCCCAGCCCGCCGAGATCGCCAACGTGGTCGCCTTCCTGGCCAGCGACGCGGCCAGCTACGTGACGGCCACGACGGTCATCGCCGACGGAGGGCTCATGCAGTCGAGCCCCGGCCTCTGAGGTCGCCCAGCTCCTCGTCCTCCTCGGCGGCGCCGACGGTGACGCGTGAGGGGCGGTCGTGGGTGAAGAACATCCAGGCCCAGTCGACGAGGGTGGACGCCCGGCTGTCTCCTCCCGTGAGCAGGGCGAGGTGGACGGCGCCCCAGGCGAGCCAGGCGAGCCGGCCCGTCAGGTGGTGCCCGCCCGGCAGCTCGACGACCGCGGCCCCCCGCCCGATGGTGGCCATCGTGCCCTTGTCGCGGTAGTGGAAGGCCTCGGTCGGTTCGCCGTGCGCCCGCCGGGCGATGCTGCGCCCGGCGTGCTCGCCCGCCTGGAGGGCGACGGAGCCGAGCTGGGGGAGGGGCCCGGCCCCCCGGCCCGAGGCCACGAGGGCGATGTCGCCGACGACGAACACCTCGGGGTGGGCGGCGAGGCTGAGGTCCTCGGCCACCGAGGCGCGGCCGTGGTCGAGCTCCACTCCGAGCGCCTGGGCGAGCGGGCTCGCCTGCAGGCCCGCGGCCCAGACCAGGGTCTGGGCGCTGAGCTGGTCGCCCGGGCCCACCGTGGCCCCGCTCGGGGTGACGGCGGTGACCTCCGTGCCGAGGCGCACTACGACCCCGCGCCGCTCGAGCTCGCGCTGGGCGTAGGCGCCGATCTCGTTGGGGAACATCTCGAGCAGGCGCCCGCCCCGCTCGACGAGGGTGATGGCCGCGTCACCCACGGGCAGGTGGGGGTAGTCGCGCTCGAGCTCGTGGCGGTACCACTCGGCGAGGGCGCCGGCCGTCTCCACGCCCGTTGGGCCCCCGCCGACGACCACCACGTCGAGCGCCCCGGGCCCCGCCGCGCCGGCGTCCTCGCTGGCCTCGAACCGGCCGAGCATGTGGTCCTTGAGCCGGACCGCGTCCTCGAGCGTGTAGAGGGGGAAGGCGTGCTCGGCCGCGCCCCGGACCCCGAAGTAGTCGACCCCGGCGCCGAGGGCGACGACGAGGTGGTCGTAGGACAGGGCCGCGGTCTCGGCGAAGCTCACCTGGCGGGACCCGAGGTCGATGCCGGTCACGGTCGCCTGGTGGAAGCGGAGGTTGCCCTGGTCGTCGACCAGGGCCCGCACCGGGTGGCCGACCGTCTCGGGGTCGAGCGCGGCCGTGGCCACCTGGTAGAGGAGCGGTTGGAAGGTGTGGTAGTCGTGCCGGTCGACCAGCACGACGTCCGTGGGCGCCCCCGCCAGGGCGCGCGCCGCCCCCAGGCCGCCGAAGCCGGCGCCGAGGACGAGGGCGGTCGTCACAGCTCCCACCGGCCGAGGTCGTGGAAGAGGGGGACCATGGGGACCTCGTCGAGGAGGCGGTCAAGGCGGATGGCGGTGCCCGCCATGGCCAGGTGGCTGAACGCCTGGGGGAAGTTGCCGAGCTGCTGGCCGGTGAGGCCCGTCTCCTCGGAGAAGAGGCCCAGGTGGTTGCCGTAGGTCAGCATCTTCTCGAAGGCGTAGCGGGCCTGCTCGAGGTGCCCGGCCTGGGCCATGGCCTCCACGTACCAGAACGTGCACATGGAGAAGGTGCCCTCGTTGCCCGCCAGGCCGTCGGGCGCGGCCTCGGGGTTGTAGCGGTAGACGAGGCTGTCGACCACCAGCTTCTCGTCGATGGCCTGGAGGGTGGTCAGCCAGCGGGGGTCACGGGGGGCGATGAAGCCGCACAGGGGGCATCTGGAGCAGCGAGGCGTCGAGCACCTCGCTGCCCTCGTGCTGCACGAAGGCCTGGCGCGTCGGGCTCCAGGCCCGCTCCACGATCCAGCGGTAGACGTCGTCACGTGCGGCCATCCAGCGGGCGACGTTGCCGGGCCGGCCTTTTCGGGCCGCCATGCGGATGGCCCGGTCGAAGGCCACCCAGGACATGAGGCGGGCGTAGGTGAAGCGCTGCGGGCCGCCTCGCGTCTCCCAGATCCCGTCGTCCGGCTCGTCCCAGTGGTCGCACAGCCAGTCGACGATCTGGGTGAGCGAGGTCCAGAAGTCGTGGCCGATGGTGATGTCGTGCTGGGCGCCGATGTAGATGGCGTCGAGCATCTCGCCGTAGATGTCGAGCTGCCGCTGGTCGGAGGCGCCGTTGCCGATGCGCACGGGCGACGAGCCCCGGTAGCCGGAGAGGTGGTCGAGCGTGCGCTCCTCCAGGTTGGCGCGGCCGTCCACCCGGTACATGATCTTGAGCGGGCCCGACCCTGCGCCGGCCTGTTCCCGCACCCGGTCGCCCAGCCAACCGACGAAGCCCTCCGCCTCGTCCGTGAAGCCTATGTCGACGAGGGCGGCGACGGAGAACGAGGCGTCTCGCACCCAGGTGTAGCGGTAGTCCCAGTTGCGCTCCCCGCCCACCTGCTCGGGCAGGCCGGCGGTCGGGGCGGCCACGAGGGCGCCCGTGGGGGCGTAGGTCATGAGCTTCAGCGTGATGGCGGCCCGGTCGACGACGTCGCGCCAGCGGCCTCGGTAGGTCGACCGGCTGAGCCAGGCCCGCCAGTAGCGGGCGCACTCGACGAAGTGCTGGCGGGCGGCGGCGTCGTCGGGGGGCGCGGTCGAGGCGCCATCGCCCGACTCCAGCACGACGCTGGCCTCCTCCCCGGCCGAGAGGGTGAAGTCGGCTCGCACGTCGCCCCCCGCGGCGTGCAGGCCCAGGCGGGTGCGCAAGGTCAGGACGGTGCCGGCGGCGGCGAAACGGGCCCCGCCGTCGACCAGGTTGAGCTCGTGGTGCGCCCGCCCGTAGTCGAAGCGGGGCGCGCAGGCCAGGGTGAAACGCATCTGGCCCCGCACGACGCGCACGAGACGGACGATGCGGTGGCGTTGGGTCACCTTCCGGTCGGTGACCGGCATGAGGTCGATGAGCTCGCCGACCCCGTCGGCGGACATGAACCGGGTGATCAGCACGGCCGTGCCCGGGAAGTAGAGCTGGCGGGCGACGTGGCCCTCGCCGGCCGGCCCGATCTGGAACCGGCCGCCCCGCTCGGCGTCGAGCAGGGACGCGAAGACGCTGGGCGAGTCGAAGCGGGGGCAGCAGAACCAGTCGATCGTCCCGTCCGTGGCCACGAGGGCAGCGGTCTGCAGGTCGCCGATCAGGCCGTGGTCACCGATGAGCGGGTACGTGTCCACCGGCGCCGGAGGCTACTCGTACCTCAGGGGTCGTACCTCAGGGGGGCGTCGTGGTGGACGAGGTGGGTGGCCGGCTCGTCGTGCTCGATGCCGTCGCTCGCGGTTCGGACGTCGTCGAGGCGTTGGTGGTCGAGGTCGGCTCGGGGGCGGTCGTCGTCGGCGCCGTGGTCGTGGTGGCGGTCGTGGTCGTCGACGTCGTGGTCGTCTCCGGCTCCACCGTCGTGGCCGTCGTCTCCGGTGGCGGCGGCTCGGTCGTGGGCGTCACGGTCGTGGGCGGGGCGGTCGTCGGGGGCAGGACGACGATCTCACCGGTCTCGGCGTCCTGGACGATGCGGCCGCGCTCCGGGGGCGGGGGCCTGACCCACAGGTAGAGGGCGAGGATGGCCAAGAAGCACAGCCCGATCACCACGGTGGAGCGGCGTGGCCTGATCGGCGGCGGTTCGGGCGAGAGGCTGCTCGGGGGCTTGACGAGCGCTTCGACCACGGCCGTGGTCGCGCTCTCCCCCTCGAGGTCCTCGCGGGTCTCGTCGGGCTCGTGGTCCGTCGACGAATCCTCCCGCTCTCGGCCGCTCGGGCCGTTCGCTGCGCTCACTGGGCCTTCCCGCTCTCGGCCGCTCGGGCCGTTCGCTGCGCTCACTGGGCCACTCCCACTCCCACGATGGGCGCCACGGGGGTGATGCCGGCGCCGCGCAGGGCGTCGGCCACGCGGCGGCGCAGCTCACGGGCGGCGTCGAACTGCTCCGCCGGTCGGGTGCGCATCAAGAGGCGCACCCGCAGGTAGCCCACGTCCAAGGTCTCCACGCCCATCACAACGGGGTCGTCGAGCAGCACGGACGTCCACTCCGGGTCGTCCTTCATGATCTTGCCCGTCTCCCGCAGCAGGTCGATGGCGAGGTCGAGGTCGACCGAGGAGCTGAGGGGGACGTCGATGACCGCCCGCGCCCAGTCCATGGACAGGTTCGTGAGCTGGCGGATCTCGCCGTTGGGGATGAAGACGACCTCGCCCGAGAGGGTGCGGAGCCGCGTCGTGCGCAGGGTCAGCTCCTCCACCGTGCCCGACACGCCCGTGGTCGTCCCCGGCTGGGAGACCTGCACGATGTCGCCGTAGCCCAGCTGCCGTTCGGCGAAGAGGAAGAAGCCCGACAGCAGGTCGGCGACGATCTTCTGGGCGCCGAAGCCGACGGCCACGCCGGCCACCGTGGCGGGGGGCACGAGCCCGGTGAGGGGCACGTTGAAGCGCTGGAGGATGAGCAGCGTGGAGAGGAGCCAGATCGTCGCCGTCGCCAACCACGAGATGGCCTGGGCCAGGGCCAGGGAGTGCTTGTCGTCGCGGTGGAGTCGGCTCGGCGCCGTGGCCACCACCCAGCGCGCCACCCGCGTCAGCAACAGGCCGCCGAGGATGATGAGCACGATCTCGAGCCCGGACGAGCGGGCCCAGTCGGTGATGTCGTCGAATCTCAAAAGTGGGCGTCTCCAGGCGTGCGATGGTCGACAGGGCCCGAACCGAGGTGATCGATGGCCGACGCGCTCAGCAGTCGGTGCTGGCCGACGGCCAGGGTCACCCCCCGGGGGCCGGGGACATCTGGCCACGGTAGTGTCGGCCCATGGACCGAGAGCGACAGCTCGAGCTGCTCGACCGGATCATGGCCCACCGGGGGACGGGGACCACCGACCTGGCCGCGGCGTCGTACCGGAACCCTGTCACGCAGTACACCGACCCCGCCCGCCTCGAGCGGGAACAGGCCCGGCTGTTCCGGCGTACGCCCGTGCTGGCCTGCCTGTCTGCCGACGTCAAGGCGCCCGGCGATTACCTGACCCTCGACGTGGACGACGTGCCGGTGCTGGTCGTGCGCTCCCAGGACGGCGCGGTGCGGGCCTTCCGTAACGTGTGCCGGCACCGCGGGGCGTGCGTGGCCGACGGACGGGGCAACGCCGCCAAGGTGTTCACCTGCCCGTACCACTCCTGGTCGTACAGCCACGAGGGCGCGCTCGTATCCCTCCCCGGCCGCGCCGGCTTCGACGACGTCGACCGCTCGACCATGGGCCTCTCGCCGATCGCCTGCGGCGAGGCCCACGGCTTCGTCTGCATCCGGCTCGAGGGCGAGGGCCCCGTCGACGTCGCCGGCTGGCTGGCGGGCGCCGAGCAGGAGCTCGCCCCCTTCGGTCTCGAGGGCTACCACCACGTGGAGACCAGGCTGAACCGCCGGCGCATGAACTGGAAGCTCATGGTCGACACGTTCTGCGAGGCG
>WHTX01000018.1 GCA_009377505.1 Acidimicrobiia bacterium
ACTGACCTGGACGGCACCTGGTCGGTCGAGTGATGCGGCCGACTGGCTGACCAGCTCGAACGAGCTCGAATGCAAGATCGGGGCTAGTGGTGCCCCGCACAGGCGATCGTGACGCTGATCGTGCGCGCAGCTCAGTCCTTCGGCGGGGCGTACTTGTAGCCGAGGCCGCGGATGGTGACGATGCGCGTCGGGTTGGCAGGGTCCGGCTCGACCTTGGCCCGGAGGCGCTTGACGTGCACGTCCAGCGTCTTCGTGTCCCCCACGTAGTCCATGCCCCAAACGCGGTCGATGAGCGTCTCGCGGGGCAGCACCCGGCCGGCGTTGTCGAGGAGCAGGGCGAGCAGCTCGAACTCCTTGAGGGGCAGGTTGACGGCCGCCCCGCGGATCTCGACCTCGTGGCGCTCGAGGTCGAGCGCCACGTCGCCGACCTCGATGCGCTCCGTCGAGGGCAGGCGGGCGTCGCTCGACCCGTCACCGGGCACCCGTCGCATCACCGCCCGGATGCGGGCCACGAGCTCGCGCAGCCGGTAGGGCTTGGTGACGTAGTCGTCGGCGCCGACCTCGAGGCCCACGACCGTGTCGATCTCGGAGCCCTTGGCCGTCACCATGATGATGGGCACCCGGCTGCGGGCGCGCAGGTGGCGGCACACGTCGACCCCCGAGAGCCGCGGCAGCATGACGTCGAGGAGCACGATGTCCGGCTTGACCACCTCGAACATCTCGATCGCCTCGAGGCCGTCGACCGCCACCTCGACCCGGAAGCCCTCTCGCTTCAGCCCGACGCGCAGGGCGTCGACGAAGCTCTCCTCGTCCTCGACCACGAGCACCGTGGGGTTGCCTGCGACCACGTTCACCCTTCCGTCGGGGGCCGCTCGTCGAGCGAGGCCCCCGGTCGACGCTCGTCGGACGGGCCCCCCGCTTCCCGGTACCGGGGCAGGACGAGCGTGAACGTGGATCCCTCGCCCTCGCAGGACCGCACTGTCACGCTCCCGCCGAGGTTCCCCACGATGTGGCGCACGATGGCCAGGCCCAGGCCCGTGCCCCCCGTGCGGCGGCTCCGGCCCTTGTCGACCCGGTAGAACCGCTCGAAGATCCGTTCGAGGTCCCGCGCCGGGATGCCGATGCCGCGGTCCACCACGGCCAGCTCCACCCACTCGCCCACGCCCGTGGCGCCCACGCGGACCACGGACCCGTCCTCGGAGTACTTGAGGGCGTTGTCGACGAGGTTGTAGAGCGCCGAGACGAGTTGGCGCCGGTCACCGACCGCGCACAGGTCCGGGGGCGGGTCGTCGACCACGAAGTCGATGCCGCGCTCCTCGGCCGTCGTGGCCACCCTGGCGAGGGTCTCGGCGATGACGTGCCGCACGCTGGCCGGGCCGCGCACCTGCTCGGCATCGGCTTCGATCTGGCTGAGGAGCAGCAGGTCGTCGATGGTGCGGCCGACGCGCATGGCCTCGTGGTGCAGGCGCACGGAGAGGCGGCTGAGCAACGCGGGGTCCTCCTCCCCCGTCATCGTCTCGGCGAGCAGCGCGATGGCGCCCACGGGCGTCTTGAGCTCGTGGCTGATGTTGGCCACGAAGTCCCGCCGCACGTCCTCGAGCCGCCGCCGGGCCGTGACGTCCTCCACCACGACGACGAAGCCCCGCTCGTCGAGGGGCAGGACGGCGATGTCGAAGGTCTGCTTGGGCGGGCCCGCCACGTCGAGCCGACGCTCGACGCGGCCCGGTACCGCGGCGTCGAGCAGCTCGCCGATCGTCGCTTCGACCAGCGCCAGCGAGTGGCGGGCATCGACGTAGGCGCTCCCCGCGGCGTTGGCGAAGGTCACCTTCTGGTTGCGGTCGTAGAGGAGCACGCCGTGGGAGAAGGCGTCGAGGACCTCGGCGAGCTGGGCCGTCGCCCCGTTGCTGGCGGCCTCTCGCGCCTCCACCAGCTCCCGGGCGCGGGCCAAGGCCGAGTCGAGCTCCCCGACGCCGCTGTTGAGCGCCGCTTCGAAGCGGCGGAGCACCGACCGCCTGGTGAGGGCGGTCGTCAGCGCGACGGCGACGGCGAGCAGGCTCGCGACGGCGAGCACCCACCCCGCGGGCCCGGCCATGCGCGGCTGCTCGCTACTGGCCGAGGCGTTCCGGCTGCGCCCGCTCGAGCTCGGCGAGCGCCGCCTCGTGGGCGTGGCCCGCCATCACGCCCTCAGCCATGAACTGGACCCGCTCACCGATGTTGACTGCGTGGTCGCCGATCCGCTCGTAGTAGCGAGCGATCAGGGCGAGCTGCACAGCCCCCGAGATGGGCAGCTCGCCCCGTTCGTCGGCCTCGAAGATGGCGGCCACGAACTCGGACTGCAGGTCGTCGAGCCGATCGTCGAGGTCGTGCAGGGCGGCGCCGAGAGGGCCGCTGCGGTCCACGTAGGAGTCCATGGCGAAGCGCAACATCCGCGTCGCCTCATCAGCCATCTGCTGCACGATGCCCCGCACGACCGGCGGGATCTCGACCGTGCTGATGCGCCGGGCGCCCTTGGCGACGTTCACCATCAGGTCGCCCGACCGTTCGAGCTCGGCGTTGATCCTCATGGTGGCGACGATCGTGCGCAGGTCGCTGGCCATCGGCCCTTGCAGGGCGAGCAGGCGGAAACAGCTCTCCTCCACGCGCAGCGACAGCGCGTCGAGGCGGTCGTCGTTGTCGATGACCTCCTTGGCCAGGGCGGGCTCGCCGGACAGCAGCGCTTCGGTCCCCCTGACCACCGACTCGCCCACGAGCGCAGCCAGGTGGACAAGATCGGAGGAGATCACCTCCATGTTCTCGTGGAGCAACCTCCGGAAATCCCCCATGGTCTCGGTCGTCCTCTCAGGCGTCTCCATCGTCCCCTCGACAGTCTGCATCGTCGGCTCAGCGCACCTCGGCGGCAAGGTGTTCCGAGTCGCCGGTTATGAGGTACCGCACACGGGCGCCGATCACACGGGCGTGGTCAGCGATGCGGTCGAGCGAGCGCCCCACCGTGACCGCCCGGATCGCCAGCTCCGGCGCGTCCCGGCGCCGGAGGCCGATGAGCTCGGTGACCAGCCGGTCGGCGAGCAGGGCCATCTCCTCCCCGCCGCTGTTGAGCTCGGTGGCCAGGCCGAGGTCGCACGTGGCCCAGGCTCGCTCGGCGACGCGGAACTCGGTGATGGCCCGGTTGGCCATGCTCACCAGCAGGTCGTGCACCACGGGCTCCGAGGCCAGCAGCTCGTGGGCCTCGGCGGCCTTGGTCCCCCTGATGGCGAGATCGCCGACCCGCTCGAGCTCGGCGGTCACCCGCAGGGCGCCGACGATGAGCCGCAGGTCCCCGGCGACGGGCTGTTCGCGCGAGAGGAGCTCGTGGCATCGCTCCATCAGGTCGACGTTGCTGGCGTCGATCTCGTTGTCGGCCGCGATGACCAAGGTGGCCGCGGCATGGTCACCGTCCTCGATGACAGCGCGCATGCGCTCGAGCGCCTGGTCGACCCTCATGGCCATCAGCTCCACCTGGAGGCGCAGGTCTTCGAGGCCGTGGGCGAAGGCCCGCCTGGCTGGTCCGCTGCTCATCGTTCACTCGCCCCGCTCAACCGAAACGACCGGTGATGTAGTTCTCGGTGCGCTCGTCGGACGGGTTGGAGAAGATCGTCTGCGTGGCGTCGTACTCCACGAGGACGCCGGTGCGGCGGTCCTCGGCCGTGTCGAGCTCGACGGTGAAGAACGCCGTGTAGTCGCTGACGCGCGCCGCCTGCTGCATGTTGTGCGTCACGATCACGATGGCGTACTCGTCCTTCAGCTCCTGCATGAGGTCCTCGATGCGGCCGGTCGCGATCGGGTCGAGGGCCGAGCACGGCTCGTCCATGAGCAGCACGTCAGGGCTCGAGGCGATGGCGCGGGCGATGCAGAGCCGCTGCTGCTGGCCACCGGAGAGGCCGAGAGCGGACGCCTGCAGCCGGCCCCGGACCTCCTCCCACAGGGCCGCCTTCCGCAGGGACGTCTCGACGATCTCGTCGAACTGGGACTTCTTGACCCCGGCGATCTTGGGGCCGAAGACGATGTTGTCGTAGATCGACTTCGGGAAGGGGTTGGGCTTCTGGAATACCATCCCGATCCGGCGGCGCACCTCCACCGGGTCGACCCGGCGGTCGTAGAGATCGACCCCGTGGTAGGCGACCGTGCCCTCGACTCGGGCCCCCTCGATCAGGTCGTTCATGCGATTGAAGCAGCGGAGCACCGTCGACTTGCCACAGCCCGAGGGCCCGATCATGGCGACGATCTGGTTGTTCGGCACGGGCAGGGTGACGTTGCGCACGGCGCGGAACGCGCCGTAGTAGACGGACAGGTCCTGCACATCGAGGACGGTCTCGAGGTCGGCGGGGCGAGGGTGGGCCCCGCCTTCGTTGACGGCCAATGGCTGGGCCAGGCCGTGCGTCGCCGTGGCGGTTTCGGATGGCATCGTCATCGCGGGGGTCACGACCTCTTCTTCTCGTACCGGTTGCGCAACAGGATCGCCGTGGCATTGGCCAGGAGCACGATCACGAGCAGGACGATGATGGCGGCGGCGGCGTTCTCGAGGAACTCGCGCTGGGGCCGCTGGGACCACGAGGCGATCACGATCGGCATGGCCGTGAAGCGCTCCTGGAGCTGGCCGACGTCGAAGTAGCCGCTGTTCTGGCCGAGGCGCCCGGTCACGGCTCCGACGAGGATGAGCGGGGCCGCTTCGCCGAGCGCCCGGGAGAGGGAGAGCAGCGTTCCCGTGAGGATGCCCGGGGCTGCGTAGGGCAGGACGTGGCTGCGGATGACCTCCCACTTCGTGGCGCCGACACCGTAGCCCGCCTCCCGCAGCGACTGGGGCACGGCCCGCACGGCCTCCGACGCGGTGATGATCACGATGGGGAGCACGAGGATAGCCATCGTGATCCCCCCGGCGAGGACCGTCCGCCCCCCGGTGAAGCCGTCGAGCGCCTTGACGAAGATCGAGAAGCCGAGGATCCCGTAGACGACGGCGGGCACGCCGGCGAGGTTGCGGATGTTGAGCTCGATGAAGCTCGTCAGCTTGTTCTTCGAGGCGTACTCCTCCAGGTACAGGGCGGCGGCGATACCGAGGGGGAACGAGATCACGACGACGAGGATGCCGATCCACATCGTCCCCCGCAGCCCCTGGGCGACGCCTGCCTCGTCCGCCTGGGAGCGCAGGGTGGCGCTGAGGAAGCCGGTGCCGCGGTCGGCGAGGACCCCCCAACCGTCCGAGATGACCTGCGCCAGCAGCACACCGAGAATGACGATCGTCATGAGCAGGCCGAGCTGGAGGAGGATCTTGAAGATGGCCCCCTTGGCGTCGCCCTTCCCCTGGATCTGCGCCTCGACGCGCGCCTTGGTGTCCGTTCGCAGGGGCGAGATGACGGCCATCAGAGCTCCCTTCAGTACTTCTGCCGCACGCGGCGGACGAATCGGTCACCGATGATGTTCAGCCCGAACGTGATGGTGAACAGGAGGAGCCCGACGAAGAACAGGCTCTGGAAGGTGAGGCCCTCGCCGACGACCGCATCGGTGCCCGAAGCGAGCGAGGCCATCGCCGCGGTCATGGTCATGCCGGGCTCGAACGGGTCGGTGGTGAAAGAGGCCTGGCCGCCGCCACCAGCGGCGATGAAGACCACCATCGTCTCGCCGATGGCTCGCGACACCGAGACGATGAAGGCGGCGACGAGGCCGGAGATGGCCGCGGGGACCACGATCCTCATCGTGGTCGTCGCCTTGTGGGCACCGAGGCCGGCCGACGCCTCGCGCAGCTCGCGGGGCACCGAGCGCATGGCGTCCTCCGAGATGGAGGCCACCAGGGGGATGGTCAACATCCCGACGCCGAGGCCGGCCGCCGCCAAGTTGGAGAGCGGGGCGTTGGCGTTGAGGTTCTGGATGATGTTCGGCGAGATGAAGGTCAGGGCGAAGAAGCCGATCACCACGCTCGGGATCCCGGCGAGGATCTCTATCGTCGGCTTCAGGACCCTTCGGACCTCGGGCTTCGCGTACTCCGACAGGTAGACGGCCACGGCGAAGCCGAGGGGACCGGCGATCACCATGGCGAGCCCCGTCACGATCAACGTCGCCACCATCAGCGTCTTGATGTCGTAGAAGCCGTCGCGGGGGAACCAACCCGTCGTCCACAGGCTCGCCCACTCGACCTCGGAGATGAAGGTCCACGCCTCCTTGACCAGCGAGCCGACGATGAGGGCGCTGATCACCAGCGAGGTCAACCCGGCGAGGGTGAGCGCGTAACGGACCCCCCGCTCGCGTCGGTGGCGATGGGCGTTGCCCTTCAGGTCCTCGAAGGACAGTCGGTTCGGTGTCGATCCCATCGAAGCCGTCACGTGGGTGCCTCTCCCTCCATGGCCATGTCGGCTGGTCCGGCCAGCTAGCCCTTGCCCTGCTCCCAGGCGTCGCGGGTCGCCTGGAGATCATCCTCCGCCAGGGCCACGTACCCCACCTCGTCGGCGGCAGCGATGCCGTCGCCGACGTAGAAGTCGACGTAGGCGCCGACGGCGGGGTTGTCCTCGAGCGCCGTCTTGCTCACGTAGATGTACAGCGAGCGGGACAGCGGGTACTCGCCCCCAGCGATCGTCACCGGGGTCGGCTCGACGCAGGCGCCGCCCGGCTCCTCGGAGACCTGGAAGGCGGTCAGGCGATCGCCCTGCTCGGCAAAGTAGGCGTAGCCGACCCAACCGAAGGAGTTGGCCGTGCCCTCGATGTTCTGGACGATCAGGTTGTCGTCGGCCGACGCGGTGTAGTCCTTCCGCGTGCTCGCCGCCGCGTCCTCGGTGATCTTGCCCACCTCGACGCGGGTCTCGCCGACGCCCTCGAGGGCGATCTCGATGAAGCTGTCGTAGGTGCCCGACTCGGCACCCGGGGCGGTCATGGAGAACGGCGCGTCGGGAAACTGCGTCGTCGAGCCCAGCTCGGTGGCGACCGGCTGGAACCCGCTCCAGTTGTCGACGCCCTCGGCCTCCGGTCCGGCGATGGCGTAGAGGTCGGCGAAGCTCATGCACTCGGGCAGGCCCGAGGTCTGCGGGCTCGTCACCACTGCCATGCCGTCGATGGCGACCTCGAGCTCGACGTACTCGATCCCCGAGGCCTCGCAGTCCGCGATCTCCTCGTCGCTGATGGCGCGCGACGCATCGGAGATGTCGGTCTCACCTGCGCAGAACAGTTGGAAGCCGTCGCCGGTACCAGGCCCGTCGACGTTGACGACGACGTCCGGTGCCTCCTCTTCGAACAGCTCGGCGACCCGGATCGAGATGGGCTCGACGGTCGACGAGCCTGAGATGTTGACCTCGCCGCTGAGGTCGTCGGTCGAGGCGCCGCCTGCGGTCGTCTCGCTGCCACTCGAGGTGGTGGGCTCCGAGCCGGTGTCGTCGCTGTCGTCCCCACCGCATGCCGCGGCGACGAGAGACAGCAGGAGCAGGCCCGCTAGAGGGCTCCTCCAGCGATTGCTGATCCTCACGTGGGTTCCTCCTTGGATGTCCCGTACCGGCGGCAAGCTAGGTGGGGCCGGTAACGAGTCCCGTCGCCGGAGGTGGCGCGGAGGTGAACGAGCGTTGAACGTTCGCCCATCTGTCGTCCAGGTGTGCCCGGGGGCCCACCGGTGTTCATGGTGTGCCCGAGGCTCACGCGTCCCGCGGCTCCTTCGGCGGCGCCAGCAGGTCGGCCAGGCGCTCGGCCGGTGGCGGGTGGTCGCGGGAGAGCGCTCGCCAGCGCGACGGCGCGAGGTCGCTGCCGGCCTGCACCATCACCCGGCGCAGGTGGGCGGCGAGGTGGCGGCCGTCGCCCAGGAGGCCCACGGCGAAGGCATCGGCGTCGCGCTCGTGGGAGCGGGAGACGGCACACAGGACAAGGTGGCTCACTGCGCCGGCGCCGACGGCGAGGACCATCCACAGCGGGAGCAGTCGCGGGTCGAGCCGGTCGAAGTCGCCGCCTGCGGCCAGGGTGCGGACGAGGAGGTCGGCCAGGGCCAGGAAGGCCAGGGCCGCGGCGGCGGCGGCCAGCCAGGCGGTGGTGGCGCGGCGGTGGTGGCCGAGCTTCCAGTGCCCGAGCTCGTGGGCCACCACCACGTCGAGGTCCGCCGTCGGGCCCCGGACCACGTCGGCGGCGATGACGAGGCGGCGAGCACGGCCGAAGCCTGCGACGTAGGCACCTTCGTCCCCGATGGGCCCGCCCACCGCGGCGAGGACCGTCGGACAGCCCAGGCCTGCTCGACGGGCGAGCTCACCGATCCTCGCCAGCACCTCGGGGTCATTGACGCGCACGACGCGGTCGACGACGGGCGCCACCACGAACGGGTAGAGCACCGCCGCCGCCATGGACACGACGGCGAGGACGACGGAGACGACGACGGGCCACCATGGGGTGGCGCGGGCGACCGCGGAGATGCAGAGCAGCAGGAGCCCGCCGAGCACGAGGCGGACGACGGCCGAGGCGATCGGCCCGACGACGAGGCGGCCGAGCCCGGGCTCACCCGTCCGCTCCGCCCCCTCGGCGACGCCGTCGGCGAGCAGCCACTGTTCGCGCGCACCGGCGAGGAGGCGGTGCGGCAACGCGGCCGCCTCGAGGGCCACGAAGACGACCAGCACCCTGTCGGTCCACAACGCCTGCGGGTAGGGCCGGACGAGGTGCTCGGCGAGCCCCAGGGCGAGGAACAGGACGAGCACGGCGGCGTCGGCCAGCGCCCGGCACGTGCGTACCTGGGCCAGTGACCGGTGCAACGCGGATGCCTGGGCGAGCTGTGACGCACCGAACCACCGCTCCGGGTCCGCACCCGGCATCCGCCGCCCCGTCCCGAGGCCCACCTACCTCAGCCGCCTCGCCGAAGGAGATCGGCCCGGGCGTGCGCCACCACCCAGGCCGACGCCCCCGTGGCGTGCAGAGCTGGGGAGCAGGGGTGCGCCGCGGCGAGCACGCCCTGATCGTAGGTCCTGGCCGGCGGCGGCGGCGCCGTCAGGCCTCCCGCCGCCTCGCACGAGGACACGGGCACCTCGCGGTGTCCTTGGCCGTTGCTCCGGTGACGAAACGGCCGGCGGGCGCGCTGGTCGGGTGGTGTTCCCGGGCGTGCCGGGCTCGCCCGGGGGGCCGGCCCCGCCCGCGCCCCCGGCATCCCGCCAGGCACGCCGTCCCCCACGGGCATTTCATCACCGGAGCAATACCCAGGACCGGGGGCCCGAGCACGCGCCCCGCCTCGACGGGCGCTCCACCCGGCCCCAACGAGCTCGAACCGACGAGCAGACCAACTACCGCACGATCAGCGGCCGAGGGCGGCGGCGCCGAAGCGCTCCAGCACCTCCGCGTCAGACGCCCAGGTGAGCAGGGACCGGGCGTCGGCCGGGGTCGCCCAGCGCACCTCGTCGACCTCGTCGTTGGGGACGAAGGCACCCCGCTCCACCTGCATCTCCCACCACCGCACCACCTTGGGGCGGCCGCGGTGGTCGGTGTAGCGCACGCTGCCGAGGTCGGCGCCGAGGCGGCAGTCGAGGCCGGTCTCCTCGGCCACCTCACGTCGCGCCGCCTCCTCGAAGCTCTCCCCCGGGTCGAGCTTGCCCTTGGGGAAGGACCAGTCCTGGCGGCGCGGACGGTGGACGAGCAGAACCTCGACGCCCTCCTCGACGGGCCGCCACACCAAGCCCCCGGCGGCCCGCACGAGCGCGCCGGTCGGGCCATTCGCTGCGCTCATCGGGCTTCCCGCTCCCGGCCGCTCGGGCCATTCGCTGCGCTCATCGGGCTTCCCGCTCCCGGCCGCTCGGGCCATTCGCTGCGCTCATCGGGCTACCCGCTCCCGGCCGCTCAGCTTGGCCCGCTGGCGGCCGGCGACGAGCTCGTGCAGGCGCACGTGCGCCTCGACGTCGCCGGAGACGCTGGCCCCGTCCTCGCCGAGCTGCGCCACCCGGGACCACGAGCCGTCGGCGCCGAGCCGCCAGGCCAGGGTGTCGTCGACCAGGTTCACGTCGATGACCTCCCGCAGCCGGGCCTGCAGGGAGGGCTCGACCACGGGCACGAGCGCCTCGACCCGACGGTCGAGGTTGCGGGGCATCAGGTCGGCCGAGCCGATGTACCAGGCCGATCGCCCCGGGCCGTCGCCGTTGGCGAAGTGGTAGATGCGGGAGTGCTCCAGGTACCGGCCGACGAGGGACCGCACGCGAATGCGCTCGGACTGGCCCGGCACGCCCGGGACCAGGCAGCAGATGCCCCGGATGATGAGGTCGATGTCCACGCCCGCCTCGGACGCCTCGTAGAGGGCCTCGATGGTGCTCGGGTCCACGAGGCTGTTCATCTTGAGCACGATCCGGCCGTCGGGCCCAGCCGCCTGCTCGCCCTCGATGAGGTCGAGGATGCCGCGGCGCAGGGCGTGAGGGGCGACGAGGAGGCGCTGGTAGCGCGGCTCGTGCCCGAAGCCGGTCAGGTGGTTGAAGAGGTTCGTGACGTCGGCGGCGATCGTCGGGTCGGTCGTGAACAGGCCCAGATCCTCGTAGATGCGAGCGGTGCGGGAGTCGTAGTTGCCCGTCCCGATGTGGCAGTAGCGGCGCAGGCCGTCGCCGTCGTCGCGCACCACCAGGGTGACCTTGGCGTGGGTCTTCAGGCCGACCATGCCGTAGACGACGTGCACCCCCGACTGCTCGAGGCGCTTGGCCCAGTCGATGTTGTTCCGCTCGTCGAAGCGGGCCGTGAGCTCCACGAGCACAGCCACCTGCTTGCCGTCCTCCGCCGCCTGCACCAGCGCATCGATGATCGGGCTGTCGCCCGACGTGCGGTACAGCGTCATCTTGATGGCCAGCACCCGAGGGTCGCTGGCCGCCCGGGTGACGAAGGCCTCGACGGAGGAGGTGAAGGACACGTAGGGGTGGTGGACCAGCACGTCGCCGCGGCGAATGCTGGTGAACACGTCGCCCTCGTCGTCGTCGACCAGCTTGGGCTCGACGCCCGGTGAGAGCACGGCGAACCTGAGGTCGGGCCTATCGAGGTTGACCAGGGCCCAGAGCGAGCTGAGGTCGAGGGGGGCCGGCGAGCGGTAGACGTCCTCCTCGTCGACCTCGAGCTCCTCCGTGAGCAGGTCGAGCATCTCCTGGGGCATGCCCGCAGCGACCTCGAGGCGCACCGGGTTCTTGAAGCGCCGGCGGCGCAGCTCCATCTCGAGGGCGGCGAGCAGGTCGTCCGCCTCCTCGTCCTCGAGGGTGAGGTCGGCGTTGCGGGTGACGCGGAAGGCGTGGGCGCCGACCAGGCCGACGCCAGGGAAGAGCACCTCGAGGTGCCGGGCGATGACCTGCTCGAGGGGGACGAAGCGCCCACCGTCGGGCAGGGGCATGAACCGGGGCAGGAGGGACGGGACCTTCACCCGGGCGAACCGCTCGGCCTCGTCGCCCTCCACCCAGCCGAACACGCCGAGGTTCAGGGCCAGGTTCGAGATGTAGGGGAAGGGGTGGCTCGGGTCGACGCCGAGGGGGGTCAGCACCGGGAAGACCCGGTCGTGGAACTCGGTCTCGAGCGCCTTGCGGTCGTCCCGGTCGAGGTCCTCCCAGCTCGTGACCTCGATGCCGGCCCGCCCCAGCTCCGGCTGCAGGTCCTCGAGGAAGACCCTGGTCTGGCGAGCGAGGAGCTCCTCGACCCGGTCGCGGATCTCGAGCAGCTGGACGGCAGGCGAGCGGCCGTCGGGCGAGATGCCGCTGACCTGGCCGGCGACGAGGTCCTTGAGCCCTGCCACGCGGACCATGAAGAACTCGTCGAGGTTCGTCGAGAAGATGGCGCAGAACTTCAGGCGCTCGAGGAGCGGGAGCCTGCGGTCCTCGGCCAGGGCGAGGACTCGGGCGTTGAAGTCGAGCCAGGAGAGCTCACGGTTGAGGATCCGTAGCGGAGGGCGCCCAGCGGCCAGCACGGCGCGATGGTAGCTATCGCCGACATCGTCAGGACGTCTCCTGGTAGCCCAGATCCCAGTCGATCTCGATCAGCTCGCGTTCGGCGTCGCGCACCACTCGCTCGCGGTTGCGGCGGAACTGGGGGTCGTGGGGCGGGAGCAGGGTCAGCCGGGCGATGGCGCGGGCACGGAAGTCGTCGATGAGCTTGCGCTCGCCGTAGCGGCCCCGGATGTCCCAGTGGGGGGCGACGGGGCCGAGGTAGACGATCGTCGCCCCGGCGACGGGGGGCTGCGGCTCGGTCTCGACGGTCGTCATCGCGGGTCCTCCAGGCGGTGGGGGCGGGCTCTCGAGCAGGGCGGCCGGCCGGATGGGGCGCGCCGTGGCGGAAGCGGGAGGTTACTACCGTGCTGGACAGGGCACTGGCCGCCTCCCTGTAATCGAGCCGTGATGTGCGGTGCTCGTCGGAGGGAGCTACCCACGGTAGGGTTGCTCGGTACGTCGTTGGAGCGAACCCCACCGCGGGCTACCCGATGAACGCTCGGGCCAGCACGACCTGGCCGGCGCGGCGGACCGGTGGGAACGGAGGCCCGCATGGCGAACCAGTGGATGGCGCAGGGGAACTGCGCTGAACGGCCACCCTCGTTGTTCTTCCCGAGCGACGGGGTCGGCGTCGAGGTGGCGAAGCGTGTCTGCGCTTCGTGCCCCGTCAGACAGGAGTGCCTCGAGTACGCCCTTCGCAACCGCATCGACCACGGCGTGTGGGGCGGCACGTCGGAGCGTGAGCGCCGGCGGATCCTCAAGCGCCGTCGCCTCCTCCACGAGGAGGCTGGCCTGGTCTGAGACTGGCGGCCGGCCAGCAGGCGGCCGAACCAGGCCCAAGACGCGCTTCGAGCCCCCGGGACGGGGGCTCGAACACTTGTCGACCTCGAATCAGGCCGTGGGCTTCTTCTCGGACTCGTCGTCGCCGCCCTTGCGGAACTCCCGCTGGGCTTCACCGATGGATCGAGCCAGCTTCGGGAGCTGCGTACCGCCGAAGAGGAGGAGCACGACGAGCAGGATGATGATCAGCTCGCTGCCGCCCAAACTGCCGAGTGCGCCGAACATGGGGCCAGCCTACCCCTCCCCCTGGCGCTGCGGGTCGAGTCTGGTCAGGCCGACCGAGGATTCCGGGTGAGCTGGGCGATCGCCGCCAAGGCCCGCTCCCGCCGGATGCGCCGGCGCTCACGCTCGGACAGGCCGCCCCAGATGCCGAACTTCTCCCCATGGCGGATGGCGAACTCCAGGCACTGCTCGCGCACGACGCACCCGCGGCAGACCTCCTTGGCCTCACGGGTGGACGCGCCCCGCTCGGGGAAGAAGAGGTCCGGGTCGACCCCGAGGCAGTTCGAGTACTCCTGCCAGGCCAAGTCTTCGGCGGGATCGTTGATGGGGATTCGCATGGCGTGTCCTTCCGATCGCGCTGGCTCCGCGATTCGTGCCGCCGCACCGCCTCCGCGTGCCCTCGGCGCGGCCGCTCGTCACCGGGTCCACCCGGTGGGCAGCGGCCCCGGTTCGACGTTCCCCCGCGGGTGTCGAGTGGCCTCGTCACCGACGGGCAGCGCCGACCGGCTCCGCCCAGGGTCGCCCCGATGTGACGCCCATGTAATTACACTCCTGTGATCTTGCCGCTCCCCTGAGCGAAAAGCAAGGGGGTAACGTCACCTGCGTGCAACTCCGCGCCTTTCGGGGTGACATCACCGCTCTACGCGTTGACGTCATCGTGAACGCAGCCAACGCTGCCCTGCGAGGCGGAGGCGGCGTGGACGGCGCCATCCACCGGGCCGCGGGCCCCGAGCTGCTCGCCGCCTGCCTCGAGCTCGGCGGCTGCGAGCCCGGCGACGCCAAGGCGACCCCCGCCTTCCGCCTCGCCGCCCGCCACGTGGTCCACACCGTCGGGCCGATCTGGCAGGGCGGCGGCGCGGGCGAGGCCGACGTACTGGCCTCCTGCTACCGGCGCTGCATCGAGGTGGCGAGCGGCCTCGACGCCCGCACCATCGCCTTCCCCGCCATCTCCACCAGCGTCTACGGCTACCCCCGCGCCGAGGCCGCGGCCATCGCCGTCGGCACCCTGCGCTCGGCGCCGAGCGGGCTCGATCGGTGCGACCTCGTCGCCTTCGACGACGAGACGCTCGACCTCTACGAAGCAGCCCTGTCAGGCTGAGGCGCCGCCCCGCTCGCCACGCCCGGGCGCCTCACCCGCTCGGGCCGTCGGGCACGGTGTCGATCACGGCGAGCAGCGCAGCGGCGACCGCCCCGAGCTGGCCGGCGTCGAGGGAGGCGAGGGAGAGCCGGACGTCCCACTGCGGCGCGCCGAACACCTGCCCGGGCAGGACGACCACCCCGTGCTCGGCGGCGAGGCGCAGCACGATGGACGCCGGGTCGACGTGCTCGGCGAGCCAGGTGGCGAACCCCGCGCCGCGGCGGTTCGCCGCCACGGCGAGCAGGTCCACGAGGGCGTAGTAGAAGCTGTCCCTGCCCCCCGGCTCGTGGAGGCCGAGCGGCCCGAACAACGCGTCGAGGCGATGGCGGAGCTGGGCCCGGGTGCGCTCGAAGTACTCGCGCCCGCTCGGCATGACCAGCGCCAAGGCGAACATCGCCATCTGCACCTGGTCGGGAGTGGCCAGGCCGGCGATGTTGTGCAGGGCAACCTCGCGGCTGTCGGCCACCATCCGGTCCACGAAGGACAAGCTCGAGACGTCGCCCGTCACCGAGCGGTACCGCTGCTGCTGGGCGCGGCGGGCCGCCGGGCCCTGGGCGGCCAGCAGCTCGTCGAGCACGGAGTCCTCGTGCACGGCCACGAAGCCCAGGCGCGCCCCCGTGGCCCCGAAGTGCTTCGAGAAGGAGTGCAGGCAGATGACGTTGCGGGGGATCTCGGCGGCAAGGGAGCGGAAGCCGTCGACGAACGTGGCGTAGACCGTGTCGGTCACCACGATGAGGTCGGGGCGGCGCCGCTCGACGAGGTCGCGCAGGTGCGCCAGCCACTCGTCGGGCAGGGCTCGGCTATCGGGGTTGCCCGGGTTGATGAGGAAGAAGGCCTTGATGTCAGGCGCGGCCAAGCGGTCGATCAGCTCGTCGCCGAAGCGGTCGGGGGTGAGGTGGCCTGCAGGCAGCTCGACGACCTCGAAGCCGAAGTCCTCGAGGATGGGGATGTGCAGGTAGGGCGTGAAGATCGGGGTCGCCAGGGCGATCTTGGCCCCCCCGCCGAGGAGCTCGTTCTCCCGCAAGGCGCGGAACACGTATGCCATGGCCGCGGCACCGCCCTCGGTGCCGAAGATGTGGAACCGCCCGGGCGGCGGCCGCCCGGCGGAGGTCACCTCGGCCAGGTAGCGGCCGAGCACCGCCTCGACGTGGGTGAGCGAGCGTGTGGGCGACGGGTAGCTCGAGCCCAGCGCCCCGACGACGAGCTCGTGCGCCCACGCGTCGGGCTCGAAGCCCAGCTCCTCGACGCCGTAGCGCAGCGCGTCCTCGAGGAAGTCGGCCCCCCTGCGGGCCGTCCCCCCCGGCCCGAGGAGCCCGGCGGTGGCGGCGAGGCGGTTCCGCACCCGCCCAGCGATGCCGTCCCGGCGCGGCGCCCGGCCCCACATGGGGTCGTCGCTCGCCGCCTCTGCCTCCTCCGCAGCGACGAGGCCGAGCAGGTGGGCGGCCGCCCGGGGGGCGGTCGAGAGCCAGTTGGGCTGGCCTCGCCCCGCGTCGAGCACCGGCTTGCCCGAGGCGAGGGCCGCGGCGGCGATGGCCTTGCCCAACTCGGAAACGGCCAGCTCAGCCACGGTGGGCCTTCCGTGAGCCCCAGAGCGTCGCCGACCTGGCGACCGAGCCCGCCGCGGCCACGGCGACGCCGTTGCAGCCACCCTCGTGGATCGCCGGGCCGCCCCCCTCGATCGCCTCACCCGTGCCGAGCACGGCGACATCTTCTCACGGTGCGCGGCCTCTCGCGCGCAGGGCGGCGGTGCCGGCCCGGTCGCCGTGGCCGAGTCAGGCGCGGGCGCGACCGCCGATGAGCCGGCGCTTCTGGTCGATGAAGTCGACGAGCACGTAGTCACCGAGCGTCTCGGGCGTGGTGAAGAAGGCCCGGCCCCGGTTCATCTCGGCCACCTTCTCGATGAACTGCTTCAGGTAGCTGGTGGCGTCGAGCATGAACGTGTTGATCACGATCCCGTCCCGGGTGCACCGCGACACCTCGCGCAGCGTCCGGCGGATCGTCTCCTGCTCGGGCGGGTAGGCGAAGTAGGGCGTGCCGTCGTCCTCGATGTGGGCGGTGGGCTCGCCGTCGGTGATCATGATGATCTGCTTCGTGCCGCTCTGGCGACCGAGGAGCTGGCGGGAGATGGCCAGCCCGTGCTGCATGTTCGTGCCGTACACGTAGTCCCAGGAGACCTCGGGCAACTCGGTGGCGCTGAACTCGCGAGCCACGGAGGAGAAGCCCACCAGGCCCAGGTAGTCACGCGGGTACTGCGAGGAGATCAGCGCGTGCAGCGCCATCGCCACCTTCTTGGCGGGCAGGAAGTTGTCCCGCATCGGCATGGAGAGCGACAGGTCGAGCATCAGCACCGTCGACTGGCGGACCAGGTGCTCGGTGCGCTCCACCTCGAAGTCCTCGGGGGTCAGCTGTACCGGCGTGCCCGTGCCCGAGCGGCGGACGGCGTTGCGCACGGTCTGCTGGATGTCGAGGTTGAAGGGGTCGCCCCACTCGTACTGCTTGGTCGAGTACTCGCGCTCGTGGCCCCAGCCCGCCTTCTCGAGCGCGTGGCGGCCCACCTGGTCCATCTTCAGCTTCTTGAAGAGGTCGGTGAGGGCGTTCTGGCCGATCTGGCGGATGCCCCGGGGGGTGAGCTCGAGGCGGCCGTCCGACTTGCGGTCGATGAGGCCGGCGTCCTCGAGCATGCGGGCGAACTGGGCCATGCGCTCGAGGGACTGGGCCGCCTCCTCGCCGAGGAGGTCGCGAGCGCGGTCGATGTCGACCTCGGCGAGGGCGCCGGGGTTCGTCGCCCCGCGCAGCAGGTTCTCGAGCTGGTCGAGGTCGCCGAGCTCCTGCATGAGCTGGGAGGCCTCGGCGAAGTTGAGCGGGTCCTGGCCGTTGAAGTTGTACTGGCGGTCCCAGCCCATGTCGGGGAACGCCTGGCGCAGGTTCTCGCCGAGCTGGTCCATCTGCCAGCGCAGGTCCATGTCCTCGAGCAGCTGCTCGGACAGGCCCTGGAGCTGCGCCCGCTGCTCGGGCGTCATCGAGTTCATCATCGCCTGCATGGCAGCCATGCGCTGGGCCATGATCTCGAGCAGCTCGTCGAGGTTCTCGGGGCCTTCGGGGAAGAAGTCCCCGTAGCGCTGCATGAACTCCTCGAAGCCCTGCTGGGTGTCCTCGCCCCGGTTCTTCTGGTCGAGCAGGTTGTTCAGCTCGGCCAGCATGTCCTTCATGCGCTGCATCTGCTCGGGGCTGACGTTCTCCATCGCCCCGGCCATCTGGTTCACGTAGGACTGCATGAGCTGTTGGCGGAGCTTGTCGACGAGCTGCTCGAACTGCTGCTGCGCTTCCTGGGAGACGAAGTCGTAGCTCTGGAGCTCCTTCACCTGGCCGGCGAGATCGGGGGGCAGCATGTCGAGTTGGAAGTTCCGCTCGGCCATGGCCTGCTCGGTGACCTCGTGCTGGCGCTCGTCGCCTGACGCCCCGGTCTCGTCGAGGCGGTCCTCGATGGCCTCGCGCTCGGTCTCCACCACGTCGCGGAGCTCCTGGGCGATGTCGTCGTAGACTCCGCCCAGGTCGTAGCGCTCGAGCTGGTCACGGCGCTTGCGCCGCAGGTTCTCGAGCATCTCCCGCATGCCCTGCATGCGGTCCCCGTCGGGGGTGCGGAAGCCGGACTGCATCATCCGGCGCAGGGCCGCGTTCAGGTCGCCGTGGTAGAGCAGGTCGTCGGTGATCTCGCCGAGCACCTCCTCGGCGGTCAGCTCGAACCCGGACTGCGTACCGTCCCAGCGGGAGTACAAGAACCGAGAGCGCCCCATGGGTTTGAGGCTAGTGGTCGAGGCCGGGGCTGTCCCGACGTCGGGCAACCAGGGCTGGTGGCGGCGGGCGTCGCGCTGCCGTCCAGAGGCCGGGCCAGCTCTATCGTGGGCGGCCGTGCCCGATGCCGCCGCCCCCCTCCCCTCCCTCGGGGACGAGGAGGGGCGACGGCGCCAGCTGCGACAGATGAAGGCACGGGCCACTGGCCTGCTTCTCCTCGCCGCCGGCGTGTTCGTGGCCGCCCGCCTCTTCGAGGAGGACCACGGCTGGTTGGGCTACGTGCGGGCCACGGCGGAGGCGGCCATGGTGGGCGGGCTGGCCGACTGGTTCGCGGTGACGGCGCTCTTCCGCCACCCCCTGCGCATCCCCATCCCCCACACGGCCATCATCCCCACCCGCAAGGACCAGCTCGGCCACAGCCTGGGCAGCTTCGTGGAGGACAACTTCCTGGCCGGGCCGGTGATCGCCGAGAAGCTGCGCTCGGCGCAGGTGGCCAACCGGGTAGCGGCCTGGTTGCTGGCGCCGGGCAACGCCACGGTCGCCGCCCGCCACACGAGCGCAGCGCTGGCGGGGGCGGCGGAGGTGCTGAGAGACGAGGACGTGCAGTCAGCCATCGAGTCGGGCCTCATCGGCCGGCTCCGCAAGGTCCAGGCCGCCCCGCTCGCCGGCAAGGTGCTCGAGATCGCCACGGCGGAGGGGCGCCACACCGAGATGGTCGACGCCACCCTCGCCGCCTCGATCCGCTTCATCGACGAGAAGCGGGAGTCCCTGCGCAGCCGGTTCGGGCGCGAGTCGCCGTGGTGGGTGCCCGAGCCCATCGACAGCCGCATCTTCGAGAAGCTCTACGGCGGCCTCCGCTCCTTCCTCACCGAGGTGGCGGGGGACCCCGAGCACGAGTTCCGCCGCTACCTCGACGAGCGGGCGGCCGAGCTCGCCCAGCGCCTCCAGCACGACCCCGAGCTCATCGCCCGGGGCGAGCTGTGGAAGGAGGAGCTGCTGCGCCACCCTGCCGTGGCCAGCTGGTCGGCGTCGCTGTGGTCCGACCTCAAGGCCACTTTGCAGAAGCAGGCCGAGGACCCCGCCTCCGAGCTGCGCCGGCGCATCGAGCAGGCGGCGGCGACGCTCGGGAGGAGCCTGCGGGACGATCCCGAGCTGCAGGCCAAGGTGGACGGGTGGATCGAGTCGACCGTGCTCTACGTGGTCGAGCAGGAACGCCACCAGCTCGCCGAGCTGATCTCGGGGACGGTCGCCCGCTGGGACCCCGACGAGGCGTCCGAGCGGATCGAGCTGCAGGTCGGCCGGGACCTCCAGTTCATCCGCATCAACGGCACCCTGGTCGGTGGGCTCGCCGGCCTCGGCATCCACGCCATCGGCCAGCTCATCGGGTAGTGAACGCGACCGAGGCCCTGCCCGTGGCCCGCTCGGCCCGGGGCTCCTGGGGCCTGCCGGGTGCACCTGGTGCCGGTCACCGGGACAAGGCGCACCCGGTAACGTCCCCGGCGTGGCGCTTCCCGAGGACTTCTGGTGGGGTGTCGCCTTCGCCTCCGTGCAGGCCGAGGGCGCGGCGCCGGAGAGCGACTGGCGCGACTGGGAGCGCCAGGGCCGGGCGCCGTACTCGGGCGAGGGCGGCGGCTTCGGCACCTCCTACCGCGACGACCTGCGGCTCTTCGCCGCCCACAACCTCCGCCACGTGCGCCTCACCCTCGAGTGGAGCCGGCTCGAGCCGACCAACGGCAACGTCGACCCGTGGGCGGTCGAGCACTACCGCAGGGTCCTCGCCGCCGCGGCCGACGCCGGGCTCGCCGTCTGGGCGACGCTCGTCGACCGGACGCTGCCCGGTTGGTTCGGGCTCGACGAGCGGGGCTTCCGCGACCAGCGGGCCCGCTCCTACTACTGGCCCCGCCATGTCGAGCGCTGCGCCGAGGCGTTCGGCGCTGACGTCCACGCCTGGGTGCCCATCGCCCGCCCCCTGCGGCTGGCTCGAGCCGGCTACCTGGTGGGTAGCGCGCCACCGGGCCGTACCGACCCCCGTCGCTTCGGCGAGGCCCTGGTCGGGGCGCACCAGGCCGGGCTCGAGGCCTGGCGGGTGCTACGAGGCGGGCCGCCCGTCGCCACCTGCTACGACGTGGCCGACGTGCGGCCGGCGGAGGCCGGGCTGACCGAGCGCCGGGCGGCGGCGCAGGTCGACCGGAGCCATTGGGGCTGGACCACAGCCTTCCGCGACGGCCTTCTCGAGCTGGGCGGGGGCCCCCAGGTGCAGGTGCCGCTCCAGCGCGAGGCGTTCGACCTCGTCGGGCTCACCATCGAGGACCGGGTGCGGGTCGACGCCGAGGGACGTTGGACGTCGGCGCACGTGCCCGAGGACGTCGCCGCCCTGGTGCGCCGGGTCGCCGAGGAGGGCCCCGAACGCCCCGTCGTGGTGCTCGGCCAGCACATCGCGAGCCCCGACGAGCTCGGCGGGGTGGCCGATGAGCTGGACGGCGCCGTCGCCGACGGGGTGCCCCTGCACGGGTGGTTCGCCGAGCCGGCCATCGACGGCTACGAGGGCGCCCTGGGCGCCACCGAGCGCGGCCTGTTCACCTCGGACCGCCAGGCCCGGCCCCAGGCCGAGCTGCTCGCCGAGCTCGCCGGGCGCAGCCGCCCTCCGGATGACTTCTCGAACGCCGTCCTCCTCGGCGGACCGGGCTGACGGCCCAGGGTCGTGAGCGGAGGGACGGCCTCGGGCGGCAGGGGCGGGGCGCGCGCGACGACGCGGTGGGGGTGTGCACCGCAGTGCCGTTCGGGATCACCAGCGGGCGGGCGGGGACGAGCGGTCTGGATCTGGACCACCGCGAAGGTTTGTGCACCGTGGCGGTGCAGGATCCTTCGCGGTTCCGTGGCGGGGCCAGCGGGGCACGGCCGCCCGAGCGGCAGAAGCCGGGCCGGTCCTGCGCGCCCGGGCCGGTCCTGCGCCCCCGGGCGGGGCGGCGTGGCAAGCTGCGGGCCGTGTTCGAGGGCTTCAGCAGCGAGACGGTCGACGTGGGCGAGGTCGCCATCCACGTGCGCCGGGCCGGCACCGGCCCCGCGGTGGTGCTGGTGCACGGCTATCCCGAGCACCACCTCTGCTGGCACAGGGTGGCCCCGGCCCTGGCCGAGCGGTTCACGGTCTTGTGCCCTGACCTACGGGGGTACGGGTGGTCGGCCAAGCCGGCCGGGGCCGACTACTCGAAGCGGGCCATGGCCGGCGACCTCGTCGGGCTGCTCGATCGCCTGGACATCGGGCGGGCCGCCATCATCGGCCACGACCGCGGGGCCCGGGTCGCCTACCGGGCCGCGCTCGACCACCCCGACCGGGTGAAGCGGTTGGCCGTGCTCGACATCGTGCCCACGGTCGAGCAGTGGGAGCAGCTCGACTGGCGGCGCAGCCTCGGGAGCTGGCACTGGTACTTCCTGGCCCAGCCCGAGCCCATCCCCGAACGACTGATCGCTGCCGACCCCGGCTGGCTGTGCCGGCTCCTCATCGAGCGCTGGGCCCGCGACCCCGCCACCATCGACGCCGAGGCCATGGCCAGCTACGTCGAGGTGTTCGGGGACCCGGGCACGGTCCACGCCTCATGCCAGGACTACCGGGCCGGGGCCACCGTCGACTGGGACCTCGACGAGGCCGACCGGGCCGCCGGCCGGCGGATCACCTGCCCCACCCTGGCCCTGTGGGGCGACCGCGGGGTGCGGGGCAACGCAACCATGGCCGACACCTGGTCGCGCTGGGCGACCGACCTGCGCAGCGCCCCGATCGACTGCGGCCACTTCCTCGCCGAGGAGGCGCCGGAGGCGACCCTCGCCGAGCTCGTCCCCTTCCTCGAGGGCCGCTGACCCGCGGCCCTCAACCGAAGGGGCCGTCGAGCACCCGGGAGACGAGGGCGGCGATGGGGCTGCGCTCGGAGCGGGCCAGGGTCACGTGCCCGAACAGCGGGTGGCCGCGCAGCGACTCGATCACCGAGACGATGCCGTCGTGCACGCCGACCCGTAGGTTGTCCCGCTGGGCCACGTCGTGGGTCAGCACCACCCTGCTGCCCTCCCCCAGCCGGGACAGCGCCGTGAGCAGCACCCCCCGCTCGAGGTTCTGCGCCTCGTCGATGATCACGAACGTGTCGGTCAGGCTCCGGCCCCGGATGTAGGTGAGGGGCAGCACCTCGAGCAGGTGCCGGGCCTGCACCTCGGCCACGACCTCGCTGCCGGCCACGGCCTCGAGGGCGTCGAGGGTGGCGGCCGTCCAGGGCTGCATCTTCTCGGCCTCGGTCCCCGGCAGGTAGCCGAGGTCCTGGCCGCCAACGGCGTAGAGGGGGCGGAACACCACCACCCGGCGCTGGCGGCGCTGCTCGAGCACGGCTTCGAGCCCGGCGGCGAGGGCCAGCACGCTCTTGCCCGTGCCCGCCCGGCCACCGAGGGAGACGATGCCCACGTCGGGGTCGGCCAACAGGTCGAGGGCGACGCGCTGCTCGGCGGAGCGGCCCCGGACGCCGAAGAGAGATCGGTCGCCCCGCACGAGGTGGGCGCGCTTGTCGGCCCGCACCCGGGCCAGGGCGGCCTGGCTCCCGGCCACCAGGGACAGCCCCGTGTTCGGCGGCAGCTCCCGCACCTCGGGCAGGTCGACGACCCGGTCCTCGTAGAGGCGGTCGATCGCCTCGGCCGTCACGTCGAGCTCGACGAAGCCCGTCCACCCCGTGTCCCGGGCCAGCTCGTCCCGGTACTCCTCGGCGTCGAGGCCGGCCAGGCTGGCCCGCAGGCGCAGCGGCAGGTCCTTGGAGACGATGACCGTGTCCCGGCCCTCGTTGGCGAGGTTCATCGACACGGCGAGGATGCGGTGGTCGTTGCTCGAGCCCCGCAGGGCCTCGGGCAGGCCGGAGAACTCGGCGTGGTTGAGCTCGATGCACAGGCAGCCGCCGGCCTCGTTCACGGGGACGGGCGACACCAGGGTCCCGTGGCGCAGGCGGAGCTGCTCCAACAGGCGCAGGGCCCGCCGGGCCGCCCACCCCAGGTCGGGGTGGTGGCGCTTCGCCTCGAGCTCGTCCACGACCACGACGGGCAGGACGACGTCGTGTTCGGCGAAGCGCCGCACCGCCTCGGGGTCGGCCAGCAGCACGGACGTGTCGAGCACGAACGTACGGCGGGGCGCGGCCGAGCCGACGTCACGGGATGGAGCCATCGATACCCCCTGGGTGTGCGACCACCGTCGAGCGCCTCTCCGCCGCGGGCTGCTCGTCTGGTCCGGTGGTCACCGATGTCGCGGACCGTAGACCCATCAGGTGTCCCTGTCGTGGACCAATCGTTGCCGACGCGTGAACACGCCCAGCTCGCCGCCGACGGGCGGGAGCACGCCGGCCGGCCGCTATGGCACGGGGCCGCCCCGCTGCGAGGCCGGTAGCCCCGATCTTGCATTCGAGCTCGTTCGAGCTGGTCAGCCAGTCGGCCGCATCACTCGACCGACCAGGCGCCGACCAGGTCAGCGGCATGGCCACGAGCCTCATGAAAGATCAGGGCTAGTGCAGGGGAAGGGCCTGCTCAGGCCCGCGAGCGGTAGCTCGCCTTGGTGCCCGCGGCGTCCTTGTTGAGGCGCTTGGACAAGTGCAGGCCCTCGAGCAGGAACTCGACGGCCGAGGCGACCATGGCCGGGGACTCGTCGCCCTCGGTGAGGGCTTGGACGGGGCCCCGCAGGTCCTCGACCTGGGAGACCGTGCGCACGAAGGTGGTGGAGGGCACGTCTTCGCCAGCGTCGACCACGAGCCCGGAGTCGAACGTCTCGACGATGCCCCTGAAGGTCTCCCCCGACACCCGGCTCTTGAACACGGTGAGCACGGCGCCGCGCAGCAGCTGGTCGATGATCTGGCCGTCGCGGCCCTCCTCGAGGGTCTCGATCTCGACCTTGCCCGCCGTCGAGGAGACGAGAGCGTCGAGGTCGCTGACCCGGGGCACGACCTCGTCCTCGCCGTGGCCCAGGGCCCGGCGCGCCGCGTTGGCCACGAGGGTCTCGTGGTTGGAGACCGAGAGGCGCACCGAGACGCCGGAGCGCTGGTTGATGTTGCCGCTCGCCCGGGCCAGGTGGGTGATCGTGGCGATGATCTCGTCCATGAACTTCGGCACCCGCACGGAGATGCCCTCGGCGACGAAGGGGGTCGCCTCCTGGGCCACGATCGCCATCTCGATGTCGGTCGTGGGCGGGTAGTGCGTGCGGATCTGGGCGCCGAAACGGTCCTTGAGCGGGGTGATCAGGCGGCCGCGGTTCGTGTAGTCCTCGGGGTTGGCGGAGGCCACGAGCAGGACGTCGAGCGGCAGGCGGACCTTGTACCCCCGCACCTGCACGTCGCGCTCCTCGAGCACGTTCAAGAGGCCCACCTGGATGCGCTCGGCGAGGTCGGGCAGCTCGTTCATGGCGAAGATGCCCCGGTTCGTGCGGGGCACGAGCCCGTAGTGCAGCGTCAGCTCGTCGGAGAGGTACCGCCCCTCGGCCACCTTGATGGGGTCGACCTCACCGATGAGGTCAGCGACGGAGGTGTCGGGCGTGGCCAGCTTCTCGCCGAAGCGGTCGGCACGGTGCACCCAGTCGATCCGCGTGTCCTCCCCGTGGGCGGCGATGAGGTCCTTGGCGTACCTCGAGATCGGCGCGTAGGGGTCGTCGTTGATCTCGGACCCGGCGATGACCGGCATCCATTCGTCGAGGAGGTCCACGAGGCGTCGGATGAGGCGGGTCTTCGCCTGGCCCCGCTCCCCCAGGAAGACGATGTCGTGGCCGGCGAGCAGGGCGTTCTCCACCTGGGGGATGACCGTGTCCTCGAAGCCGAGGACGTCGGGGAACAGCTCCCTGCCCTCCTTGATGCTCTGGAGGGCATTGCGCCTCAGCTCTTCCTTGACCGTCCGCGAGACCCAACCGGACTCACAGAGCTGACCCAGCGTGGCGGGGCGGGAGGACATGCGGCCCACGGTAGTGCGGGCACACCAGCTGCGCGCCGCACGCAGCGCCCGCCCCGGGCGCGCCCACGCGCCCCGCGCCTCCGTCCCAGGTCGCAGCACGTGGGACGGGCTGGGCTGGTTCGCCTCGAGCGCATCGGGCCGGGTAGCGTCCCCTTCGCCCCGGCACCCGCGCCGGGACAGCACGCCAGGCTTCAGAGCGAGCTTCCAGAGCGATCCGTACGGGGGTCCGCGGTGGCGACGACGACACCGGCCCAACCACGCCAGACGAACAAGCCGATCTTCCCCCAGCGCAAGCGCCTGCCGTTCCCGCTGGGGCTCTACCAGTCCGCGATCGGCAAGAAGTGGGTGATGGGCATCACCGGGATCATGCTCATGGGCTACGTGCTCGTGCACATGATCGGGAACCTGCACATCTACGAAGGGCCCGGGCAGATCAACGAGTACGGCGAGGCCCTACGCGACCTCGGCGGCCACCTGGCGCCCCGCACGTTCGTGCTCTGGGTGCTGCGCATCGGGCTGGCGGGGGCCTTCGTGCTCCACATCCACGCCGCCTACTCGCTGACCCGCCTGAACCACAAGGCCCGGCCCTCCAAGTACGCCGGGGGCCGCACGTACCACGCCGCCAACTTCGCCTCGCGGTCGATGCGCTGGACCGGCGTCATCGTCCTGCTCTACCTCTTCTTCCACCTCGCTGACCTGACCTGGGGCTGGTGGCTGGGCGACGACTACATCCGTGGCGACGTCTACAACAACGTGGTCCGCAGCCTCAGCTCGGTGCCCATCGCCCTCATCTACGTCGTCGCCAACGTGGCCCTGGCGGTGCACCTGTACCACGGCGCCTGGAGCATGTTCCAGAGCCTCGGGCTCAACAACCCCCGGTTCAACGGCATGCGGCGCGGCTTCGCCACGTCGTTCGCCGCCATCATCCTGATCGGCAACCTGTCCTTCCCGATCTTGGCCGTCAGCGGCCTCGTCAGCCAGGACAACCGCACGCACGAGTGCCACGACGGCACAGAGGCGTGCCTCGGGACGAACAACTGACCGCAGAAGAGGAGCGACGGGTGAGCGATCACTTCGGCATGCTCGACGGGAAGGTCCCGCCCGGGCCCATCAACGAGAAGTGGACGAACCACAAGTTCAACCTGCGGCTCGTCAACCCCAACAACAAGCGCCGCTTCGACGTCATCGTGGTCGGCACCGGGCTCGGGGGCGCGGCGGCCGCCGCCTCCCTCGGCGAGCTCGGCTACAACGTCAAGTGCTTCACCTTCCACGACTCCCCGAGGCGGGCGCACTCCATCGCCGCCCAGGGCGGGATCAACGCGGCGAAGAACTACAAGAACGACGGCGACTCCGTCTTCCGGCTGTTCTACGACACGGTGAAGGGCGGCGACTTCCGCTCACGTGAGGGCAACGTCCACCGCCTCGCCGAGGTCTCGGTCGACATCATCGACCAGTGCACTGCCCAGGGGGTGCCCTTCGCCCGCGAGTACGGCGGCCTGCTCGACAACCGCTCGTTCGGCGGGGCCCAGGTCAGCCGCACGTTCTACGCCCGGGGCCAGACCGGCCAGCAGCTGCTGCTCGGCGCGTACCAGGCGCTCATGCGCCAGGTCGACGCCGGTTCGGTCGAGCTCCACACCCGAACCGAGATGGTCGACCTCGTGGTCAAGGACGGCCGCGCCGTCGGCATCGTGGCCCGGGACCTGCTCTCGGGCGAGGTCACCAGCCACTCGGGCCACGCCGTGGTGCTCGCCACCGGCGGCTACGGCAACGTGTTCTTCCTGTCGACGAACGCCAAGCTCTCCAACGCCAGCGCCATCTGGCGCGCCCACCGCCGGGGGGCGTTCCTCGCCAACCCCTGCTACACGCAGATCCACCCGACGTGCATCCCCGCCTCGGACGAGTTCCAGTCGAAGCTGACCCTCATGTCCGAGTCGCTGCGCAACGACGGGCGGATCTGGGTGCCCAAGGACCCCGCCGAGACCCGACCGGCCCACCAGCTGCCCGAAGAGGACCGCGACTACTTCCTCGAGCGCCGCTACCCGGCCTTCGGCAACCTGGTCCCCCGCGACGTCGCCTCCCGGAACGCCAAGACCCAGGTGGACGAGGGCCGCGGCGTCGGGCCCATCAAGAACGGCGTGTACCTGGACTTCGCCGACTCGATCCAGCGCCTCGGCCCGAGCGTCATCGGCGAGCGCTACGGGAACCTGTTCGAGATGTACGAGCGCATCACGGACGAGGACCCCTACAAGACCCCCATGCGCATCTACCCCGCCGTGCACTACACGATGGGCGGGCTCTGGGTGGACTACAACCTGGGCTCGAACGTGGCTGGCCTGTACGTGCTGGGCGAGGCGAACTTCTCCGACCATGGCGCCAACCGCCTCGGCGCCTCGGCGCTGATGCAGGGCCTGGCCGACGGCTACTTCGTCATCCCTTACACGATCGGCGACTACCTCGCCGGCCTGCTGGGCCAGAAGCCCGTGCCTACCGACGACCCCGCCTTCCGCTCCACCGAGGCCGAGGTCGGCGACCGCACGGCTCGCCTCCTTGGCAACAAGGGCACCAAGTCCGCCGACCACCTGCACCGTGAGCTGGGCAAGATCCTGTGGGACCGCTGCGGCATGGCCCGTAGCGAGGCCGGCCTCACCTCGGCGATCGCCGATGTCGCCGCCCTGCGCGAGGAGTTCTGGCGCGAGATCAAGGTGCCCGGCGACGGGGTGTTCAACCGGGAGCTCGAGAAGGCCAACCGGGTGGCGGACTTCATGGAGCTCGGCGAGCTGATGTGCCGGGACGCCCTGCACCGCGAGGAGTCGTGCGGCGGCCACTTCCGTGAGGAGTCCCAGACCGAGGACGGCGAGGCGCTGCGCGACGACGACCGCTTCGCCTACGTCGCCGCCTGGGAGTGGGGCGGTGAGGGCGCGCCCGAGAAGTTGCACCGCGAGGAGCTGGTGTTCGAGTACGTGAAGCTGACCCAACGGTCCTACAAGTGACCGCTGGGCGACAGGTGGAGGCCGGGCGAGGAGTGAGGACCGAGACGACGTGAGCGGCACCAACGCGAAGCCCATCCGGATCACGCTCAAGGTCTGGCGCCAGACCGGGCCCGGCGCGCCCGGCGGGTTCGAGACCCACGAGGTGGCCGAGGTCTCGCCCGACATGTCCTTCCTCGAGCTGCTCGACGACGTGAACGAGCGCCTGATCGCCGAGGACCGCCTGCCCATCACCTTCGACCACGACTGCCGAGAGGGCATCTGTGGGAGCTGCGGGATGATGATCAACGGCAAGCCGCACGGCCCCGAGCTCGCCACCGCGACCTGCCAGCTGCACATGCGCAAGTTCAAGGACGGCGACACCGTCGTGGTGGAGCCGTTCCGCGCCGCGGCCTTCCCCCTCATCCGCGACCTCGCCGTCGACCGGGGCTCCATGGACCGGATCATCGAGGCGGGCGGCTACATCTCGGCGGACACCGGCTCGGCCCAGGACGCCAACATCGTCCCCATCCCCAAGCCCGTGGCCGACGGCGCCATGGACGCCGCCGCCTGCATCGGCTGTGGGGCCTGCGTGGCCGCCTGCCCGAACTCCGCCGCCCAGCTCTTCACCTCGGCCAAGCTGTCCCACCTCAACCTGCTGCCCCAGGGCCAGGCCGAGCGCTGGGCGCGCACCGAGGCGATGGTGGAGACGATGGAGTCCTTCTTCGGCTCCTGCACGAACCACGGCGAGTGCGAGGCGGCCTGCCCCAAGTCGATCTCCATCGACTTCATCGCCTTCATGAACCGTGACTACGTGAACGCGAAACGGAAGAACCGCCAGCTGCTCTCCCAGGGCTGAGACAGGCCTCCACGCCGCCGCGGCGGCGTGCGGGCCCGCGCCGGGAGGCTCCACTGGCTCGACGACCTCGCAACCGTCGCCCGCCTCGTGGCGGGCTCCAGACCCGCCTCCGCCCGGCTCGCCGGGGCGATGAGCGCCGCGCCCGGCCGACGCGGGCGCACCGGGCACGGGCGCACCGGTGGGCGGAACGCTGGCGCGCCCAGCGGGCCGACACGATCCAGAGCCTGGTCGCCCTGGCCCTCAACTCGGCCACGAGCCTCGTCGCCGGGGTGATCCTCGCCGGCATCACCGGCACGCTCGAGGAGCTGCCCGGCCTCCTCGTCCTCGTGCCCGCGGCCATCGGGCTCCGGGGGAACGTGTTCTCGGCGCTCGGCAACCGGCTCTCGACCTCGATCCACGTGGGCACGTTCCGCTTCTCCGCCCGGCGCGACTCGATCCTCGTGCAGAACCTGGCTGCGGCCCTGGTGCTCACCATCGGCATGTCGTTGCTGCTCGCCGTGGCCGCTCGGGTGCTCGCCGTCGCCCTGGCCGTGCCCGGGGCCGCCTCGCTCGGCAATCTCGCCCTCGTCTCGATCCTGGGCGGGACGCTCGCCTCCCTCGTCGTGCTGGCCGCCACGCTGACCCTGACGCTCGGGGCCGTGCGCTACGAGTGGGACCTCGACAACCTCGTCGCCCCGGTGGTGTCGACCCTCGGCGACGTGGTGACCCTGCCTGCGCTGTGGCTCGCCGCCGAGCTCGTCGGCGTGCGGGTGCTGGCCCCGTCCCTCACCTGGTTGCTGGTGCTGGGCACGATGGTCGCCATGGCCGTCACCTGGCGCAGCCGGCTGGGGCTGCTGCGCCAGATCATCCGCCAGTCCCTGCCCGTGCTGACCGCCGCCGCGCTGCTCTCCACCCTGGCGGGGCTGACCCTCCAGCAGCAGCTCGACACGTTCCTCGACTACAAGGCCCTGTTCCTGCTCGAGCTGGCCTTCGTTTCCTCCATCGGCGCGCTCGGCGGCATCTTCTCCTCCCGGCTGGCCACCGCCTTCCAGCTCGGGACGATCGAGCCGGTGGGCGTGCCCGGCCGGGCGGCGCGCGTCGCTGGGCTCGGGGTGCTCGCCCTGGCCGCGCCGGTCATGGTGCTGAACGCGGTGGGCGCCGAGCTCGTCGCCGGGCTCTTCGGCCAGTCGAGCCCCGGGCTCGGCTCGATGCTGGCCCTCTCGCTCGTGGCCGGGGCCATCGTGATGGTGTTCGTGTGCGGCGTCGCCTACTTCGGCACGCTCGCCGCCTACCGCGTCGGGCTCGACCCCGACACCTACGGCGTGCCCGTGGTGACGTCCTCCGTCGACTTCGGCGGCGCCCTCGTCTTCGTCGTCACCATCGTCTCCCTCGGCATCGCCGCGACCTAGTGTCCTGGAAGGCTGAGGGGCGGTCTGGGCGATCCGCGGTGGGCGGGCGGCGGCGTCGCCCCGGCCAGGCGAACCGCGAAGGATCTTGCACCGCCACGGTGCAGGAACCTTCGGGGATGGTACGGCCTGAGGGCTCGACCCGGTGACAAGCACGGGCGTCGAGATCGGTGCGATCGCGGCGCGAGTGACGGACGGTGCCCTACTCGCCGCGCTCGAGGAGGTTCACCCAACCCGCGCCCCCGCTCGCCGAGCGGCCCAGCAGGCGGCGCACGACCATGCCGACGGGGGCGGGCAGGCGCACGACCGCGGCTCCGCTCACCTCTGCGGGGGCGTCGTCCGCCCAGCCCGAGGGGCCGCAGAACCGACCTCCGGGGCGTATGGGCGGGATCCCCACCCCCCACACGTGGCCCCGTCGCCCGCAGCCGTCGAGCTCGACACGCTCATCGCCCACGAGCAGCACCCCGTGCGCCCGGCCCTCCTGGCTGTAGCCGCCCGCGGTCGGGGCCGGCGCCCCCGCGGCCTCCCATTCGAGCTCGAAGCCGAAGGGCACGCGCTCGCCGCGGAAGGCGCCGAGGGCGTCGTCGGGATGGTCGAGGCGCAGGGCGAACGCCTCGAGCCCGTAGGACCAGTGCACGAAGGGCCGCTCGCAGGCCTGGTCGGCCCAGATGCCGCTGGCCCGCAGCTCGAGGGGCCGCCCGAGCAGGATGTCCGTCTCGAGCAAGGTCACGGTCAGCGCTCCCGCCTGCACGACCGAACCCCAGTACCAGGCGCGCCCGAGGCCCGGCCAGCGCAGGAGGGTCACGTGGCCGCCGAGCGACGCGTCCGCCACTGCGTACTCGAGGTCGAAGGACTCGAACCACGCCGCCTCGCCGGGCGAGCTGTGGGCCAGCTCGTCTCGGGCGTGCACGCCCGTGACGGTACCGCGCCCACCGCTCGGGGCTGCGAGTAGGCTTGCCGACCCGTGGTCGCCTACCTGAGCCCGGCGTGGGTCGAGGCGCTCGACCGTGCGCTCGACGCGGTGGTGGCGCCGCCCGACGCTCCCGACCTCGTGGTCCAGTACGTGGTCCTCGCCGACGCCGCCACCCAGGGCGGAAGCGGGGCCGAGGGCGGAAGCGGGGCCGAGGGCAGCAGCGGGGCCGAAGCTGCGGCTTACCACCTCGAGCTGTCCGCGGCCGGCGTGCGGGCCCGGTCGGGGCGCGCCCCGGGCCCTGACGTCTGCTTCACCCAGTCCCTCGAAACCGCCCGCCGCGTGGCGCGGGGCGAGCGCTCCGCCCAGGTGGCCGTGCTCACCGGCGAGGTCCGCGTCGAGGGCGACGCCTCGCGCCTCGTCCCCTGGCGCCGCGCCCTGGGCGGTCCGGTGGCGGCAGCCCTCGCCGGGCTCGCCCCCGGCCCCGGCCGCCCCGCCGGCCCTGAGGACTGAGCGCCCCTCGCCGAAGCCGGCCGAACCTCGTGGCCGCGCCCCGGGGCCGCCCCCTGGGCGGAGCGCCAGCGGCGTCCCTATCGTGTGGGGCCATGCCCGAGTTGCCCGAGGTCCAGGCCCACGCCGAACGCCTCACCGAGGCCTTCGGTGGAGCCGTGTTGGAGCGATTCCTGCCCCTCAGCTTCGTGGCCCTCAAGACGGCGGTCCCCCGGCCCGAGGACGCCTATGGGACCGCCCTCGACGAGGTCGGGCGGCGGGGCAAGTACCTCCTCGCCCGCTTCGGGCCCCAGACCTTCGTCGTGCACCTCATGCAGGGCGGCCGTCTCCGCCGGGACGAGAAGCAGTCGGCCAAGCCCCGCTTCGGCGTCGCCCGCTGGCGCTTCGAGGACGGGAGGGCCTGGCTGCTCACCGAACCGGGGACCGAGCGCAAGGCCGGAGTCTGGGTCATGGCCGGCGACCCCACCACCCAGCCACCGCTCGACAAGCTCGGGCCCGAGGCCGACCAGCTCGACGAGGCGGCCCTGGCCGAGCGGCTCACCACCAACCCGATGCGCCTGCACGGCTTCCTGCGCGACCAGCACGCCGTGGCCGGGCTCGGGCGCCGGCTGGCCAACGAGATCTGCTGGGAAGCGCAGCTCTCCCCCTTCGCGGCCACGGCCAAGCTCAAGGGGGACCAGGTCGGGGCGCTGCACGCCGCGGTCCAGTCCTGCGTCGCCGCCGGCCTCGAGGACGAGCGCAGTCGCGACGACATGGTCGCCAGCGCGGAACGAGCGGGCAGCGTGCACGGCCGCAGCGGACAGGCCTGCGCCCGGTGCGGCGACGAGTTGCGGTCCGTCGAGTACCGCTCCTACACGGTGACCTACTGCCCGACGTGCCAAACAGGGGGCAAGGTGCTCGCCGACAACACCACCAGCCGCTTCCTGCGCTGAACGCGCCGGCAGCACGGGGTGGGCGCCGCCTCCTCGCCCCAACGTCCCCGCCCAGGGGCGACGTCAGATCAACTGCATCTCCGCGACGGTGTCGCGCTCGTCGACCAGTTCTGCGACGGTCTTGTCGACTCGGCCCCGGCTGAACTCGTCGAGGTCGAGGCCCTGCACGATCTCGTAGCCGCCCCCCGAAGTGGTGACCGGGAAGGACGAGATCAGGCCCTCGGCCACCCCGTAGGAGCCGTCCGAGGAGATGGCCATCGAGACCCAGTCACCGAAGGGGGTGGCGGTTGCCCAGGTCCGCACGTGGTCGATGGCGGCGTTGGCGGCCGAGGCCGCGGAGGAGGCACCGCGCGCCTCGATGATCGCCGCGCCCCGCTTCTGCACGGTGGGGATGAAGTCGCCTTCGACCCAGGCCTGGTCGTCGACGACCTCGGCCGCGGGCCGCCCGCCCACCTGGGCGTGGAAGACGTCGG
>WHTX01000322.1 GCA_009377505.1 Acidimicrobiia bacterium
TCGTCGGCGTTGCCCGCCTGGCCGACCACCTCGAAGCCGCCTCGGTGAGGAGACGGGCGACACCCTCGCGGAGCAGCACCGAGTCATCGGCGAGCACTACGCGCATGGGATCACCGCCCGAACCTCGGTGCCGTGGCCGGGCCGGCTGCCCACGGCGAACGTGCCGCCGAGCGCGTGGACACGGTCGGCGAGGCCGCGCAGTCCGCTCCCGTGGCCCAGGTCGGCGCCACCGACCCCGTCGTCACACACGGACAGGACCAGCCGGCCGCCGTGGTGGGCGAGGCTCACCGTGGCCGCGCATGCGCCGGCGTGCTTGGCGACGTTCGTGATCGACTCCGCCACGACGTAGTACGCCCCTTCTTCGACCCGCTCCGGCAATCGCTGGTCCAGCGTGGACACAACCCGGACGGGGAGTGGGGCGGTGTAGGCGAGGTCCTCCAACGCAGGGCCGAGGCCGCCGTCGGTGAGCACGTTCGGATGGATGCCTTGGCTCAGGTCGCGCAGCTCTGCCAGCGCCGCCGCCAGCACCTGCCGCGCCTGGTCCAGGCTGGCTCGGGCGGCGCCTGGATCCGTGGCGAGCTGCGACTCCGCCAGCCCGAGTGTCAGGGAGACCGACGTCAGGCGCTGCTGAGTTCCGTCGTGCAGGTTCCGCTCGATCCGCTTCCGCTCCCGGGCCGCGACCTCGATGATCCGCGCACGCGAGGCGTCGAGGTCGTCCAGTCGAGCACGCAGCTCGACCTGGAGGCGCTCGTGGTCCAACGCCAGCGCGGCCGCAGCCGAGACCGCCCGCAGCAGCCCCGGGTCCTCGGTCAGCGCCTCGTCGTGGACGATGGCCGCCACCCGCCGACCCTCCCGCTCGACCAAGGTGGCCACCCGCCTTTCCCGGCGGTGCGGCAGCTCCATGGTGTGGCCAAGAGCGTCGACGTAGCGCCGCTCATCCGGCAGCCAGTACGCGACGGAGGCCGACGGATCGCCCAACGCCCGGGCCAGGGCATCCCGTAGCGCACCGGAGGTCATGGTCTTCCCCAGCTCGACCACGAGCTCGGCGACCGAGGCACGAGCCAGCCGGACCCGCAGCAACACGGCGAGGAACGCGAAGGGGATGAGGGCGAACGCGATGCGGAACACCCAGATCGGCACTGGCCCCACCGAATCGGTGAAGAACGCGCTGGCGTCGTAATAGCCGAGGGCGGCGAGGCTGATCGCGCCCGGCCACAGCACAGGGGCAACGGCCCGTCGCCACGCACTACTGCCTCCCAGCCAGCGCTTGGGCAAGAGGAGCGCAGCGGAGAAGAAAACCACCGCGCCCACCCCGAAGCTCGCCTTCGTCAGGCTGCGCGCCACGTCGACGTCGTCGATCAGCAAGGGCACGTGGAAGAGCAGCACCAGGTCGGCGAACGTCGCCACCACGACAACCCGAGCCGGGGTGGACTCGAGCCGGCCGCTCGGGAAGGCGAGCAGCACCAGGACGAACAGCGCCAGGTGCAGCGGGCTCACCCAGGTGCCCACCGTGCTCTCCAGAGGCTGGTCCGCCAACCGAAGCGGCTCGATCAAGAACGTGAGCCCGACCAGGATCAGCAGCGGCCCGGTTCGGTTCTCCGGCCGACGCGTCCACAGGCCAACCCCACTGCCGATGAACGACCAGCCAGCCAACAGCAGGACAACCAGCTCGGCCGTCGAGTGCGCCTCGCGCACCTGCGCAAGGACCAACGCGCTCGCTCCGCCACCGGCCACGACCGCAGCGGGGCCGAGCACATGATGTGTGCGGCGCCCCACCTCCATCACCAGGCCGGCAGTCTCCCAGCACACCCGAACCGCAGGCAACCGAGTTGGCTCGGTGCTCGTCCCGGCCTGCGCCCAGCGCCCAGGGGAGGAACAGCGCAACGACCGGTCGCCCACTCGACCCAGAGCCGTGCCAGGCCGCGCAGTCCGCCAGGGACCAGCACGAGGACGTCGCAGCTCAACGACGCCACCGATCGGAGGGCAGACGTGAAGGCGATCGTGGGTGGTGGGATCGCGGGCCCGGTCCTGGGGTCCGCGCTCCAACAGATCGGGATGGACGCGGCAGTCTTCGAGGCCCACGATCCGCCAGCCGACGATGTGGGGTACTTCCTCAACCTGGCCTCCAACGGGCAGGACGCGCTGCGGGCAATCGGGATCGGACCGCAGCGGCGTTCACCCATGGAAGGCGACTGACCGCCGTCGAGGACGGCGGGAATGGGGGGGTTCGTGCCGTGTCCGCCGACGGCAGCACCACCACTGGTGACATCCTGATCGGCGCGGACGGGATCCGCTCCTCCGTGCGCGGCCGCCTCGACCCCGGGGCCCCGGGCCCGTCCTACACAGGGCAGATCTCCTTAGGTGGCTGTGCGAAGCCCCCTGACATGGCGTCCACAGGTGACGCCCGGAAGAGCGTCACGTAGGTGTCCTCGGTGCCGCCCGTCGCCGTGGCGTTCACGACGATGGCCGTGGCCTCGGTGGGCACGCCGCCGCATGAACCCACCTCGAGATCCCTCACGCGGCCGGGTCCGCACCCCGGCCAGCTCCGCCGTCGAGCGGGCCGATCATCGGCGCATCGCCCAGGTGGAGGATTCGAGTGGGCCCCTGCGCCCACCCCGAACGCTGACCACGGTGTGCGGCCGGCGGCCACGATCGGTCCGACCGGTTGCGACCACCCTGGAGCGTGGCTGGGGAGTCACGTTCAGTGACTTCGTGTCGGCGCCGGGCCACGGCGGGCCGCCAGCCCCCGGCCCGCTGACCTCGCGCCGGGGGCCCACCACCTCAGCACACCGAGCGCAACCCCGCCGCCTGGGCCCGGTCGAGGCGGGGAAGGGCCACCCGGCCCGACCGCTGGATGGCCGAGATGCCGAAGGTGCGCAGCAGCTCTTCGAAGTCGTCGAGCTTGGACGGCGTGCCGGCGAGGGACACCATCAGCTCCTGGGCACCGACGTTCATGACCTTCCCGCCGAAGATCTGGGTCAGCTCGATGACCTGGGTGCGGGTGTCCGGCGGAGCCTTCACCGTGGCGAGGAGCAGCTCGCGCTCGATGGCGTCGCCCGGGGCCAGCTCGTTGATCTTCACGACGTTCACCAGCTTGTAGAGCTGCTTGGTGATCTGCTCGAGCGGCGCGGACTCCGTGTCGGCCACGATCGTGATGCGCGACAGCCGGTCGTCCTCGGTGGGCGCCACGGCGAGCGAGTGGATGTTGAAGCCCCGGCGGGCGAAGAGGCTCGACACCCGAGCCAACACGCCGGGCTTGTTCTCCACCAGCACGACGAGGGTGTGGTAGCCGGCCGCAGGCGACGTCCCCGCCATCACGCACCCCTCGAGGCGCGCTGGCGGGCCAGCTCGGCGGCCTGGCTGGGGGCGACGACGATGTCCGAGTTGGACTGGCCGGGGCCGACCATGGGGAACACCTTCTCCTTGGCGTCGGTGCGGAACTCGAGCACGACGGGCCGGTCGTTGACCTCGTTGGCCTTCTCGATGGCCGGGTCGATCTCCTCGGGGGACTCGACGCGGATGGCCACGCAGCCCATGGCCTCGGCCCACTTCACGTAGTCGGGCAGGTCGGGCGACAGGTACACCTCCGAGTAGCGCTCGTCGTAGAACATCTCCTGCCACTGGCGCACCATGCCCAGGTAGGCGTTGTTGAGGATCGCCACCTTGACCGGGATGCGCTCGGCGGACGCCGTGACCAGCTCCTGCGCCGTCATCTGGAAGCAGCCGTCGCCGTCAACGGCCCAGACCATGCGGTCCGGCCGGCCGACCTTGGCCCCGATGGCGGCCGGCACGGCGAAGCCCATCGTGCCGAGGCCGCCGGAGTTCACCCAGGTGTAGGGGTGGTTGAACTTCCAGTACTGGGAGGCCCACATCTGGTGCTGGCCGACCCCCGAGGCGACGATGGTGTCCGGCGGGGTCAGGTCGCGCAGCCGCTCGACGACGTGCTGGGGCTTCACATGGCCGTCGCCGGGGTCGCCCAGGTCGTAGGTGAGGGGGAAGTTCTCCCGCCAGCCCGACAGCTGCGACTTCCAGGCGCTGCGGTCGGCCTGGGCGTCGGCGCCGCCGCGCTCCCGCAGCACACGGACGAGCTCTTCTATGACCAGGCGGCAGTCGCCCACGATGGGCACGTCGGGCCGGCGGACCTTGCCCAGCTCAGCGGGGTCGACGTCGACATGGATGACCTTGGCGTCGGGGGCGAAGGCGCCCACCTTGCCCGTGACCCGGTCGTCGAAGCGGGAGCCGAGCGCGATGAGCAGGTCCGACTCCTGCATGGCGGTCACGGCCGTGTAGTTGCCGTGCATGCCCGGCATGCCCAGGCACAACGGGTGGTCGTCGGGGAAGGCGCCGCGGGCCATGAGGGTCGTGACGACGTGGATGTCGCACAGCTCGGCCAGCTCGCGCAGGGCCTCGGCGGCGCGGGCCTTGAGGATGCCGCCCCCCGCGTAGATGACCGGGCGGGTCGAGCGGCTGATCAGCTCGGCGGCCTCCCGGATCTTCATCGGGTGGCCCTTGGTCGTGGGCTTGTAGCCCGGCAGGCCAGCCGAGAGCTCGGCGTCGGACGGCCAGTACCACTCCATCGCCGAGTTGGGGTTCATGGGGTCGACGATGTCCTTGGGGATGTCGACGAGCACGGGCCCGGGGCGGCCGGTGGTGGCGATGTGGAAGGCCTCGCGGATGACGCGGGGGATGTCGGCGGCTGCGGTGACCAGCTCGTTGTGCTTGGTGACCGAGCGGGTGATGCCACCGTGTCGCACTCCTGGAAAGCGTCGGTGCCGATGGCGGCCGTGCCCACCTGGCCCGTGATGACGACCATGGGGATTGAGTCCATGTAGGCGTCGCAGAGCGGGGTCACGATGTTCGTGGCCGCCGGGCCCGAGGTCACCATGGCGACCCCTGGCCGCCCCGTGGCGTGGGCGAACCCTTCGGCCATGTGCCCGGCGCCCTGCTCGTGGCGCACGAGGATGTGCCGGATCGGCGACTCGATCAGGGGGTCGTACACGGGGAGGATGCACCCGCCGGGAAGTCCGAAGATGACCTCCACCCCCTCCATCTCGAGCGCCCTGATCAGCGCTTGGCCTCCGTTCAGCTTCTCCGGCATCGCTGTTCCCTCGTTGTCTCGGTCGGGTCTGGGTCGGTCAGGTGGGTGGGTCTGGCGGTCGATCTGGGTGGTGGACGGTCGTTGTCGGCGGGTTCCGGCGCCGTGCTCGGCGCCTGTCCGGGTTCGGCGGGCCCGGCGCCCCAGGACCGGGCCGGAAAACCAGAACGACCTCCCGGTCTGGGAGGTCGAACAGCGCACGCAGGAGTTGGGCTCGGCCGCGCGCGCTATCCCCTAATACCTACGAAGAGGTGGGCGGCGGGCAGCGGCCGAGGGCGCATACAGTGCCCATCATGCCCCGAGGGCCGGCGGTGCGCAACCAGATCACGGGCGGCGGCGGGCACGCCCGGGGGCCTCGCGTGGTCGTGCTCACCGGCGAGGGCGAGCGCCGCAGCCTGCCGCTGGTCTCCTCGGTCACCATCGGGCACGATGCCGACGCCTGTGACCTGGTCGTGGCCACGGCCGGGGTGGCCCGCCGGCACGCCCGGCTCATCCCCCTCGACGATGGTGTCGCCGTGCGCGACCTGCGGACCCGGCTGGGCACGTTCCGCAACGGTCGACGCCTCGTCAGCCCCGAGCGCCTCGAGGACGGCGACGTGATCACGGTGGGCGACGTCGAGCTGCGCTACGACGCCAGCTCGCGGCCACGCCCTCGGCCGCGCCATCGCCCCCCGTCCGCCGAGCAGGCCGTCGAGGGCCCCGCCCCCGCCCGCGATGCCGGTGCGCCCGATACCGTTGCGCCAGGGGCTGGCGG
>WHTX01000323.1 GCA_009377505.1 Acidimicrobiia bacterium
ACCAGCCCTCCGGACTGCGACGCGGCGGGCCCCGCCGACCCCGCCGCCAACTACCCTGACAGTCAGGGATGTCCCGCGACACCACTGTCAGACATGTCGCGCGACACAACACACCGTCCCGGTGAGCTGCTCGTACAAGAATACGAAACCCCTGGCCACGTCCGTCTCGAAGATGGGGATCGCCGCCGCGAACGCGGCGTCGAGCTGGTCCTCGGTGTAGGGGCGGCTGGAGCCGGCGACGTCCTCGAGGGTGAGCACGACGACGGTGTCGATGGAGCTGCGGCTGCTGCGCACCTCGGCCAGCAGGTTGGCGACGAAGTTCCTCGTCCCTCGGGGAGGTGGGGTGGTGAGCGCCACGATCCCCCAGTGGCCCCCGGCGGCGAGGATGCGCGCCCGCACCTCCTCGAGGTCGTCGCCAGCGACGCCGGCACCCTCCTCTACGTACCAGCCCCGGTCGAGCAGCCCGCCCGACACGTCGTCGAGCAGCTCGGGCGCGGCGTCCACCGTGACGATGTCCTCGTCCTCCGCAGGCCCGGCAGGCCCCGCCGGCCTCGAGGGCGCGCCGGGCTCCGAGGGCTCGGTGCGTTCCTGGGCCTCGGCCCGGCTCCCGCCGTCGGCCGTCACCGCCACGCCGCCGCCCACCAGCACGAACGCCGGCCCGACCCACGCCACGGCCACGAGCACCGCCGCGACCGGTGCCGCCGTCCACCTCCGCCGCCTCACCGGGCCCAGGGTACGCTCGGCGCCCGATCGTCCAACCAGACCGGCCAACCAGGGGGAGCCCACCATGTCCCAGATGCCCGCCATCTCGCTCGCTGCCGTTCCCGGCCGGCGCCAGCCGGTCGTCGAAGCTGCGGCGGAGGCGGAACGGCGCGGCTTCACGGGCATCTTCTGCCCGAGCCTCGGCGACGCGCTCGGGCTGTGCCTGTCGATCGCCCACGTCACGAGCACCATCCCCTTCGGGACCTCGGTGCAGCCCATCTACCTGCAGCACGCCGCTCAGCTGGCCGGCCAGGCCTCCTACCTCAACGAGATCTCCTCGGGGCGGTTCTACCTCGGCATCGGGGTGAGCCATGGCCCTGTGCACGAGCGGCTCGGCGCCACGGTGGGCCGACCCCTGTCGGACATCCGGGCCTATGTGGAGGCCCTGCGCCGCGCCGACCCGGCGCCGGGCAAGGCGGGCATCGGCCTGCCGCCCATCGTGCTGGCCACGCTACGGGACAAGATGCTCGACCTGGCCAGCACGGTCGCCGAGGGCGCGGTGTGGGCCAACGCCTCACTCAACGACATGCCCCGCTCCGTCGCCCGCATCCCCGCCGAGAAGAAGGCCGCCGGCTACTTCATCGGCAACATGATCCCGACGGTCATCGACGAGGACCGTGAGGCAGCCGCCAACCGCAACCGGGCCACGCTCGCCGGCTACGTGGCCCTGCCCAACTACCGCAACTACTGGAAGCAGGCGGGCTACGAGGAGGAGATGACGGCCATCGAGGCCGCGCTCGAGGCGGGCGACCGGGCCAAGGTGCCCCAGCTCATGAGCGACCGCTGGCTGTCGAGCTGCACGCTCTACGGGACGGCGTCCACCGTGCGCGAGGGAGTCGAGAGGTGGTTCGACGCCGGGGTGACGACACCGATCCTCGTGCCGTCCTCGGCCAAGGGCAACCAGCTCCTGGCCATCAAGGAGATGTTCGAGGCGTTCAGCTGACGGCGGCGGGCAGGGGCGTGCCGTGTGGGGGCGCGGCCGCCCCGTCGGCCGGCGCGCTCGCCGGGAGCGCGCCCGGCACCGCAACCTCGAGCCCGGGCGCGGCGCCGGCCGGAGCGGCACCAGGGGCCACCGGCTGGGGCGGCACCGGGGCGACTTCCGCCCTGGTCAGGTCGACAGTTGCTGGCGAGGAGCCGGCGTCGACGCCGGCGCGGGCCGTGCGCAGGAGGAGCTGGGCGAACTCAAGCAGGGTCGAGGTGGCCTGGGAGAAGGGGCCGAGGCCCTCGGGCTTGTCGACGATCTCGACGAGGGCGGCGGCGGCCCGGGAGATGTTGCTCGTGTCCTCGAGGGAGGCGAGCGTGGCCGCTTCGGCGGCGATGGCCATGTGCAGGGCGTCGAGCTCGCGGGATTCCTCGGCGATCGTGGCCCGGCCCTCGGCCAGGTGCCGGGCGGACGCGGCCTCGCCCTCGGCGACGATCTGTGCGGCGCGGCCCTCGGCGTCGGCGACCACTGCGTCGGCCGTCTCCTTGGCCAGGTGCACCGAGCGGGTCAGCTCCTGCTCCAGGGCCTCGTACCGCTCCAGCTTGGCGGCGAGCTCACGTACCCGGGCCTGGGTGAGCACGAGCGCGGCACCGAGGTCTGACCGCTCCCGCTCCAACATGTCCAGGTAGGGCCGGACCTCGCCGGGGTCGTAGCCCTTTCGGGCGCGACTGAAGACCGGTCGAGCGGGCCCGAACATGGCTTCCGCCGACATAGGGGTGTCAGGCCGACCGTTCTTGTCGCCCATCGCACGCCTCCTTGGTCTCCGCTCGTCCGCGCGCCCTGCGCCTCGCCACCCGACGGCGACGCGCAGTCCCACCATTCTTCCACGGGCGCAGGCACAACGCTCCTGGCCCGGGCCTGATCGGCGTTCGTGTTGGGCAAGATCGCCGCTCCCGGCCGCGGCACGGGCCCGCTCCCTCCCCTCGTCTCCCTCAAGGGCGGCGCCTCTACGGCCGATAGGTGATGTGGCCACGCATCGTGCGCGGGCGTCTACGGTCCGTTGCGGGTGATCGACGGCTCGACGGGGAGGAGGACGGTTGCGCTCAGGACGGACGTCGCCCGGCGCGCCGCCTGCCGGCCCCCCGCCATCGGCCGCCGACGAGGCGCTGCGCTTCCAGGCCGCGCTGCTCGACGCCGTCGGCGAGGCCGTGCTCGCCACCGACACCGACGGCACGACCATCTACTGGAACCGCGCCGCCGAGGCGATGTACGGCTGGTCGGCTGCTGAGGTGATCGGTCGCCAGACACTCGACACGCTCTCCCACCAGCCCGGCGGGCCCCTGGTCGACGAGATCGTCCGCCACCTGCTCGACGGGCGGACCTGGAGCGGCGTCGCGCCCGGCCGGCGGCGCGACGGCTCCGCCTTCCCCAGCCAGGTGACGGCCACCCCCATGCTCGACGCCGCGGGCGAGCTGGTCGCCGTCATCTCCGTCGTCCGGGACATCACCCGCCACCAGCAGGCCGAGGACCGCATGCGCGAGCTGTCCGCCATCGTCGAGTCCTCGGGCTGCGCCATCATCGGCAACGACCTCGACGGCAGGGTCCGCACGTGGAACGCCGCCGCCGAGGCGCTCTACGGCTACACGGCCGACCAGGCCATCGGGCGGTCCTCCGAGGAGCTGGTCGTCCCCCCGGAGCGCAGGGGCGAGATCGTCCAGCTGCTCAGCGTCGTCCGGGCCGGCCAGCCCGTGCGCGAGCTCGAGACGGTGCACCAGCGCCGGGACAGCACCCGGGTCGACATCGCCGTGACGTTCTCCCCCATCCACGACGCCGGCGGCACGCTCGTGGGCGTGTCCGCCATCGCCAGGGACATCACCGCCCGCAAGCGCCTCGAGCGCGCCCTGGCCGAGGACCGGGGGCGGCTGGCCGAAGCACAACGCGTGGCCCGCCTCGGCAGCTTCGAGTACGACCCCTCGAACGACAACCTGACCTGGTCCGACGAGCTCTACCGGATCTTCGGCCTGGAGCCCGGCCGCCCTGTCGGGCCCGACGACTACGTGGCGGGCGCCCACCCGGGCGACGTGGACCTCGTCCGCGCCGCGGTGGACCGCCGGTCGCATCCCACCACCCTCGACCACGTGCACCGGGTCCTGCGCCCCGACGGCACGCTGCGCTGGGTGCACGTGCGGGCCTCGGTGGACGAGCAGGACCCCGCCCGGCGCATGCTCGGCACCGTGCTCGACATCACCGAGCGCAAGCTGGCCGAGGAAGCCCTCGAGCACCGGGCACGCCACGACGCGCTGACCGACCTGCCCAACCGCGTGCTGCTCGCCGACCGGCTGACATCGATGCTCGCCGAGCCCCACGCCCGGGGCATTGCCGCCGCCGTGATCTTCCTCGACGTCGACCAGTTCAAGGTGATCAACGACAGTCTCGGCCATGCCGCCGGCGACCAGCTGCTCGTGCTGCTGGCCGAACGGCTTCGCCGGGGCCTGCGCCCCACGGACACCGTCGCTCGCTTCGGCGGCGACGAGTTCGTGGTCCTGTGCGAGGCGCTCAACCGCGGTGAGGCGGCGGCGCTGGCCCAGCGGCTCTGCGAGAGCCTGGCCGAGCCCGTGCTGGTCGACGGGGCCGAGCTGGTCGTCACCGTCAGCGCCGGGCTGGCCATGGCCAGCCCGGGCCAGACGGCCGAGTCGCTGCTGCGGGACGCCGACGCCGCCATGTACCGGGCCAAGGAACGGGGGCGGGGGCGCGTCGAGATCTTCGGGCAGCACCTGCGCCGCCGGGCACAGGCCCGGCTAGACACGGAGACCGACCTGCGGCGCGCCGTCAGCCGACGCGAGCTGCAGCTCGCCTACCAGCCCGTGCTCTCCTTGCGCAGCGGGCGGGTGGTGGGGGTGGAGGCCCTCATGCGCTGGGACCACGCCGAGCGGGGCCCGCTCGCGCCCGACCAGTTCGTGCCCGTGGCCGAGGAGTCCGGCCTGATCGTGCCCATCGGCGCCTGGGCGCTGCACGAGGCGCTCGCCCAGCTCGGCCACTGGCGGCGCCAGCTGCCCGGGGGCCGCGGGCTGCACGTCTCCGTCAACCTCTCGGGCCGCCAGCTCGCCGAGCCGGGCCTGCACGACCTCGTCGCCAACGCCGCGGCCCTGGCCTCCGTGCCCCTCTCCGCCCTGCACCTCGAGATCACCGAGAGCGTGCTGATGGACGACACCGGCGTCGCCGAAGCCACCCTCGCCGCGCTCGACGAGCTGGGCGTGCGCCTCGACGTTGACGACTTCGGCACTGGCTACGCCTCCCTCAGCTACCTCAAGCGCTTCCCCATCGACGGCGTGAAGATCGACCGTTCCTTCCTCGACGGGCTCGGCAGCGACAACCACGACACGTCGATCGTCGCCGCCGTCTCGGGCCTGGCCTCGGCCCTGGGGCTCACCGCGGTGGCCGAGGGCGTCGAGACGCTCGCCCAGGTGGCGGTGCTCCGCGAGCTGGGCTGCGGCTTCGGCCAGGGCCACCTCTGGGCGCCGGCCCTCCACCCCGTCGAGTTCGCCGCCTGGTTCACCTCCCACGGCGGCGGTCGACCGGGCCGCGACGTCGCCCTCGCCGCCGGCGGCTGAGCCGCGGCCACCGCTGCACGCTGCTGCTCCGCCTCTCAGATCGCGACGATGGTGACCGCGACCGTCCCGGCGACCGCACGCATGTCCGCGGGGTCGCTCGAGACGACGGCCACCGCGCCCGCGAGCGCGGCGTCGGCGATGACCGCGCCGATGTGCGCGTCAGCGACGGAAACGCCGTGGACGGAGCGGGTCGCCGCGGCATGGTCCGCCGCCTTGGCGCCCAGGGCGCTGTCCGTGATCCGCAGCCGGTTGATGAACGTGGCATCAGGGTCGGTGCGGTCCCATCCGGCCTCCACGCGGACAGCCGTGGGGACCACCACCCGCATCGGCACGGCCCGCCGCTTGCGCGACGCGACGACCTGGACATGGGCGAGGACCTTGGCGTGCTTGGGGTGCCGCACCGACATGAGGGCCCGCACGGCCTCGTTGTCGAGAATGACCGTCCGGGTCACGCTGCTCGAGAAGCCAGCGCCTCGGCCCACAGGAGCACGTCGTCAGCGTCTGCATCCGGGTGGTGGG
>WHTX01000324.1 GCA_009377505.1 Acidimicrobiia bacterium
GGTGGGCCTCGCCCAAGCCGGCCAGGGGCGGCGCCGGGGCGACCTCGACCACCTCGGCACCGGCAGCGCGCAGCGCACCGGCGGCCGCGGCCAGGGCGTCGGCCGTGGCCGGCTCCGCGGCCGGCCAGTCCTCGCCCCGGTACAGGCCTATGCGCGGCATGGTCGGCAGGGCGGGCGCCCCCTCGGCGGCGGGCGCCAAGGCCTCGAGCACCGCGGCCACGTCGTCGAGGTCGCGCCCGTACCAGCCGAGCGTGTCGAAGGAGGGGGCGAGGGGGTGCACGCCGGTGAGGGGCACCAGCCCGAAGGTGGCCTTGAAGGCCGGCACCCCGCAGAACGAGCCCGGCCGGATCACCGAGCCCGCCGTCTGGGTGCCGAAGGCGACCCGCGCCATCCCCGCGGCGACCGCGGCGGCCGAGCCGCTCGAGGACCCGCCCGGGGTGTGGGCGGGGTCGTGGGGGTTCCGGGTGGGCCCGGGGTGGGTGTAAGCGAACTCGGTGGAGACGGTCTTGCCCACCACGAGAGCGCCCCCGGCCCGGGCCAGGGCGACGCAGGCCGCGTCCGCCCTGGGCCGGTGCCCGGCGTAGATGGGCGAGCCCCGCTCCGTGGTCAGGTCGGCCGTGTCGATGATGTCCTTCACGCCGAGCGTGACCCGGTGGAGGGGCCCGGCAGGCATTTCCGCCCACCGAGCCCGCAGCTCCTCGGGCGGGTGGAGCGCCCTCCAGGCCCGCACCTCCGGCTCACGCTCGGCGATGCGGGCCAGTGCCTCTTCGAGGCCGGCGTCGTCGGCCGGCGGGTCGCTCACCCGCGGCCGTGGCGCAGCAGCTTGCCCGGCGTGGCGCCGGTGCACTCCCCCTCGTCGTAGGTGACCTCGCCGTTGACGAGGATCGACTTGTAGCCCTTGGCTCGCTGCACCCGGCGCCACTCGCCACCGGGCAGGTCGTGGACGACCTCGCCGATCCAGGTCGGGTCGATCTCCACCTCTTCGAGGTCGTAGACGACGACGTCGGCGGCCGCGCCCTCCCGCAGCGTCCCCCGGTCGCGGAAGCCCGCGGCGTGCGCGGCCAGGGTCGACATGCGGTAGTGCGCCTCCTCGAGGGTCACCTTCTGCTCGTCGCGGACCAGCCAGCGCAGCATGTCGGTGCTCCACGAGCCCCCGGTGAAAAACTTGGTGTGGGCGCCACCGTCGGACACGCCGGGGAGCGAGTACGGCGACTCGTTCATCATCTCGGCCATGTACTCGGCGTTCGAGCCCCGGTCCGGCCCGAGGAACTCGACCTGCAGGTCGCCTTCGACGGACAGGTCGAGCATCGTCTCCACCGGGTGCTTGCCCTGCTCAGCGGCGATCTCGCCCACCGTGCGGCCCTCGTGCTGGCGCAGGTGGTCGATGTTGTGCACGCCCTGCACGATGAGGCCGGGCACGGGCCCGCCGATGCCGGCCTGGATGACCCGCAGGCGCTTGTCGGCCTCCTCGGTCTCGGCCACGACGGCGGCCCGCAGCTCGGGGTCGCGCATCTTGGCGAGCTTCTCCTCCTTGGAGCCGGTGGTGACGGCCCGCCACGCCGGGCTGGCGTCGTAGAGGTTCCAGTGCTCGAGCGTGAAGGCGAAGCCGGTCCGGCCGGTGCCGCACTGGGCGTAGACGGGCAGGCCCGCGTCCCAGCACTTCTGGATCCAGCGCAGCGGCCGGCGGTGGACCTCGGGGTCCTTCCGGGAGGGCGCGACGGCGTTGTACAGGATGGGCCGCTTGGCCACCGCGGCCAGCTTCTCGGTGAAGGCGATGTCGGCCTTGATGTCACCGGTGGCCTGGGTGAGCTGGATGAAGCCCTCGTCACGCTCGGCGAGCACCTGCCCGAGGGCGAAGATGTCCTCGTCGCACATGGTGTCGGTCACCATGGGTGTGCCGTCGTAGTCGGCCTGGGTGGAGTCCGGCCCCAAGCGCTGGATGCTGAAGCCGCACAGCCCGGCGTCCATGCCCTCGTGCAGGAGCCGCTGCATCTCCTTGCGCTCGGCCTCGGTCGCCGGGCGGGTCTTCGCCGCCTCGAGGCCCATCACGTAGATCATGAGCGAGGCCGTCGGCATGTACTGGATGCAGTTGACGCCCTTGGTGGCGGCGTCGAGGCTGTCGAGGTACTCGGGGATGGTCTCCCACTCCCACGGCATCCCCTGCTTGATCGACTCGTAGGGGATGGCCTCGGTGCGGACCATGGTGAGGATCGACCGCTCGCGGGCCTCGGGCCTGACCGGGGCGAAGCCGAAGCCGCAGTTGCCGAGCACCACCGAGGTGACCCCGTGCCAGCCCGAGATCGAGCACCACGGGTCCCAGCGGATCTGGGCGTCGTAGTGGGTGTGCAGGTCGACGAAGCCCGGGGCAACGATCAGCCCGTCAGCGTCGATGACCTGGTCAGATACGCCCTGGGCCCGGCCGCCGATCTGGGCGATCCTCCCGTCCTTGATCCACACGTCGCCCCGGTACCTCGGCACGCGGGTCCCATCCACGATCGTGCCGCCCTTGATGTGGACGTCATAGTCGGTCATCTGCCGAGCCCCCTGTTTGCGCTGCGTCCTACCGCACAGTAGTTGAACGATGCCTCATCGAGGTGGGCCATGGGCGACGCGGGCGCGGAAACGCTCGTCAGAGAGGGGCGATGACGCGGGACTGGCGGGCGACGGCGAGCCGGTGGCCGTCCTGGGACCACAGCTCGCTGTCGTCGATCGCCCAGCCCTCGCCCGCGTCCACGGTGGCCAGGCGGGCGAGGGCCCACCCCGGGGACGCGCCGCGGGCCGCCCGCGGCGAGAAGTGCGCGGTGAAGTCGACCGTGGGCACGGCCATGGACGCGGCGAACGTGGCGAAGAGGCCGGGCGGGAGGGCGTCGAGGAGGATGGCCAGGGCCGTGGGCTCGAGGGGCCGGTCGTCCACGAGGCGGAGCCAGGCGAGGAGCTCGGGGACGGGGCCCTCGGCCAGGGGGCGGGCGTCCGAGGCCGGCCGCACCTCGACGTGCTGGCCGATGGGCACGAAGTCGACGGGCAGCTGGAAGACCGGGCAGGCCTCGGGGCGCTCGACCGCGGGCGCTGTGGGCGCGGCCACCCGGGGGCCTGTCCCGGCTGGGCCGAAGGTGGCCAGAGCGCTGAGGGCGCTGCGGCCGCCGGCCCGTCCGGCCACCGACGCCGTGGTGACGGCTCGGCCCCGGCGCAGAACCGCGGCATCGAGGCTCAAGGGCTCACGTACGGGGCGCAGGAGGTGCGCCGTCACCGAGCGCGGTCGGGCCTCGGGGGCCCCGACCGCCATGGCCATGGCGGCGAGGCAATGGGCGATGACCACGCCGCCCTGGGCGCCCGCCCACGACCACCAGTCGGGAGGCACCGTGACCAGCTCGTGGTGGTGGTCGACGGCCCCATCCCCCGCTCTGTGGCCGTCGCCCGCCGGCACGCCCGGCGATTCGACGTCGATTCGCTGCGCCGATTCGCCGCCCGCCGGCTCCACCGATTCGACGTCGATTCGCTGTCCCGGTCCGGTCGTCCCGCCAGTGCGGTCACCCATCGCCCAGGCCTCCCCCTCGCCTCATACGTTGCGTGACGCTACTAATCTCAGTCGCGTCACGCAACTTGAGCGTCAGGGCCGACGAGCGCGGTCGGCCCGATCAGCCTCCGGCTGCTCGCGGGGACGGTCGGGGCGATGGGGCGGCCCGGGTCTACGGCAGGGGGGCCGGGCGGCCCAGGTGGTAGCCCTGCCCGTAGCGGATGCCGATGGCGGCGGCGGTGTCGAGCTGCTGAGCGGTCTCGACGCCCTCGGCCACGAGCGTGGCGCCGACCTTGGCGGCGAAGCTGACCAGCGCGCTGGCCAGCGCCCGCTGCCCGGGGTCCCGGTCGATGCCCCGCGTCAGCTCGAGGTCGAGCTTGATGAGGTCGGGCGAGAGCCGCAGGATGTGGCGGAAGCTGGCGAACCCGGCGCCGGCGTCGTCCACGGCGATGCGCAGCCCACGTTCCCGCAACGGGGCGACGGCCTCGATGAACTCGTCGTAGTCGTCCACGGCGACGTGCTCGGTGAGCTCGAGCACCACACGCGTGGGCAGGACCCCCGCCATGGCCTCCCGCAGGCCACCGGCCACGACCGTCTCGGGGGACACGTTGACCGACACGTAACGGTCCTCGGGCACGTGGTCGAGCTCGTGCAGCGCACGTCGCAGCGCGTGCACCTCGAGGGCGGCGCCGAGGCCCACGGCCGACGCCTCGGCGAACCACTCGTTGGGCGGCCGGCGAGGCTCGGCGTCGAAGCGCGAGAGCGCCTCGAAGCCCACGACCTCGCCGCTGCGCAGGTCGACGATGGGCTGGAACACCGGCCGGACCTGGTCCTGGTCCATCATGGCCCGCAGCACCGCGGCACGGGCCACGGCATCGGTGCGAACCTGCTCCTCCGCCTGCTCCCGCTGCCGCAGCGCCTGGTGGATGCGCAGGTGCCGGAACCGCGCCGCCAGCAGGTTGCGGGCCCGCAGGATGACCTCGGTGGGCTGGAAGGGCTTGGTGAGGAAGTCGGCCACCCCGGCCTCGAGGGCACGGTCGCGCGTGTCGGGGGAGATGTCGGCCGTGAGCATCACCACCGGGACGTAGTCGCCCTCGCCCACCAGGTGCTCGAGCTGCTCCATGACGGCGAAGCCGTCGAGCACCGGCATGTGCAGGTCGAGGAGCACGAGGTCGGGCTCCTCGGCGACGAAGAGGGCTGCCGCCTCGCGCGGGTCGCACGTGGCGCTGACGTTGTCGAAGCCCGCCCGCGTGAGCAGGGCCTTGAGCAGCGCCACGTTGCTCGGGTGGTCGTCGACCACGAGGATGCGGGCCCGTCTCCCGGCCCGGCGCTGCAGCTCGTCCACGGCGCCCCCGTCCAGCACGTCGATCCGCGTCGGGCGGGCGGCCAGTCGTCCCGAGGACGATCGGGTGGTCTCGGCCAGGCCCCGCGTCATGCGGGCCAGGGTAGTCCCCGCCTCTCACGATTTGTAGCGGTTCGACCGCACAGAGCACTGAGCGTGAGCAGGTTCACCCAGCGACGGGACCGGGCTGGGTAGCTCTGCTTCCGCATCGCTGGGCAGCTCTGCTTTCCGTAACGCAGCCGCAGCGACCTACCCTCGATCATCGGTGGTCGACGAGACGGCAGACGACGAGCAACAACCTGAGGCCCCTGTGGCCGGAGCAACCGGCGGCGACGCCGCGGTGCCCCGTTGGGTCCTGCAGAACCTGGGCGAGACCCGGCGAGTGGGCCGGGTAGTGGCCGAGTCACCGGGCAGCATCCAGATCGAGTTCCAGAGCGGCGACCGCGTCATCTGGGACGCCCTGCCCAAGAGCGCCCGCTACGTCGACCCAGCCAGCCTCGCCTTCCGGGCGGCTGCCGAGCCCGACGCCGTCTTCGCCGAGCTGGCCGCCGACCCCGCCGGGCTCGCCCTCGCCATCCTGCGCGAGGTCCGCACCCCCATCGACGCCGTCGAGGTCCGCCAGCGCTTGGCCGGCCTCGGCCTCATCCCGCCGGCGTCGCGCCCCGGGCCGGGCGCGAAGGCCCCCGACCCCTGGCCCGACCTGTGGCGCAAGATCCGCCCGGCCCTCCTGGCCCACGAGCACGTCCGCGTCGACGGCAAGCGCCTGGCCTGGAGCGATGCACCGATCTCCAAGGCGGCCGCGTCCCGAGCCCGGACCGTCCGGGCCCGCGACGCCGCCCCCGTTCCCGTCCTGGCTTCCTCTGCCCCCCTCGCCCTCCTCGAGCGCCTGGCCAGCGCCGGCGTCGACGCCGAGGAGCGCCAGGCCCTCCGCCAGGAGGCCCGCGACACCCTCCGCTCG
>WHTX01000019.1:0-15917 GCA_009377505.1 Acidimicrobiia bacterium
TCTCTGCCAGGGTCAGGTGCGAGGGCAGGTGGTGCAGCACCCGCAGTGCGGCTGTGGTCAGCGAGGAAGGGCCGGACGCGGCGCCCTCGGCGGGCTCGGCCAGGTGGCGGCGGGTGGACTCGAGCTGCTCGACGACCCGTACGGCATCGGGCGCCCGGGCGAGCGACTGCTCGACCTCGTCGAGCAGGGTGCGGGCCCCGACGCGGTCGCCGAGCAGGATCGACGCCCGCGCCAGCGCGATGCGGGCCTGGAAGTTGGCCCAGCCCATCTGGTGGAGGTAGCCGGTGAGGTGGCGGTGCGTACGGAGGTGGTCGGCCCGGGCCTCCGCCACCCGGCCGGCCCGGGCCTCGACGAGGCAGCTCGCCGCAGTGACGAGGAAGAGGTTGGGGACGTCCTCGATACCGTGCTCGGCCAGCACGTCCCGGCCTCGCCGGGCGAGGTCTGTCGCCTCCTCCCACTCGTCGCGCTCGACGTGCACGAGGGCCCGGTGGGCCAGGCACAGGGCCATGATGTTCGGGAACTCCGCCGCTCCGGCCCGGCCGTCCTCGAAGTGCGCAGCGGCCTGCTCGTCGTCGCCGCCCATGAACTCGCCCGCGCCGAGGAGCAGGGAGCACATGATGCGCCAGTCGTCCTCGCCCACCCAGCGCATCGCGTAGGCGGCATCGTCGACCAGGTCGCGAACGGGCCCGAAGCTGATCGTCGCCCGCAGGATGGCCAGTGCCACCGCCGGCGACCAGCCCGGGCCCGCCGGGTCCTGGCGGACGGGGACGGCCTGTTCGGCCCGGGCGCACCAATGGGCGGCCCCGGCGCCGTCGCCAGCAGCCAGTCGGTTGTAGCCGGCCATGATCGTCAGCAGTGGCCGGGCGGCGAGCTCGTCCCGGTCGAACAGCGCCAACCACCGCTTGAGCGTGGCATGGCGGCCGTAGGTCGCCCACCTGGCGAAGTTGGTCGTGACCATGGCCTCGGCCCGGTCGAGGTCCCCGCTGCGCACCGCGTGGTAGACGGCGGAATCGAGGTCGCCGTGCTCCTCGAACCACCGGCTCGCCCGGGCCCAGATGGCCACCTGCCGGTGCGGGTCCTTGCGGGCGAGCTCCGCCTGGAGGAGCTCGGCCAGGAGGTGGTGGAGGCGGTAGGCGTCACCGTGGTCGTCGAGGGGCAGGACCAGCGAGTTGTCGCGGGCGAGCTTCTCGAGCCGCTCGCTCGACGCTCCGTAGCCGAGCACTTCGTCGCACAGCGGTCCCGTCAGTTGCGCCAGGCACGAGGCGTCGAGCAGGAAGGAGCTGACCGCAGGGTCGAGTGCGTCGAGCAGCTCGTCCTTGAGGTACTCGGCGACGACACGGTCGTCGCCGGCGAAGGTGGCCACGGCCTCGGCGGTGTCCGGCTCGCCGCGGAGCGAGAGCGAGGCGAGGTACAGGGCGGCGGGCCAGCCCTCGGTCAGCTCGACCAGCTTGTCGAGCTCCGAGCCTGCGAGGTGCACCTCGAGCAGGTCCAACATGTCCGACGCCTCGGTGTCGCTGAAGGCGAGGTCGGCCGCGCCGAGCCTGAGGGTGCTGCTTCGGGGCCGCAGCCGGCCGAAGGGCAGGGGCGGCAGGGCCCGGCCCGAGAGGACCAGCGTGGACCCCGTGGGCACCTCGGCCACCAGCACGGCCAGCACGTCCAGGGCTTCCGGCGAGACGAGCACGTGCGTGTCGTCGAGGACGAGCACGAACGGGGTGCGCCGACCGGCCAGGGCCCGTCCGAACCTGGGTAGCCCCGCGGTCATCGCCTTGGGGTTGGCCCGCCACAACGTGGAGACCAGCGTCGTGTTCACGGGCTCGACTGCGGAGAGGGCGATGGCGAGGTTCGTCAGGAGGACGACGGGGTCGTTGTCGGCGACGTCGAGTGACAGCCACACGCTGGGTCGGGACTCGGCTGCCACCCACTCGGCGAGCAGCGTCGACTTGCCGTACCCCGCCGGGGCGGCCACGAGCACCAGGTCTTCACCGCCGTCGGCGAGGGGCCCGATGAGGTCGACCCGTGAGATGAACGTCGATCTCCTCGGGGGCGGCGACAACTTCGTGTCCGGATAGGTGAAGCCGCCTTGGATGCTGACCCGCTCGAGGAGTGCGGTGAGATCGTTGTCCATTGCCTCATCCAGCCGTCGGGCCTCGCGCGGAGCGGAGCGTAGACGTCGAGACACCCAGGGACAACGATGTTCTTCAGGTAAAAGCTGACACCAACTCACCGAGTGAAATCACGCATACGCTGCGTGCTCTTTGGACTCGTGGTTCCCCTTCTGCCACGTCGCGTCAGGTCGCCTTTTTGCTCGTACCGGGCGCGCCGATAGGCGGCGATACCCGTGGACACGCCAACGCGCGTCCACGGGCACGCCGCCCACGCCATCCCCGCCGGTGGGCCTCAGCCCCCCCGTCGTTCCTGGCGTCGGTTGACCCGGCCGCTGACCCGGGTGGCCGTCCCGGCCACGACGGCGGTCGTGACGGCGGCCCGCGCCAGCGGTCGACGTCTCAGCATGTCATTACCTCCCTGTCAGCGTGATCAGGCCTTGTCAGCGTGATCAGGCGCTGGTCGAGGCCAGTTCGGCCTCGGCCGCTTCCACGAGGTCGTGAGGGATCCGCGACCCTTCGATCAGGACGCCGCCCGACCCGCGCAACGCCTCCACGAGGGGCGTCGCCCAGGTGTCCTCCCACACGAGCAAGGCCGCCGAGCTGTCGGGCTCGAGCGCCTCGGCTGCGTGCGCGATGTCCTCGTCGCCGATGAAGCCGCCGACCTCGCCATCGAGGAACCCGAAGGATACGAGGTCCTCGTGCTCGTCGAACTCGACGGCGAGCACGTCGCCGTTCCCGTCCTTGGTGATGAAGACGAGGTCGAGGAGGCGGATGGTACCGGCGTCCAGCAGCTTCGAGAGCTCGGGGACGATGCTCCCGTTGAACGAGTTCCCCGGGAACCCGATGACGACGTATTCGACCGGCCCGATGCTCATCAGATGCCTCCGTTCGCGTCGACCCGTCCCAGGTCTGCAGGTCGCCTTGTGGCGCGGCCAGCGTACGGGTGGCCCGCGCCCCTGGTCATCATCCCCATCGGGTGATGGGACCGACGGCTCGACGGGCGGGCGGTCCCGCACCTGTTTCGCCATCAGGGCTCCACCAGCATCTGCTCGAGCAGGGCGGAGTCGTCGAAGTACGACCGCAGGCCGCTGATCTTCGTGCCCCGGAACTCGGCGATGGTCACGCCGGCGAGGGTCAGCCGGGCGCCGGTCGGCTCGATGAGGAGGTCCTCGTCGAGGAGGAACGGGAACGAGAACGTGGCGGTCGCCCGCCACTCGGCGATGCCCTTGTCCCCGACCACGTCGAGGCCGTCGATCACCACGTCGACGTCGGTGAGCACCTCGTCGTGCGAGAGCAGGGCGTCGATCAGCTCAGCTCGCGAACGAGCCACCATGTTGGGCGACCAGGCGGCGACGTCGTCGGTGACGACCTCGCCGAGCTCCTCCACCACCCCGCCCAACGCGCTCTATACCGCTCGGCGCAGGACGGCGGCGCGGTCGTGGCCTGCCATTGGTGCCTCCTCCCCGCTCGGTCCCCGAGGCGCAAGGCGCCCGCTACGGCGACGACGTGGCGGCGCGCTAGCTTCTCGGCCGCTGGCGCTCGGCCACGCGTTCCTCCCCGCTCCTGAGCACGCGCGCGGCACGCCGGGCCACGAGCCCCTCGAGGGCTTCCTCGCCCAGGTTGGCGGGGCGCCGGCCCCTCGGAGGCGCGTAGAGCGCCACGTCGGCAGGCGTGTAGGGCCGAGCATCGACGCTGTGGCGCCCGTCGGCAGGATGGCGGCCGTCCCGGTGGCTGGTCCCCGCGATGGCGGCCCCTGCGGCCAGCCGGGCGAGCGGTCGTCGCGGCCGGAAGAAGAGTCCCATCCTGTCCCCCTGGCCGCCGAACGGTCGCCCCCGGCGGGGTCGGCCGCCAGGCGGCGGCCCTCGTCGGGAGGGTAGGTGGGACCGCCCGCCAGGTCATCATCCCGATGGGATGACCGCGCCGGTGTCGGCGGTGGCGCTCGTCAGGGGCCGAGGACGGCGTCATCGAGCAGCCCTGCGTCTCGGGCAACGTCGACGGCGTCGCCTCGAGAAGCCGTGCCCAGCTTGCGGTAGATGGCGATGGCCTGGGACTTCACCGTGTTGCGGGACACGAGCAGGCGCTGCGCGATGATGAGTGGGCAGGCACTGCAGCACGCGCAGTTCGGCGATCGTCAGGGAGGCTGCTCCGAGGCTGCCGCCCTCGGCCGGCTGCGCCAAGGCGGCGCGCAGGTCGCTGACCCGCTGTTTGAGCCGCACGGCGTCGTGCACGACGGGCAGGATCTGCTCCGCTTCGTTGATGAGCGTGCGGGCGCCGGCCCGGTTGCCCACGAGCAGGTCGGCCCCGGCCAGCGCCACCCTGGCTTCGAGGTTGGCGCCGGGGGCGAGGCCCACGTAGCGGGCCTGGTTGTGCCGGGCCTGCAGCCGGTCCGGGGCCGCCCCGGCGCTGTTGCCGTCGTGCGCCTCGACCAGGTAGCTCACCGCCGAGACGAGGGCGGAGGGGGCCAATGCCTGGAGGTGGTGCTCTGCGAGCAGGTTCCGGGCCTCCCGCGCCAGGGGAGCAGCCTCCCGCCATGCCTCGGCGTCGATGTGCACGAGGGCCAGATAAGCCAGGCACTGCGCTTCGACGAGGGGGACGAGGTCCGCCGCCTCGGCCCGGCCGTCCGCGAAGGCGGCCGTCGCCCGCTCGACGTCGCCCAGCATGAGCGCGGCGGCGCCGACGCACAGCGACGACGCGGCGTGATGGGCGCCGTAGGGAAGTCGCCGCCAGGCGTAGGTGGCCTCCTCGAGCATCTCGCGGGCCGAGAGGCGCGCCAGGCCGGCCCGCACGAGCGCGAGCCGCACGGGGGGCGTCGCCCCCTGGTCCCGCGATGGCCGCTCGCCGCCCACCACGCGCTCGGCGCAGGCCAGCCAGTGCGCGGCCGCAGCGCTCTCGCCCATGGTCGCGTGCAGCGCGGCCGCGGCGACGGCGAGCTGCCCGCTGGTGGACAGCTCGTCGGTGGAGAACAGGCCCAACCACCGGGCGGCCGAGCTGAAGTCCCCCCGAGCGGCCGTGGTGGCCACGTTGGCAGCGGCGAGGGCTTCGGCCCTGGCCCGGTCGCCGCTGCGCAGGGCGTAGGTGATGGCTCCGTCGAGGTCGCGCTGCGCTTCGAACCAGGCGCTGGCCCGGGCCTGGAGGACGGGGGCCAGACCCGGTTCCACGCGGGCCAGCTCGTCCTGCATGGCCGCGGCGAACAGGCGGTGGAGCCGGTACCAGTGCCTCCCCCGCTGGACGGGGATGACGAGCAGGTTCCGGCGGGCGAGGTCGTCGAGCACCACCGCGGACCCCAGCTGGCCGAGCACCGCGTCGCACAGCGGACCGGAGAACCGGTCCAGGCACGACACCCGGCGCAGGAACGCGATGGCGTCGGCCCCGAGCCCGTCCAGCCACTCGCCGCCCATCACGGCCTGGTGCTGGGGGGGACCGGCGCCGGCAGCGAGCCTGCGGGCGACGCCAGCCGGCCAGCCCTCGGTCCCCTCGACGAGGTCCGCCAGGTCTGTGGCCCCGAGCTCCACGCCCCAGGCCCGGCACAGGTGCTCGACGTCGTCGACCCCGATGGCCAGGTCGGTCATGCCGAGCTCGACCACACCGGTCCTCACCCGGAGGCGGCCCAGGCGGAGGGCAGGAGCGGTCCGGCCCGTGAGGACCGCGGTCGAACCCGCCGGCAAGTGCTCGAGCACGGCCTCGAGGACGTCGAGGGCGCTACGGCTCGACAGCGTGTCGACGTCTTCGATGGCGAGCACGAAGGGCGAGGCGTGCTCCGCCATCACGCGACTGACCCGTTGCGGGCTCAGCGCGGTGACACGCGCCCCGCCCCGGCCCATCGGGCCGGCCCCGGCCGCTCGGGCCGTGCCCAGCCGCAGGACGGCCAGGGCCAACGACCGGGACAACACGGTCGGGTCGTTGTCGCCCGGGTCGAGCGACAGCCACGCGAAGGGCCGGCCGTCGGCCCGTGCCCACTGCTCGACGAGCGTGGTCTTGCCGTAGCCGACCGGCGCGGTGACCACGACGAGGTCGACGCTCCCGATGAGGCGGTCGACCAGGTTCCCGCGGCGGACGACCGGTGTCGACGGGGGCGGTGGGGTGGCGACGGCGCTCGGGGGAAGGGCGGCGACGGGCGCGGGGGCGTGCGAAAGGGCGGCGGGCCAGTCGGTCGTGTCGTGGCGGCAACACTCCATGGTTTCAACGTCCTCGTGCTCGGGTAAACCCGCCGGTCTGACGCCGAAGCTGCACACGTAGATCAAAGCACGGGATCGCGCCCTCAGCATCACCCCATGCGGGTGAGCAGGTCGAGCGCGCTTTCGGGTCGCCCCCCGGCTCACCCCGGCGGGCACGCGGGGGCTTCATCCCATGTGGGCGATGTCCACGAGATGGGCTCCTGGCATCCATGGAGCGGGTACAACCCGCCCCGCGGCGGGACCCGACCAGGAGAGGGAGCGAGGCCATGGAGATGGGCCCCGTGGATGTGGTCGTGCTCAGGTTCCCGGGGAACGGGTTCACCGGCGAGATCGCCCGCGCGCTGAACGAGCTGGTGGTGGGCGGCCTCGTGCGCGTCATCGACCTGATGGTCGTGCACAAGCAGATCGACGGGGCGGCGACGACCGTCGAGCTCGCTGGGCTGGCGGCCACCTCCGACCCGGAGTTCAGCATGCTCGTCGACATGGTCGAGGGACACCTGCTCGACGAGGAGGACCTCGAGGTCGCGGCCCGCGACCTGGAGCCGGGAACCTCGGCCGCCCTGCTCGTGTGGGAGAACACGTGGGCTGCGCCGTTCGTCTCTGCCCTCGCCGCGGCTGACGCCGAGCTGGTGGACCAGGCCCGGATCCCGCGCCAAGACGTGCTGGCCGCCCTGCGCACCACGCCCGGGCCCTGAGGAGGCCGCCGCCATGGGACTGCTCCGGGGGATCGCCCGCACAGCCGTCGTCGCCGGCACCGCGACCGCGGTGTCCAACAACGTCTCCCGGCGCCAACAGGCGCGGTGGGACCGCCGGGCCTACGACGAGGAGCAGCCGGCACCGTCCGGCGCTCCCGACGAGGCGGCCGCAGCCGCCCCGACCTATGCCCCCGCCCCGGCGCCGACCCCGGCGGCGGGCGAGGACGTCGTGGGCGAGATCGAGCGCCTCGGTGCGCTCAAGCAACAGGGCCTGCTCACCGACGCCGAGTTCGCCGCCGCCAAGGCGAAGCTGCTCGGGGCCTGAACGGCTGGCTGGACTGTCGGCGGCGCGGGCCAGGGGCTCCGCGCCGCCCCCGGCCCGTTCCCGCTGAGCTCAGCTGAGGGCCTTCGCCTTCGCCCGGTCGAACTCGGCGTCGTCGATGACGCCCTGCGCCCGCAGGGCGGCGAGCTTGGTCACCTCGTCCGCCGGGCTGCGGCCGTTCTGGCCGACGGCGCTCTGGATGTACTGCGGATTGGCGGCGTCCTGGGCCTGGGCAGCGTCGGCGGCGTGCTCGTGCATCTTCTCGCCCCGGGCGACCAGGTAGACGAAGACTCCCAAGTAGGGCAGCACGATCACGAAGACCGTCCACAGGGCCTTCCCCCAGCCCGAAAGGTCGCGGCTGCTGACGATGTCAGCGAAGACTCTGACGAGCACCCAGATCCAGATGAAGAAGAGGAAGAACCACATCATGGACAGGAAGACCTGCCCCGTTCCGAACTCGGTCGCGATCACGTGACGATGCCTCCTGGGTGCGCTGGATCGGCCGGCAGCTCGATGCCCGGACGGCCTCGCGTTGGCTGCGCATCGCCCCTCGGCCACCGCTGCCCGGCGTCCCGCTGACCCTCCCCCCCCGCCGCGGGGCACGCATCCCCCGGTGTGGATGATGTAACTGACCTGGTCCTGAGGCTGTTCACCCTCATCGGGTGATGCCCCGGGGGCTGCTCCCGCTGTTGCATGGGCGCCCGTCGGCCCCCGGGCCACCCGGGTACCGGACCGGGGCGGGGGTGGCGCGCCCGCCCAGCGGCGACCTGAAGGGGTGGCAATGACCACACGGACCGCGGCAGTGGATGCACAACCGGTCACCCACACCCACCCTGGTGCCGACGCGCTGCCGGCCGTCCGTCGGCACCGACTATGGGTGGCCGCCATCTCGGCGCTGGCGTCGATCCTCCTGCTCACCTCGGCGCTCAACCTCTGGGTGCAGCGCCAGGCCCTCGACACCGACGCCTGGGTAGCGGCGAGCGACGAGCTCCTCGACGACCCGGCCGTGCGCACAGCCCTGTCCGAGTACGTCGTCGGCCAGCTGTACGCCGCCGTGGACGTGGCCGCCGAGCTGCGCCAGCAGCTGCCCGACGCCGTCCAGGGGCTTGCCGGGCCCCTGTCGGCGGCCCTACGCCAGCCGGCCATCGAGGCCGTGGACCGCCTCCTCGTCACGTCCCAGGTCCGCGCCCTGTGGCGGGCCACGAACCGGGAGGCACACGCCGCCCTGGTGCGGGTGCTCGAGGACCGCACCCGGGCCGGGCTGTCCACGGCCGGCGGAGTCATCACCCTGGACCTCTCCGAGCTGGTCCGCCAGCTGGGCACGCAGCTGGGCCTGCCCCAAGGCGTCCTCGACCGCGTCCCCGAGGACGCCGGGACCGTGACCCTCGCCCGGTCGAGCCAGCTGGACGCGGCCCAGACCGCGGTGCGGGTGGTCAAGTGGCTCAGCGCCTTCCTCGTGCTGGTGGTGGTGGGGCTGTACGGCCTGGCCGTCTACCTGGCCCGGGGCTGGCGCCGCGTCGCATTGCGCAACGTGGGCTGGTGCGTCGTGCTGGTGAGCCTCCTGGTACTGGTCGCCCAGCGCCTGGTTGGTCGGTGGGCCGTCGACACCGCCATCACCGTGCCCACCTACCGCGACGCGGCCCAGGCCGCCTGGGTGGTCGCTGCATCGCTGCTGCGCGAGCTGGCCTGGACGGGATTGGCCCTCGGCGTGACCGTGCTGCTGTACGCCTTCGTCAGCGGGCCCGGGCGCGTGGCGACCGGGTTCAGGCGGGCGGTGGCACCCGCGGTCAACGCCCGGCGGCTGGCGGTCTGGGGCACGACGACGGCACTGTTCCTCGTCCTCGTCCTGTGGGCGCCGATCCCCGCGTTCCGCATCCTGTCGAGCACGCTCCTGCTCGCCGTGCTCGTCGCTGTCGGCGTCCACGCGTTCCGGCGCCAGACGCTCGCCGAGTTCCCCGGCGCGACCTTCGCCGGCTTCGGCGACCTGCCCGCCCGGGCTCGGGCCGCCTGGGGATCGATGGGTGGGCGCGCCCACGGGCGCCCGGCCGGCAATGCTTCGAGCGTCGACCAGCTCGAACGGCTCAGCGCGCTGCACGCCGCCGGGCGCCTGACCGACGAGGAGTACGGCGAGGCCAAGCGAGCAGCGCTCGCCGGGGGCTCGTGAGCCGGGCCCCGAGAGCCCGCCCACCGACCGCGGCAGCCCGGTCGTGAGCCACGTCGCCGCTGGGCCTGTGGCGGACGCCGCTCCCGAGCCACGCGCCGGCCGCACCCTCTGGCTCCTGGGCCTGGGAGCGGCCGTCCGCATCCTCGCCACCACGGCCTCGCTCGTCGCCCTGTTCTACGTGCTGCCCCTCGAGCCCCGGCGCGACGTGCCCCCGGTCGCGCTGCTCGTCCTCGCGCTCGTCGCCGTGGCCCTGCTCGCCATACTGCAGGTCCGGGCCATCATCCTGTCGCCCCTGCCCCGGCTGCGCGCTGTCGAAGCGCTGGCGGCCTCCATCCCGTTGCTGCTCGTGAGCTTCGCCTCGTGCTACGTGGTCATGTCCGATGCGTCCCCCGCGACGTTCGACCAGCCGGTGACCCGCACGGACGCCCTCTACTTCACCGTGACGGTGTTCGCCACGGTCGGCTTCGGCGACATCAGCCCGATGACCCAATGGGGACGAGCGGCGGTGACCGTCCAGATGGTCGTCGACCTCGTCGTCGTCGGCTTCGGCCTGCGCGTGGTCACCAACGCCGTCGAGCTCGGGCGGGAGCGGCGGGCGGCCACGAGGAACGCGGGGGCGGGGCGCCCGGGGCCGGCCCCCGAGCCGGGGGGAGACGCCGAGCAGGGATGACGAGGACAGGAGAGGACGCACATGGGGCTGCGACGACGCCATCGAGACGAGCCACCGAAGCGACGCTTCCAGCTCCGGGAGCGGCTCATGGCCGTCGGCGACGACTACTGGGTCGAGGACGAGACCGGGGGCCCGGGCCTTCAAGGTGAACGGCAAGGTGGCCCGGCTCCGGGACGCCATCAGGATCGAGCTCCCCGGCGGGGAGGCGACGGTCAAGAAGGGGCTCGTCGGGATCCGGGACCGCTTCCACGTCGACGTCGAGCACGGCGAGGACCTGCGCATCCGCGGCAACGTGGTCGACCATGAGTACGAGGTCGAACGGGGCGGCGAGAAGGTCGCCGAGGTGTCGAAGAGGTGGTTCCGCGTGCGCGACACCTACGGCATCGAGATCGAGCCGGGCGTCGACCCGGTCCTCGTCCTCGCCATCGCCGTGGCCGTCGACGCCCTCGCCCACGACTGATGCGATGAAGGAGCTGAGGCCCGGGGCGGGCGTGGGGCACGTGCGTCCACGCCTCGTCAGCAGAGCGCACGCCAGGACGAGGGCGCATCACGCCTCATCGGGTGAACGGCCGGCACTCGGGTGTTCCCGCCACGGGAGGGCGCTGTTGAGCTCGACCTCGAGGGAGAAGCTGAGGAACGTGCGGACAAGGACGACCACGCCGAGGGTCACGGCGCTCTCGAGCGTGGGGTCGATCGTTATCGTCTGGACGATGTCGGAGATGATCAGGACCTCCAGCCCGAGCAGGATCGCTCGGCCGACGTCCTGGCGGGCCTGCGCGTAAGAGCGGCGCCGGGCCCCACGCGACGCGACCTGAGCGGACCTGACCAGCGCAACAATCGAACCGACGACGAGGATGGCGACCCCGGCGACCTCGAACGCCTCGACGACGAGCTCCATCCAGTCCTCGAAGTGCACGGGTCAGCTGCTCGGCTGGGTCGAATCCGGTCGTCGCCTTCCCATGGTGCTCATTGCCTCGCCATGGCGACGCGGAGGCGCTCCTCGGGGTCGATGAAGTGGTCGTGGTCGTCGGCGCCCACGACGAGCTGCACCCAGTTGATCTTGCCGGTGAAGCGACTGCCGTGGGCCGTGTAGTCGGGCGTGACGGTGGTGCCCGACTCGTAGCCGATGTCGGTCGTCTCGTCGGCGGAGAAGATCATCGGCTGGGTGGCTTCGACGCGTCCGTCGCCGACGACGGTGCCGTCGTAGTACAGGTGGACGTCGCCGCCTTTGGCCAGGCCGCCACCGTCGTAGGCGAACTCCATGCGCACCTGGTGCGCACCGGCGGGGATGGCCACCTTGGCCTCGGTGGCGAACTCCTGGATGCCGAGCACGTTGTAGACGAACTTGGCCTTGCCGTCCTTGACGTAGACACCCCAACCCCCGAAGCGGCCGCCCTGGGCGATGATCACGCCGTTGGCGCCGTCGTCCGGGACGTCGACCTCGGCGGTCACGGAGAACGACTTGTTCTTGATGTTGACGACGCTGTTCTCCGACAGGCGCCCCATGCCGGGGAAGAACAGCTGTGAGTTGCCGCGGATGAGGGTCGGCCGCCCGGCGATCTCCGGTACAGCCCGCTCGACGAGGCGGTCGTCCATCGGCAGGACGTTGTACTTGGTGGCTTCGATGAGCCACAGCCGTTGCAGCTTGGCGAGCATGTCGGGCTGGGCCGCAGCGAGGTTGCGGGCCTGGCTGTAGTCGCTACTGCCGTCGTAGAGCTCCCACACGTCGTCGTCGAACGCTGGCGGGTTGTGGCCTACCATGAGCCAAGGCGTGCGGTGCTTGGTGACCGCGCTCCAGCCCTTGTGGTAGATGCCGCGGTTGCCGAACATCTCGAAGTACTGCAGGTCGTGGCGCTCCGGCGCCGCCACATCATTGAACGTGTAGAGCATGCTCGTGCCCTCCATGGGCGACTGCTGGACGCCGTTCACCATCGTCGGCTCGGGCAGCCCGGCAGCCTCCAGGATCGTGGGCGCGAGGTCGATCACGTGGGCGAACTGCGGGCGCAGCCCGCCCCGCTCCTCGATCCCGGCGGGCCAATGCACGATGGTGCCGTTGCGGGTACCGCCCCAGTGCGAGGCGACCTGTTTGGTCCACTGGAACGGGGTGTCCATCGCCCACGCCCAGCCGACCGAGTAGTGGTTGTAGGACTCGGGCGAGCCGAACTCGTCCATCTTGGAGCGCATGAACTCGGGCGTCTCGAGCGCGGCCATCCCGTTGAAGTTCGCCATCTCGTTGAAGGCGCCGTTCATGGTGCCCTCGGCGGACGCGCCGTTGTCGCCGACGATGTAGTACACGATCGTGTTGTCGAGCACGCCGAGATCGTCGATCGCGTCGACCAGCCGGCCGACGTGATGGTCGGTGTGCTCCAGGAACCCGGCGTACACCTCCATCTCACGAGCCAGCACCGGCTTGAGCTCGTCAGCCATGTCGTCCCACGCGGTGATCTCAGCGTGACGGCCGGTCAGCTCGGCGTCTGCCGGGATGACCCCCAGCTCCAACTGCTGGGCGAACGTGCGGGCGCGCAGCTCGTCCCACCCGCCGTCGAACTGGCCCGCGTACCGGTCGGCCCACTCCTTGGGTACGTGGTGCGGCGCGTGGGTGGCACCGGGCGCGAAGTAGATGAAGAACGGCTTCTCCGGCATGAGCGCCTTCTGTTGGCGCACCCAGCTGCACGCCCGATCGGCCAGGTCTGCCGTCAGGTGGTAGCCCTCCTCGGGCGTGGCGGGCGGCTCGACCGGGGTCGTGCTGTCGTACAGGGCCGGGTCCCACTGGTTGTTCTCACCACCGATGAACCCGTAGAAGGTCTCGAACCCTCCACCGCCCGAAGGCCAAGCGTCGAACGGCCCCATCGGGGACGACTGCCACACCGGCACCTCGTGGCACTTGCCGAACTGCGCCGTCGAGTACCCGTTCAACTTCAACGTCATCGCCAGCGGCGCCTTGGTGTTCGGCCGCAGCGAGCTGTTGCCCGGAGCCGACGTCGCCGTCTCGGTGATGCTGCCCATCCCGACCGAGTGGTGGTTGCGCCCCGTGAGCAGAGCCTGGCGCGTCGGCGCGCACAACGCCGTGGTGTGGAAGCGGTTGTACCTCAGGCCACCGGCCGCCAGCCGCTCGGCCGTCGGCGTACGGCACGGGCCCCCGAACGCGCTCGACGCCCCGAACCCCACATCGTCGAGAAGGACGACCAGCACGTTCGGGGCCCCCTCCGGCGGGAGCAACGGCTCGATGGGAGGGAAGGCGGTGTCGGGGTCCTTGGCGTCATACGTCGTCAGGCCGAACCCCGGGCGGTCGGGGATCGGCAACATCGCACGTGCGTGCCGGTCGGGTGAGCTCGTCATCGCAGAACTCCAATGTGAGAGTGCCAGCGTGGGCGTTCGGATTGTCGGGGCGCGGCCTCGCCGCCCACATCGTCCTTTCGAGGTGAAACTCCCCTGGCGCGCGACGGCAGGGGGGCGGGCGCTACGGCTCTCCGGGGCCGCCCGCGCCTGCGGCTCGAGGCCTCAGCACGCAACGGAAGCCGAGGTGGCACGTGGACGTGTCGACAGCTTGGGCCATGCGCGCCGCGGGGCGGTAGCGACGGCAGTAGTTCGGGGCGCAGAGGTGCGAGCCGCCCTTCATCACCCGTCGAGGGATCCGAGCCTCCGGTATGGCCGGGTCGAAGCTCGCCTCACGTCGGGGGCCCGTCCCTGCGCAGCAGGGGTGGGCGGGTGCCTGGTGGCTGGCGTACCAGTCCGCCGTCCACTCCCACACGTTGCCGATCATGTCGTGGACGCCGTAGCCGTTGGCCGGGAACGAGCCGACCGGCGCCGTGCCCTCGAAGCCGTCGAGGCGATGGTCCTGGATGGGGAACTCGCCCTGCCAGGTGTTGGCCAGGTGGCGCCCACCCGGGGTGTACGCCTCGCCCCAGGCGTACGTGGCACCGTCCAGGCCGCCGCGGGCGGCGTACTCCCACTCGGCCTCGCTGGGCAGGTCCTTGCCGGCCCAGCGGGCGTAGGCCTCGGCGTCGGCGTAGGCGACGTGCACGACCGGGTGGCGCCCTCGGCCCCTGATCGAGCTGCGGGGCCCCTGGGGATGGCGCCAGTCGGCTCCGGGCACGAGGGCCCACCAATTGAGGTGATCCCGCATGTCCACACGGTGGCGGGGCTTGCGGAACACGATCGAAGCAGGGGTGAGGAGCCCGGCGTCGGCCCCCGGGTAGTCCGCCGCCTCGGGCGCCTGCTCGGCGAGGGTGACGTGACCGGTGGCATCGACGAACAGGCTGAAGTCGTCGTTCGTCACCGCGAGGGCGTCCACCCAGAAGCTCGCCACCGTCTCGCGGTGCGCGGGCGCCTCCTCCGGGTAGTGGTCGTCCGATCCCATCAGGAAGGTCCCGCCGCCCAGCCACACCATGCCCTCGGTCGGCACTGGCCCCTCGGTCGATACTGCCCCCGAGGGCGATGCTGGCCCCTTCACCGGAGGCCCACGTCAGCCGACAAGGTGTGGGGCACCTTCCCGTAGGGCCCGAGGACGAGGGCCAGGTCCGTGGCTTCGGCCGCCACCTCGACCGGCCCGCCATGTTCGGGCCCGCCACCCAGGGCCAGGACGGCGACGACCGGGTCGTCCATGCGGCGCAGCGCGTGCGCCTCGTCCGGTGACAGCTCCCGGGTCGTCGCCGACGAGACCCCGACGAGCAGTTCGTTCCACGCCGCCGGCGAGCCGCGGAACTCGAAGACGTCGCGCACCCAGACGGCGTTGCCCCGGTGCCAGCCCTTCGCCGGCGGCTTGCCCGCCTTGTGCAGCCGGACGGGCACGTTGCCCGGCCGGGCGCGCAGCCGGTACGAGCGCGTGACGAGCGCCAGGATGCCGCCTACGACGAGCCAGAGCGGCACGCCGAGGAGCGCGAGGATCAGCCAGATCATCGGGTACCTCCGTGGTCGGGTCGGCCGGGGGCCACATCCCTGATGCAGGCACCGAAGCGGCCCGGGTGCATCACCCTCAGGGGATGAACGACGGAGGCCACGGCCCCGCCGGACCCACACGCGCCCGGATCGCGCCGCGGTGGGGCCGATCGTTCGCTACGGGTGATGCCCGGGCCCGCCTGGCGGCGCACGGTGGCAGGGCTTCGAAGGGGCGGTCAGGAGAGCGTCACCCCGACGGGGTGAACCTCCTACGAGTCGGTCGGCGCCAAGGTGGTGACCGCGGCCCGAACGGTCGGGTACACGTGCTCATGGCCGATCGCCCCGACGAGCCCGGCATCAGCCAGCAGCTGGATGACCGACCCGCGAGCGCGAGCGATGGCGAAGCTGACACCGTTCGAGTGCAGCTCGCGGACGAGCTCGCGCAAGGCTGCCAGGCCACTGGTGTCCACGGTGACGAGTGACTCCGCGTCGAGGACCACCCAGCGGACCTCGCCCGGCGCACCGGCCAACGCCTCCCGAAGCCGTCCCTTCACGTACTCGGCGTTGGCGAAGAAGAGCCGGTCGTCGAGCCGGTAGACCAGGATCCCGGGCGCGAGGCGGGCGCTCGGGTGCAGCCGCACGTCGGCCCAGCGCTCGAGCCGGGGCACGTAGCCCAGCACGGCGTCGTGCGGCCGCGAGCTCCGGGCCACCGCGTCGAGGATGGAGAGCGCGACGGCGTCCAGCAGGGCGGGGAGGATCCCCGCGGTGAGCACGCCGGCCGTGGTCACCGCGGCGATCGCCAGCTCACGCCGGTTGTCACGGGCGAGGGAGCGCCATGCCGCTGGGTCGATGAGCCCCGTCGCCGCGAAGACGATCACCGCGCCGAGCACGGACGTGGGCAGCTGCTC
>WHTX01000019.1:15927-32509 GCA_009377505.1 Acidimicrobiia bacterium
CTGCTCCATCGGGCCGGTGAGGAACAGGAGGACGAGGGCCACGGCGATGGTCGAGAACAAGGCCGCGACCTGGGTCCGGGAGCCCATCTCGTCAGCGACGGCCGTCCGGGACCCGCTCGAGCTGACCGGGAACGCCTGCGTGAGCCCGGCGGCCAGCGAGGCCAGCCCCAAGGCCCGCAGCTCCTGGTCGGCGTCGACGTGCTCCTGGTGCTTGCCGGCGTAGGCGCGAGCCGTCAACGTCGAGTCGGCGAAGCTGACGGCGAAGATGCCGACGGCCGCGGTGAGGAGCTCGTCCAGCTCGTCGAGGCGGAAGCCGGGCCACGCGAAGCTCGGCAGGCCGCTCGGGATGTGGCCGATCGTCGCCACCCCGTGCGCGGCCAGGTCCGCAGCAGTCGACACGACGATGGCTCCGACCACGACGATCAGAGCGGAAGGCAGCTTCGGGGCCAGCCAACGGATGCCGAACAGCACGGCGAGGGAGACGAGGCTGACGGCTACGGCGACGCCGCTGACGGTGCCCACCTCGCGCACGAGCTCGCCCACCTGCGCCACCGGCCGGTCGGCGTCGATCGAGGCACCGGTGAGCTTGCCGAGCTGGCCGACCAGGAGCACGACGGCGACCCCGTGGATGTAGCCCGTCAGGACCGGGCGTGAGAAGTAGTCGGCTAGCCAGCCGAGCCGCAGCGCCCGAGCGATGAGGAAGGTGGCTCCCACCAGGAGGGCGAGGGCGGCGGCGGCCCCGGCGGCGCGTCCGGGCGCCGTCGCCACGATGGGCCCCAGGGCCGCACCGGTCATGGCCGCGGTGACGCCCTCGGGCCCGATCATGAGCCGCCTGGAGGACCCGACCGCCACGTAGGCGACGGACGGCAGCAGCAGCGCGTACAGCCCGGCGACGGCGGACAGGCCGGCGAGCTCGGCGAAAGCCATGCTGGCGGGCATGGCGAGAGCGGCGACGGTGAGGCCGGCGACGAGGTCGCGCCGCAGCGTCCCGGCCTGGTAGCCCGCCAGATCGGCGGAGAGGGGGATGGCCCGCTCCACGAGAGGCCGGGCGGCGCGGCGCCGGAATGGCGAGCGTCCCCCGGGGTAGGCCTCCCGCGCCGAACGTGTCGCGTTCTCACCTGCGCGGCGCTCGCCGTCCCCTTCCCGCCGAGGCGTGGTCACCTCCGCCTCCGGCCTGGGCGCACGGGGGAATGCTCGCGGCGCAGCGTGCCAGCCGCATCACCCCGCCCGGATGACCACACGGCCTGGCGCCAAGGACGTGCGGGTCAGCTGCGGAGGCGGCGGGCGATGAAGGCGGCCTCGGCGAAGCGTCGTTCGTGCTCGGCCCGCCGTCCGAGCCCGTCGAACCAGGACGTCAGGCCACGACGGACACGACGGCGCAAGCGCGCCATCTCGACGACGCCCTCGGCGGCGACGAGCACCCCGATGCCGACGAAGATCGCCAGTCGGCGCATGCGAGCGTAGGAGCTCAGCTCGGCCACCTCCTCCCTGGTCTCGGGCCAAGCTCGGCTGGTCACGCCGGCCCCGCTCGAGTGCACGGCGGGCCCTCAGTCCTCGGCGAAGACCTCGCGCAAGCGGGCCTCCTCGTCGTGGGACAGGTTGGTCTGGATGAGCTCCATGTCGACACCGGCGAAGGCCTCGTGCACCTTGTCGAGCACCGCGTCGCTCGTCATGGCGAACAGCGCGGACGTCCCGGGCGTCACCTTCTGGCGCACCGAGGCGATGAAGGCGTCGTCGATGCCGACGTCCGACATGGAGCCGGCCAGGGCGCCCATGGCGGCGCCGACGGCCATGCCGAGGAGGGGGACGAAGAACAGCAGGCCGAACAGCAGCCCCCAGAACGCCCCGCCGGCCGCGCCGGCACCGGTGAGGCTGGCCACCTGCCGGGTCTTCGGCTTCTTCTTGCCCGACTCCCAGGTCACCGTGGCCGCGTCGTGGATCGTGATGAGCTCCTGCTTCGAGAGCATCTCGAGCGTCTTCACCGCCTTGTCGGCCCCTCCGGGCTCTGCGAACTTCCAGACGGTCAGGGTTGCCATGTGCCTTCTCCTCGGGATGGGCTCGCTCGGTGTCGAGCAGCGTCGACGATCGTCGGCCACCATCGCGGCCGCGGCATCCCCCAGGTCGGATGAGCCCAGCAAATCCCGTCGGGCGACTTGGCCGTGTCGCCTTCGGCCGCCGGTGTCCTCCCCGACCGGATGGCGTGCAGCAGGGCAGCGTGGTCGTGCTCGTTCTGGTCGGCGTAGCTCCGGGCGAAGGAGCTGAGGGCGGTGTCGAAGCCGTCGGTGGGCCCGAGGTAGGAGGCGATGGCGAAGCGGTCGCCGGACCTGGCGTGGGGGCGGGCGAGCGTCCAGCCGCAGATCTGGTCGTACACCCCCACCACCACCGACGGCGATATCGCCCCGAGGTCGGCCGAGGCCTTCCAGTCCCACAGCTGCCGGACGTAGAAGTCCCGATCGACGCCGTCTTCTCCCGCGGAGCGACCCCAGCCGAGGAAGATGTCGCTCGCCGCCTGCATGCGCCGCTGGCCCTCCACGACGCGCTGTCCTCGGTTGGCGTACGGGCCGGCGTCCGAGGAGGGCCCCTGGACGACGGAGCGCTCAGCCTGCTTGACCTGCAGGATCAGGGCGTCCGCCTCGTCCCGTCCGACGAACAGGGCGATCCACGCACGCCTGCCGACGCTGCCGACCCCCACCACCTTGCGGGCCAGGTGCACATAGCGGTACGTCTCGAGCAGCCCGCGGCGGGCGTCGTCGAGCGTCTCTGCGTAGCTCCGCAATGACGCCGGGACAGTCCGTTCCACCCGGCCGGCATCGATCTCGCTGAAGAGCTCCTCGACGGGCACGACCATCGGTGGTGCGCTCGCCAACCGCAGCTCGCCGCCGACGCGGTGGCTCAACTTGGCGATGGCGCGTAGGCGGTCCTTCGTCCTCGCCTTCGTCGCGGCCTTCTGGAAGCGCGAGACAGCCCTGCCCCCGGCCTGGTCGCCCCAGCGGCGGAGGATCTCGTCCTCGTCGAGGCGCGCGCGTACCACGCGTCGAGGTTGTGCATCGCCGCGAGCTCCGTCATGGCGCACCGGTACGAGCGCACGGCTCCCTCGACGATGACGGCGCGGCGTCGGCGACCGACCCCGAGCGGTCGTGCGGCGATCTCCAGGCTGGCGGCCAGGCGCTTGACGTCCCACTCGAAGGGGCCCAGGGCGGTCTCGTCGAAGTCGTTGACGTCGAAGTCCATCGCCCGGTCCGGCGAGGCGAAGCCCCCGAAGTTGGCCACGTGCGCGTCACCGCACAACTGGGCCTCGAGCGTCGAACGCTCGCCCCCGCCCAGGTCGGCAGCCATGATCCCGGCTGCGCCGCGGTAGAAGGCGAAGGGCGACGCCGCCATGCGGGCGTAGCGGATGGGCACCAGTTCAGGCGACCGGCTTGCCGATTCCTCGCGGAGCAGCTCGACCGGGTCGAACCGGCCCGCGGCCGGCGACCAGTCGCCGTGCGCCGACAGGCCCAGGCGAGCCCGCTCGGCGGCACCGCGTCCGACTCGCTCGTCGAGCGTGACGGGCGCGGGCGCGCCGCTGTCGTGTTCAGCGTCCATCGAACGTTCCTCCGACCGGGCAGGGTGCATCGCCCCGAGCGAAGGACCTCGGACGGCGTCCGGCATCGACCGGTTCGGGTGAACGGGGGCCCGGACGTAACATCCCGCCCGGACCTCGACCTCGAACACGGGAGCGGTCGGAATGCCTGATCTCCACATCGAGCCCAGCCCGGCCACGCTCGGGGCGACGGTAAGGGGCGTCGAGCTCGCCCACCTCGGCCCCGCTGAATGGCGAGCGATCGAGGCCGCGTTCCACGACCGAGCTGTCCTGGTGTTCCCGGGCCAGCACCTGAGCGCGACCGAGCAGGCCGATTTCGGGCGCCGCTTCGGGGACCTCTCCATCGAGGCGATGGCCTTCACCAACGAGAACCCCGACGGCACGATCCGACCCGTCGAGGACGCGCTCGTCGGGCTGCTGCGGGGCAACGAGGGCTGGCACACCGACAGCTCGTTCGCGCCGCTCGCCGCCAAGGCCTCGATCCTGTCGGCGGTGAAGATGCCGGCATCGGGAGGCGAGACCGAGTGGGCCGACATGCGAGCGGCGTACGAGGCCCTCGACGAGGCGACGCGCCAGCGCATCGCGACACTGAGCGCGCTCCATTCCCTCGTCCACTCGCAGGCGGTCGCCGGCCAAGGGGCGTCGTCGACGGCGTCGGCGCTGGCCAGCCTCAGGTCCCCGGGCTACTCCTCATCGCCCGACCAGCTGGCCGACCCGCCGCTGCGCCCGCTGGTGAAGACCCATCCGGTGACCGGTCGGCCCTCGCTGTTCATCGGGCGTCACGCCTACGGGATCCCGGGAATGGGCCCGGCCGAGTCGGAGCGGCTGCTCGCCGACCTGCTCGACCTGGCGTGCCGACCGCCTCGGGTGCTGCAGCACCGGTGGGCCCCGGGAGACGTCGTGATCTGGGACAATCGGTGCGTCCTGCACCGCGCCCGTCCCTACGACCCGACTCAGCCCCGCATCATGCACCACACGAGGGTCAGGGGCGACCCCGCCACCGAGTACGCGGCGCCCAGCCGAGGCCCGGCTCACGCGTCCGGAACTCCGAGCTCCTTGACGAGTTGGGCCGAGGGGCCCGGGAGGTCGTAGCGGTCCGTGAGCGGAGGGACGGGTCAGCTTGGCCCTCGCTGCGGTGGGCTCGCGCCCCGGCGGGCCCGACCGCGTGACTGGGTGCGCTCGAGCCCCCGCCTGCCGGCAACCAGCGCACCCAGACGGCCGGCCGGCGCCGGTGCTCCCAGGGTCCGGGTGCGCTGCAGCCCGCCCGCCGGCAACGAGCGCACCCACGGCTCTGTGGCCGCTGCCTCATGGCCCCCGCCGGCCGGCCCAAGCCGCCCCGCCGGGCCCGGGTCACTCGAGCCGCCCGCCGGCAACAAGGCCCAGGCACGATGGCCTGGGCCTTCCCTGGTGGAGGTGATGGGAATCGAACCCACGACCTCTACGTTGCGAACGTAGCGCTCTAGCCGACTGAGCTACACCCCCAGGGCCTCACAAGACTAGCTAGTGCCCTGCCCGTGATGGTGCCCTGCCCGCGATGGCGGGCAGGGCACTTCGCCCCGGGCGGGCCATGAGCCCGGCAGGCGCAATCCGGCCGGCACGGGAGCGTCTCAGCGGGCGCTGCGGGCGGCGTCGCGCAGCAGCGCGGTCGGCTCCGCCCCGGACTCGCGATGGGGCAGGAACGCCACCTTCATCTCGAGCTCGGCCGCGGAGCGCACGACGCGCACGGCGACAGCGATGTAGGCCACGAGCAGCGCGTCGGCCACCAGGTTCAGGCCCCAGAACCAGCCGCCCAGCATCCAGGCGCCGGCAGCCGTGGTGACCACGGCGGCGGCGAGGATGATCACCACCCGGCGGCGGCGCTCGGCGGCCACGCGACCCCCGCTCACCCCGGCGGGCCCCAGCCGCCGGCTGGCGCCGCCCTGGGCCGCAGCGCTGGGGACGGCCTGCTGCACCGGCCGGCGCCCTACCGCCGCACGAGGTGCGACAGCACGGGGCGCGGCGGCACGCGCGCCCGTCGAGCGGGGTGTCCCCCCGCGGTGGTGCGGGCTCGTCCGCTCGAGCACGGCAAGTTGCTTCTGGAAGTTCTTGATCGAGTCACCGCCCTTGGAGCTGCCACGACCCTGCAGTACAGGAGCAGCTAAGACGGCGACCCACATCGCCACCAAGAACACCAACGTCAGTAGGGTGACGAGACCCACGCCCCATCCCTGCCTTTAGGTTGACGACCGCGCGCGGTCGGATCGGCATGCTCGTACGGGAGATGCGCTCGGGCCGGTTCCCCTCCCACGTTGGAGGTCCGGCCTGGCTGTGTCGCTACACGCATCCCTCGTGGCCGTGCCGAAGCGGTTCTCTCCGTTGCGAATCGAACGAAGACATTGCACTTGTACTACAGCCGAATGGCCCTATGCCAGCCCGCCATGGGGGATTCATCCCAACGGCGCACTGGTTGCGTCACTGTTCGCGGTCAGAAGACGACGAGGTGTGCTCCTCCCGTCGGTAGACGCCGGATCGGCCGCCGGTCTTCTCCCATAGGGCGACCTCGCCGATGACCATGCTGCGATCAGCGGATTTGCACATGTCGTAGACCGTGAGCAGCGAGACGGTGCAGGCGGTGAGGGCCTCCATCTCGACGCCGGTCCGGTCGACGGTGTCGACCTGACACTCGACCTCGATGTGGTCGTCCTCGAGCCGGAAGTTGATGAACACCGAGCCCACCAGGAGCGGGTGGCACAGCGGGATCAGGTCCGATGTCCGCTTGGCCGCCTGGATGCCCGCCACCCGGGCCACCGCCAGCACGTCGCCCTTGCTGACCGCACCCCTGGCCACGAGCGAGGCCGTCTCCGGCTTCATCCACACGCGACCACGGGCCACCGCTCGCCGATAGGACGGATCCTTGGGTGTCACGTCCACCATCCGCGCCCGTCCCAACGGGTCGAGGTGGGTGAGGACCGGCTCAGGCATGGAACGGATCTTAACCGCAGAACCCGACACCGCTTCGTCATCAACCAGAGCGATAGGAGGGTGTGCCCATTGCGGCCCCGCCCACAGCGTCGGCCGGGGCCTGGGCGCGCCCACCACGCTCCTGGTCGGTCAGCCGCCGATCTGGCTCATCGATCGGTTCGGGCGGATGAAGTGCACCTGGCCGATGCCGTGGCCAGCCCACTTGCCCGCCACCGCCGAGGACACGATCGCGGCCAGCTCGTCGTCCGACGCGCCACCACGCAACGCCCCGCGCAGGTCGTGGTCGTCGGTGGCGAACAGGCACGTGCGGAACTGGCCGTCGGCGGTGAGGCGCACCCGGTCACAGGTCGAGCAGAAGCTGCGAGTGACCGAGGCGATGACGCCGATCTCGCCACCGCCGTCCGCATAGCGGAAGCGCTCGGCCGGCGCCGAGCCCCTGGCCACCTCCTCGAGGGGGTACACCGACCCGATGCGCGCGACGATCTCGTCATAGGTGACGACCTGGCGCGCGGTCCACTGCTCCTGGGCGTCGAGGGGCATGAACTCGATGAAGCGCACCACGACGCCGGTGCGACGGCCGTAGTCGGCGAAATCGACGAGCTCGTCCTCGTTCACGCCCCGCATGACCACGACGTTGAGCTTGACGGGCGCCAGCCCGGCGGTGAGGGCGGCGTCGATGCCATCGAGCACCTTGTCGAGCGAGTCCCGCTTGGTGATCTCGGCGAAGCGCTCCCGGCGCAACGAGTCGCAGGACACGTTGATGCGCCGGAGCCCGGCCCGGGCCAGGTCCTCGGCGACGAGGGCCAACGTGGCGCCGTTGGTGGTGAGGGCAAGGTCGACCGGTAGCTCGGCGAGCATCGAGACCAGGCGCGGCAACTGGGCGCGCACCGTCGGCTCGCCGCCGGTGAGCCGGATGTTGTCGACGCCGAAGCGCTCGACCATCAGGCTGGCCACCCGGGAGATCTCCTCGAAGCTGAGCAGCTCGTCCCGTGGTTGCCAGGTCATGCCCTCGGCCGGCATGCAGTACGTGCAGCGGAAGTTGCACCTATCGGTCACCGAGATGCGCAGGTCTCGGTGGATGCGCCCGTAGGAGTCCACGAGGGGGACAGCCATGGCGACGACACTACCGCCCCGGCCTGGCCTGCCGACTTTCGCTGGCGTTTCGGGCCATCCCGTCATGCTGGGCCCATGTTCCGCTCGCTCTTCGGTGTGGCCGTCTTGGCCCTCACCGGCGCCTCAGCCACCCTGTCCGCCAACCCCGTGGCTGGCGGCGTGCTGCTGGCCCTCGGCGCCGGCGCCACGGTGGCTGCGGCCCGGGCCGCCGAAGGTAGGGCTCCCGAGCCCGCCCTCGTGACGGTCCCCCGTCGCCGGCCACGCTGACGACCCCTAGTCGCCTCACACCCCCAACCACCCGCCCTCGCAGGACACGAGACCGCCCGGCTCGCATGAGCCGGGCGGTCTCGTCCGCTACTGAGCCTGCCCGCTCCCGGCCGCTCGGGCCGCTCGCCCCGCTCATGAGCCTGCCCGCTCCCGGCCGCTCGGGCCGCTCGCCCCGCTCACTGAGCCTGCCCGCTCCCGGCCGCTCGGGCCGCTCGCCCCGCTCACTGAGCCTGCCCGCTCCCGGCCGCTCGGGCCGCTCGCCCCGCTCAGAGGCCGAGGTGGCGCTTGGCCAGGTCGACCAGGAACTGGCGGAACTCGGGGCCGAGATCGGGATGCTCGAGGGCCAGCTCGACCGTGGCCCGCAGGAAGTCCTGCTTCTGTCCGATGTCGTAGCGCCCCTCGCTGAACACGTAGCCGAACATGCCCTCGCGAGCCATGAGGGTGGCCATGGCGTCGGTGAGCTGGATCTCCCCGCCGTGGCCGGGTCGCACCTCGGCCAGGTCCCCGAAGATGGCGGGGGCGAAGACGTAACGGCCCATGACGGCGAGGTTCGAGGGCGCGTCCTCCGGCTTGGGCTTCTCCACGAGCTGGGTGACCCGCACGAGGTTGCCGGCATGGGGCTCGGCCGCGGCGCACCCGTAGGAGGAGATCTCGCTCATGGGGAACTCCTTGAGCGCCACCACGGAGCGGCCCGTCTCGCCGTAGGCGGCGAGCATGCCCCGGAGCAGCTCACCGCCGTCCACCATGATGTCGTCGGGCAACAGCACGGCGAAGGGCTCGTCCCCGACGTGGCGCCGGGCCAGGGAGACGGCGTGGCCGAGGCCCAGCGGCTCGCCCTGGCGGACGGACGCCACCTGGGCGATCTCGGCGAGTGCCCGCACCCCGGCGGCGTCGGCGTGCTTGCCCTTGTCCTCGAGGCGGCGCTCGAGCTCGAAGGCCCGGTCGAAGTGGTCCTCGACCGGCTTCTTGTACGGGCTCGACACGAGCAGGACGTCGTCGATCCCGGCGGCGACCGCCTCCTCGACGACGTACTGGATGGCCGGCTTGTCGACGACGGGCAACATCTCCTTGGGGACGGCCTTGGTCACCGGGAGGAACCGGGTGCCGAGACCTGCCGCGGGGATGACCGCCTTGCGGACCACCTGCGCCATTGGCTGAGCTCCTTGCGCTGCGGAGGGGGCGACGCGGCCTGTGGCTGGCTGGCGTCGTTGCGATCAGGATGCCGCGGGGACGTACCCTTCCCACCGCCCGGCGCACCGCGACAGCGCACAGCGGCGGCGCGCCGGGCACGGTGCACGTTCCCGGCGTTTCGGGCACGCGACCGTCGTTCGGTATCATTGGCACTCGGCTGGGTCGAGTGCCAGCCGAGCCGGAGGAGTGTCAGGGCATGCCCACCTACGAGTTCCGTTGCAAGACCTGCGGTAACCGCTTCGAGGTCACCCGCTCGTTCACCGAAGACGGGACTCCCGCCTGTGCCAGCTGCGGCGAAGCCATCGACGTGGTGAAGGTCTTCCCCAAGGTGGGGATCTCCTTCAAGGGCAGCGGCTTCTACAAGAACGACAGCCGCCCCAGCTCGTCCTCGGGCTCGTCGACTTCGGGCGGGCCCTCGTCGGAGACGGCCCCCGCCAAGACCGGCAGCGCCACCGACGCCAGTTCCTCCTCGTCATCGTCCTCCTCCTCCTCGTCATCGTCGTCATCGTCCTCGTCGCCGTCGTCCTCCTCGGGGGACAGCGGGTCGAGCGCCCCCGCCTCGGGCAGCGGTAAGCCCAAGAAGGCCGCGACCAGCTGACGGGCGGGCCAGCGCCCCGGCCCTCGTCGGCACCACTGCTCGCTGGCTAATGTCCGGGCCCATGTCCCAGCCACTGGCCAGCATCGGCGTGTTCGGCGGCTCGGGGCTCTACTCGTTGCTCGAGGACGTCGAGGAGGTCACGCTCGACACGCCCTATGGGGCCACCTCGGCACCACTGCACCTGGGCACCGTCGAAGGCCGCCGCGTCGCCTTCCTCCCCCGCCACGGCGCCCACCACGAGCACCCCGCCCACCGCGTCAACTACCGGGCCAACATGTGGGCCATGAAGGAAGCCGGGGCCCGCACGATTCTGGCGCCCTGCTCCGCCGGCTCGCTCCAGGTGCACGTCGAGCCCGGCCACTTCGTCGTCCTCGACCAGTTCGTCGACCGCACGTCGGGCAGGGCGGACACGTTCTTCGACGAGGGCGCCAACCACACGACCATGGCCCACCCCTACGACCGCGCCGTGGGCGCTGTGCTCGCCGAGGCCTGCCGCGCCGAGGGGGTCACGGTGCACGAGGACGGGACCGTGGTGGTCGTCCAGGGGCCGAGGTTCTCGACGAGGGCCGAGTCCCGCTGGTTCGGCCAGATGGGCTGGGACGTGGTGAACATGACCCAGTACCCCGAGGCCGCCCTGGCCAACGAGGCTGGCATCCCCTACGCGGGCCTCGCCCTCGTCACCGACTACGACGCCGGCCTCGAGGGCCGCGACGACATCGAGCCGGTGACCATGGAGCAGGTGTTCGCCTTCTTCACGTCGAACATCGAGCGGGTGCGCAACGTGCTGTTCCGCGCCATGGCCGCCCTCCCGGCCTGAACGGAGAGCCTCGCCACGGCACCAGCGCGCCGGCGCTCGCTCAGCGCGCCCCAGAGGCCAGCAGCCCGAGCACGAGCAGGCCCACGACGACCCGGTAGGCCACGAAGGGGGCGAAGGAGTGGGCGCTGACGACCCGCAGGGTCGCCCAGACAGCGGCGAAGCCGGTCAGGGCCGAGGACCCGATGCCCGCGGCGAAGGGGGCCACGAAGTCGGCGGGGATCCCTCCGCCGGCGAGGGCGTCGGCGAAGCTGAACACCACGGCGCCGCTGATGACGGGCACGCTCATGAGGAACGAGAGGCGGGCCGCGGCGGCCCGGTCGAAGCCGAGGAACCGCCCGGCGGTGATCGTCATGCCCGAGCGGGAGGCGCCGGGCTGGAGGGCCACCGCCTGCGCCGCCCCGACGAGCAGCGCGTCACGCGGGCTGAGCTCGTCGGTGGCGCGCTTCTCGGGCACGCGGTCGGCCCAGGCGAGCAGCGCCCCGCCGACGAGGAGCATCACGGCGATGAGCCAGATCTGGTCGTCGAGGCGGTTGATGAGGTCTTTGAGGAACAGGCCGGTCAGCCCAGCGGGCACGGTGGCCAGCACGAGCAGCCAGGCGAGCCGCCCGTCGGTGGGCACGGGGCGGCGCCGTTCGACGAGCACGGCGAGCCCGGCCCGCACGTAGCGCCAGAGGTCGGCGCGGAAGTACCCGACCACGCCGACGAGGGTGCCCAGGTGCAGGGCCACGTCGAACGTCTTCGCCAGGTGCTCGTCGCCGCCGAAGTCCTCCCAGCCGAACAACCAGGGGACGAGGATGAGGTGCCCGCTCGAGGAGACCGGGAAGAACTCGGTCAAGCCCTGCACGATGCCCAGGACGATGGCGTGCAGGAGGGGCACGGATCACTCTGCTGTGGTCGAAGGCACGATCCTCGGGCGCCAGCGGCGGGGCGCGTCGTAATGGTGGCCAACCACCCTGGCCTGGGACAACGACTCCAAGAAGGCGGCCGGCCCGTCGAAGTCGGGCATCTCCACGTAGGCGGCGCCGAGCGCGTCGGGCACGTGGGCGTCGCTGCCCGCGCCGGCGGGGAGGCCGTGCTCGGCGGCGAAGGTGGCGGCTTTTTCGTTCAAGTGGCCGAGCGAGGTCTTGCCGTTGAGGGCCTCGACGGCGTCGACGAGGCCCCGGCCCACGAGGTCGAGGAGGGCTGGCTCTGCCAGGTTGCTCCGCAACAGGTCGAAGGGGTGAGGCACGTAGACCAGGCCGCCCTGGTCACGGATGATGGACGCCACCTCCTCGGGGCGCATCCCGAAGGGGATGCGCTCGCTGAGGAACAGCCCGATGATCTCCCCGGCGTGGGTCTTGACCTCCTCGCCGACGACCACCCGGCAGGCAAGTCGTGGAGCCAGCTCGGCCGCCCCCTTGATGGCGTTGTGGTCGGTGATGCACAGGACGTCGATGCCCGAGGCGACGACTGCCTCTTCGATCTCGTCCGGCGTGGTCGTGGAGTCACCCGACCACATGGTGTGCGAGTGCAGGTCGACGCGGACCCAGCCGGTGCGCTGGGGCTCGGCCAGGTGGGGGTGGCGCGCGATGGCGTCGGCGGAAGGCAGCATCCGGGCGCAACGGTAGAGGGCGGCAGGCCGCTCTGGCCAGCGACGACCTCAGCCGACGCCGCCGGCGCCCGACCAGCGCGGCGGTAGGCTCCGGCCGTCGTTCGGCCCGAGCGGCCTGGCCGCGGTCCTCGCCAGCACGGCGGGCGCGGCCCGACCCGAGGTTGGAGGAGGAGGAGACACTGCCGATCGGCTTCGCCACCGCTCCTGGGGCGGTGAGGCTCGCGACGCGGTCATTGCCCGTCGGGCTCGGCGCGCTCGGCCTCGTCGTCGCCTGGGCAGAGCCCGCCGGCGCCCACGGCTTCGGCGGCGAGGGCGTCCTCCCCTTCGCCTCTTGGCAGCTGGCCTGGTCTGCGGGGGCCGTCGTGGCGGCCACTTTCGCCCTCCTCGGCGCCACCTGGTCGCGGCCGCGGCTCGTCGGCGCCGCCGTCGGCCGGCCGCTGCCCGCCGCGTTCGACCGTGCTGCGGGCGTGGCCGCCCTGGTGGGGCGCGCCGTGGCCCTCGCCGTCCTGGCCCTCCTCCTCGCCACGGCGATGTTCGGCCCGGCCCGAGGGGCCTCCAACGTCGCCCCGCTGCTCCTCTACCTCACCTTCTGGATCGCCTTCCAGGTGCTCTCCCCCCTGGTGGGGGACCTGTGGGGCGCCGTCAGCCCGCTCGACTCCCTGGCCGGTCTGGTACCGGGCCGCCGCCCTGGGGGCCCTGTCGAGCCCGCCCCCCAGCTCCTCTCCCAGCTCCTCGCCCCGGCCGGCCTGTTGGGCCTGGCCTGGCTCGAGCTCGCATACCACGCGCCCGGCTCCCCCCGGGTCATCGGTTGGCTGACCGTGGCCTACGTCGTGGGCCAACTCGGGCTCGTGGCCCGCTTCGGGCGGGGCTGGCTGGGCCAGGGCGAGAGCTTCACCGTGTACTTCGCCCTGCTGGCGAGCCTGGCGCCGTTCCACCGCGACACCGCAGACCGCCTGCGGCTCCGCCCGCCTGTGGCCGGCCTCGCCACCGTGGCTGCCAGCCCGGTCCTCCTCGGAGTCGTGGTCAGCACCCTCGGGGCCGTCGCCTACGACGGCCTCAGCCGGCTGCCCTGGTGGCTGGAGCTGACCGCCGACCGGCGGGGCTGGTCGCTGACCCTGGTCAACACCATCGGCCTGGCCTGGATGGTGGCCGTCGTCGCCGCCCTCTACCTGGGCGCCGCCCGGGCCTCGGCCTGGCTGTCCCGGCGCGACCCCGACGAGGTGGCCCGTGCCTTCGCCCCGACGCTCGTCCCCCTCGCCGTGTCCCTCACCGCGGCCCACTACGTGTGGCCCGTCGTCTTCGACGGCCAGGCACTCCTGGTGCAGCTCTCCGACCCCTTCGCCAAGGGTTGGGACCTGCTCGGCACGGCCGACTGGTACATCAACTACACCCTGGTCAGCCCAGCCCAGGTCGCCTGGGTACAGCTGGCCTGCGTGCTGGTCGGGCACATGGCCGCCGTCGTCGCCCTCTTCGACCGGGGGCTCGAGCGGGAACAGCCCGACGTCGCCCGGCGCGCCCTCTACCCGCTGCTCGGCTTGCTCGTGGCCTCGGCCGTGGTGGGCATGCTGCTGGTGCTCACCGCCTGACCGCCTGACAGCCGTTGCCGGAGGCCCGACGGCCCTCAGCGGCCGGAGAGCGCCACCTCGGCTACCACCATGGTGGCGCAGCCCGCCCCCGAGGGCAGCCACTCCAGCTCGCCCCCGACGGCCTGCACGTCCCCCAACAGGCGTTGGAGGGTGGAGGCGACGGTGACCTCGCGCACGGGCTCGGCCAGCTCCCCGCCGCGGATCATGAGGCCCTCGGCCCCCACGGAGAAGTCCCCCGAGGTGGGGTTCACCCCCGAGTGCAGGCCGGCCATGGACTGGACGAGGAACCCGTGCTCGATGCCCGCCACGAGGTCCTCGAGGGAGCCCGACCCCGGGGCCACGGCCAGGGCCTGGAGGCCGACGCCGGGCAGCGAGCGTGCCCCCCGCACTGCCGAGCCGGTCGAGGCCGTGCCCGAACGTCGCCCGGTGTGGCTGTTGTGCAGGAACCCCTGGAGCACGCCCGAGGCGATGAGCACGTTGCGGCGACAGGCGAGGCCCTCGCCGTCCCAGGTGTCCGCGCCCAGGGAAGCGGGGTCGGTCGGGTCGTCGACGAGGGTGAGCAGCGGCGACGCCACCACCTGGCCCACGCGGTCGGCAAAGGGCGAGCGGCCCTTCAGCACCACCTCGCCTGTGAGCGTGCCGCCCACGATGCCCAACATGGTGGCCGCCAGGCGGGGCTCGAGGACGAGGGCCAGGCGCTGGCTGGGCACGGCCCGGCCCCCGAGCAGGCGGGTGGCCCGCAGCACGGCGTCTGCGGCCACCCGGTCGAGGTCGAGGTGGTCGGGGTCACGGCCCACGTCCACCCCGTAGCCGGTCATCGTCTCAGAGCCGTCGCTGGCCAGGGAGGACACGGACAGCCAGCAGGACGTGGAGCGGCCGGACGTGCGCGCGCCCGTGGTGGCGGCAATGGCCGACTCCCCCGCCGAATCACCGTAGGCGGCTTCTCGCACGCCGCTGATGCGAGGGTCCCCGGCCATGACCGCTCGTTCGAGCTCGAGCGCCAGGGCGACCTTGCGGGCGGGGCCCACGGCTGTCACCGCGGGGTTCCAGAGGTCCTGGACGACGGGCGCCACCCCGTCGGGCTCGGCCAGGCCGGCCCAGGGGTCGGGCTCGGCGAAGCCGGCGTTGTCCCGGGCGTCGGCGAGGGCCTCGGCCACGGCGTCGTCGTCGAAGGTGCCGCAATGGGCGAAACCCTGGCGGCCGTCCACGATGACTCGCACCCCGAGCCCGAAGGACGTTGCCGAGGTGAACGACTCCACCTCGCCCTGGTAGGCCCGCACGGACGTGCTCGTGGAGCGGGCCACGGCCACCTCGAGCTCCTCGCCGGGCCGGGCCTGGGCCACCCAGCGATCGGCGAGGTCGAGGAGGTCGACGGCCGCCGCGCCTGGGCCTTCGCCCGCGGCCGGGGCGGCGCCGGTGGCCGGGGTCGCGCCCATCAGGCCGCCGTCCCGCCCACGGTGAGCGCCGGCACCCGCAGCGTCGGCGTGCCCGTGCCCACCGGGACGCCCTGGCCGTCCTTGCCGCAGGTGCCGGGGCCGCCCATGGCGAAGTCATCGCCGACGGCGTCGATGGCGGCGAGGGCCGCGGGCCCGTTGCCGATGAGGTTCCCGTCCCGGATGGGGTCGGTCACCTCGCCGCCCTCGATGAGGTAGGCCTCGGTCATCCCGAAGACGAAGTCGCCGCTGGCCGTGTTGACCTGCCCACCACCGAGCTGGGCCACGTACACGCCCCGCTCGGTCGAGGCGATGATCTCGGCCGGGTCGCTCGCCCCCGCGCCGATGAAGGTGTTGGTCATCCGCACCATGGGCAGGTGCCGGTAGCTCTGGCGGCGGCCGTTGCCCGAGGAGGGGCGGGCCTCGCGCCGCGCCCGCAGGAAGTCCCAGAGGTAGTCGGTGAGCACGCCGTCCTCGATGAGCACGTTGCGCTGGGCGGGCCGGCCCTCGTCGTCGATGCCGTAGCAGCCCCACTCGCCGGCCATGGTGCCGTCGTCGATGACGGTGACGAGTGGCGACGCCACCTGCTCGCCCACCCGGCCGGCGAAGGTCGACGCGCCCTTGGCCACGAGGTCGGCCTCGAGGCCGTGGCCACAGGCCTCGTGGAACAGGATGCCCCCCGAGCCCGAGGCGATGACCACGGGAAGGGTGCCCGAGGGGGCGGGACGGGCGGCGAGCTTGCGCAGGGCGCGCCCCGCGGCGGTGCGGGCGAGCTCCTCCACGTCGTAGCGGTCGAAGAGCTCCCAGCCCGCCGAGCGGCCCACGGTCTCGCGGCCCGTCTGCAGCCCGGCGTCGCCCTTGGCCACGCAGGAGACGGAGAAGAGGCTGCGCACCTGCTCGTCGCCACCGAAGGCCCCCTCGGTGTTGGCCACCAGCGTGCGGCGCCGCGAGTCGGAGTAGCGGGCCGCCACCTGCACGATGCCGTCCCCGGCGGCGAGCCCGTCGAGGTGGGAGGCCCTGGCGGCCTCGTCGGCCCGGCGCAGCAGGCCCACCTTGTCGGCCTTGGCGACGGTGGCCGGGTCGATCTCAGCGGCGGGGCCCCGGGACACCCCGCCGGCGGTGCCGAGCCCGAGGGAGCGCGCCGCGCCCCCGGGCGCGTGGGCGGCCACCGCCGCCGCGGCTCGGGCCGCGGCCAGCAGCCCCGCCTCGCCGAGGTCGGCCGTGTGGGCGAACCCCGTCGTCTCCCCGACCACCACCCGCACGCCGGCACCGCGGTCCCGGCCGGTCACGACGTCCTCCACCCGGCCATCGTCGAGCGAGGCGCTCGTCGCTCGCACGTCCTCGACGAACAGCTCGGCGAACCCGGCCCCGGCACGCAGCGCGGCATCGAGGGTGCGACGGATGACGGCTTCGTCCAGCATGGCGACCCTCCAGTCAGCCAC
>WHTX01000020.1 GCA_009377505.1 Acidimicrobiia bacterium
CCGAGCAGCCCGGCATCGTGGGGCACGGCGGCACCGAGGTGCCACACTTGTCCACCGCATGACCGCCGAACGCGTCCTCACGCCCATCGACCGGGCCTTCCTCACGTACTACGAAGACGCCACCGAGCTGATCCTCGTGCGCCACGGCCAGCAGGTGTTCCCCGACCCGGCCACGGGCAAGGTCGGCGACTGGGTCGACCCGCCGCTGTCCGACATCGGCAACCGCCAAGTGGCCGCCGTCGGCCGCTACCTCGCCCCCAAGCGGGTCGACGCCGTCTACAGCTCCCAGCTCGTGCGGGCCAACGAGACGGCCCTGGCCATCGCCCGCCCCCACGATCTCGAGGTGGTCGTCGAGGAGGACCTGCGCGAGATCGAGACGTTCCGCGACCTGCCCCGGGACGTGACCCCCATGGAAGCCGTCGGGGAGCTGCGCCTCAAAGGAGCGAGGGAGCGCTTCGTCCGGCACCGCACCTGGGACGTCTACCCCTACACGGAGCGCAACGAGGAGTTTCGCCACCGGACGGTGAACGCCATCGAGGGCATCCTGGCCACCCACCCTGGCCAGCGCGTGGTCGTGGCCTGTCACGGTGGGGTCATCAACGCCTACCTGGGCGAGGTGCTCGGCCTCCTGACGGCGATGTTCTTCCGCCCGGCGCACGCCTCGGTGCACCGCGTGCGCGCCCATGACGACACGCGCGCCCTCGGCTCGCTCAACGAGATCATCCATCTCGACGGCGAGGACCCCGACCTCGTCACCTTCTGACCTCGGCGCCGCTACTGGACAGGGTCGAGGGTGTCAGCCTCCGACGCTTCCTCGCCCGCCTCGTCCCGCCCCTCGGCGACGACCGCCCAGGCCACCTGGGCCGCGGCCTGCTGCGCCTGCTTCTTCGAGCGACCCTCGCCGACGCCGAGCTCGACCCCGCCGACGAGGACGCGTGCCCGGAACAACTTGTCGTGGTCGGGCCCCTCCTCCTCCACGACGTAGCCGGGCGGCCGGTCGAAACGGCGGGCGACCAGCTCCTGCAGGCGTGTCTTGTAGTCCTGGGTGCCGGGGTCGGTCGCCGCCTCGATGATGAGCCCGTCGAAGAGGGCGAGGACGACCCGCTGGGCGTCGGGCCACCCCCCGTCGAGGTAGACGGCGCCGAGGACGGCCTCGAGCGCGTCGGCCAGGATCGAGGGCTTGGCCCGGCCCCCGGTGGCCTCCTCCCCCTTGCCGAGGCGCAGGCCCTCGCCCATGCCGAGGTGAGCGGCGACGGCGGCGAGCGCCGGTGCGCTCACGACGGCGGCGCGCACCTTGGCCATCGCCCCTTCCGCCAGGGTGGGGCAGGTGCGGTAGATGTGGTCGGTCACCACGATGCCGAGCACGGCGTCGCCGAGGAACTCGAGGCGCTCGTTCGACTCCGAGCCCTCGTGCTCGGCGCACCAGGACCGGTGCGTCAGGGCGAGGGCCAGGAGGTCGGGGGCCGCGAAGCGGTGGCCGACCCGCTCGGCGAGCGACTCGAGGGCGGCGGGCGCGGGGTCAGGCGGCGCGGGCAAGGACGTAGTCGACGGCGTCCCTGACGGTCTTGAGGTCCTCGAGGTCCTCGTCCTCGATCCGGAAGCCCACGCTGCGCTCGCCGACCTCCTCCTCGATGGCTTCGACGAGCTCGATCAGCGCCAGCGAGTCGGCGTCGAGGTCGTCCTGGAAGGAGTCGCCCTCGCTGATGGTGGCGGGCTCGATCTCCAGGATGTCGGCGAGGCGGTCCCGGATCAGCCCGAAGACCTCGGCTCGCGACAGCGGACCATGTTCGACGTGGGTCTCGGCAGGCACTCGATCTCCTCGGAGGGTGGGTGGGCCGAGCTTAGCTGCGGCGCGGCGCCGGCCTCCCGGCGTGCCGCGCCTCGGGCCTCAGCCGGTGCTGGCCGGGCCCTCGGCGGTGCTGGCCGGGCCGGAGTGGCGGGCGGCCTCGGCGAGCGTGTCCACGACTCGCGCCTGCACCATCTCCCGCGCCACCCCGATCGCGTTGGCGACCGCCCACGCCGAAGAGGACCCGTGGCTGATGATGGCCACGCCGCGCACGCCGAGGAGGATGGCGCCGCCGGTGCGCTCGGGGTCGAGCTCCTCGTACAGGCGCCGGGCCGAGTCGACGATGAGCTGGTTGCCTGCGGCGATGCCCTCCAGCGTCCTGACCATGCCGTCGAGCGCGCCCTCCAGGGTCTTGAGGGCCACGTTGCCGGTGAAGCCGTCGGTGACCACGACGTCGACGTCGGTGGACATCAGGTCGCGGCCCTCGACGTTGCCGATGAAGTCGCCGCCGACGTGGTCGAGCCAGCCCGGCACGCTCATCAGCCGGTGGGCGTCCTTGACGACCTTGTTGCCCTTGACGGACTCCTCCCCGATGGACATGAGCCCGACCCTGGGCTTGTCCACGCCGTAGCGCAGCCGGGCGTACACCGTGCCCATCTGGCCGAACTGGACCAGCCACTCGGGGTTGCACTCGGCGTTGGCGCCGGCGTCGAGCAGGATCGTCGGCGTCCCGCCCGGCGAGGCGATCGGGCTGGCGATGGCGGGGCGGGCGATGCCCCGGATACGCCCCATGCGCAGGAGCGCGGCGGCCATGGCCGCGCCGGTGTTGCCTGCGCTGACGAGGGCGGACGCCAGGCCGTCGCGCACGGCCTCGGCCCCGCGAACGACCGAGGAGTCTTTCATGCGCCGCACGCTGGCCGTGGGGTCGGCGTCCATGGGGATGGCCTCGGAGGCGGCGATGAAGGGCACCTCGCCGCGTGAGCCCAGGGCGTCGGGCGGACCGAACAGCACGACAGGGATGCCGAGCTGTTCGAACGCGGTGCGCGCCCCGGCGACGACGGCATCGGGGGCGTTGTCCCCGCCCATGGCGTCGACGGCAATGGGCAGGTGCCCGGCCGCCTCCACCAAGTCGACGAGGCGTTGCCCGAGGTCCGCCAGCCCGGCCAAGTTCTGGTTCGGCACCGAGGACGTGGTGCTGGTCAGCCGACCTCGACGGCCTGGCGGCCGCGGTACCAACCGCACACCGGGCACACGACGTGGGGCACCTTGGCCGACCCGCAACGCGGGCACAGGCTCCGCGCCGGGGCGTCGAGGGCCCACGCAGACGCCCGCCGCGTGCGGGTCTTGGCCTTAGACATCTTCTTCTTGGGGACAGCCATCTTCGTGGATCCTGCCTGAGAGGTGGCCCGGTGGGCCGAGCGGCTGGCTGGCCGAAGGCGCGCGCCGGGCGCGCTCGTCGACACGGGGACGAGAGCTTAGCCCTGATCTTTCATGAGGCTCACGGCCAGGCCCCTGACCAGGACGGCAGCTGGTCGGGCGAACTCGAATGAAGGTTGGGCTAGTGCCGAGCGCCGTTCGCGGCGAGCCCGCCCCCCACCTGGGCCGGGAGAGCGAGCCCGGGCCTTACCTCACGTGAAGGACGTCGGGGCGGTAGAGGAGCCAGAGGCCCAGGGCCACGATCCCGGCGCCGGCGTTCACCACCAGCGCCGTGCTCGGGCTGGTGGCCTCGGCCAGCAAGCCGAGGATGACCATGCCGAAGGGCAGGGCGCCGATGGCCATGGACAGCAGCCCCATGGCCCGGCCCCGCATCGACTCGTCGGCAACGGCGAGCACCAGGGCGCTCTGGGTGGCGGCGAAGCCCCCGGCACACAGCCCGGTGAGCACGAGCAGCCCGAGCGCCACCGAGTAGTCAGGCACCAGGGCGAAGGCGATGAGGCAGGCCATGCCCGAGAAGCACCCTCCCACGTAGAGCAGGCCCCGCCGCTTCGGGTCGAAGGCCACGACCAGCGCCGAACCGATGAGCATGCCCGCGCCCGTGCCCGACGCCAGCAGGCCGGTCCGGAAGGCGCCGGCGTCGAAGCGCTCGGCGAGCACGGTCACGAGGGGCATGTACGAGAAGAACAGCAGGTTCATCAGGAAGGTGACGCCGAGCATGCTCACCAGGGCCCGGTTCGCCGGCAGGGCGCGGAGGCCGTCGACCACGTCACGGCGCACCGAGGTGCCGCTCGTGGCCGCGGTGCGGCGGGGCGCCGACGGCACGCTCAGCATGAGCAAGAAGCAGGCGCCGTAGAGCACGGCCACGAGCCCGTAGGCGGAGCCGTTGCCGATGGCGGCGATCACGGCGCCGCCGCACAGCGCGCCCGCCATGTTGCCCGCGGAGATGGAGACCGCCTCGAGGGACATGGCATTGCCCACGAGGCGGTCGCCGACGAGGTCGTGCACGAAGGCCCGGCGGTTCGTCATGTCCACGACGTTCCCGACGCCGACGGCCGCCACGAAGACGTAGACCATCCAGGGCTCGACCCGCCCGGCGCCGACGACGACCGCCATCAACGCGGCGAGGGGGATGAGCACGCCGAGCTGGCGGACGACCGTGCGGCGCCGATCGGAGCGGTCGGCGATGGCTCCGGCGGCCACGCCCCCGAGGAACATCGGCAGGAACGAGGCGGTGCCCACGAGCTGGACGAGCAGCGGGGAGCCGGTGAGCTCGCGCATGAGGTAGGCGCCGGCGAACAGAGCCATCCAGCGGGCCAGGTTCCACAGCGCTCCGGAGGCGAACACCCGCGGGTAGGCGGGGGCGCCGAACGCGGCGAACGAGCCACTCCGGGAGGCAAGGGCTTCCTCGGCGGCGATCGTCCCCTCAGCGCCCCCCGCCGGCACGCGCGCTGGCCCCGTCGTCGTCACGTCCCCTCACGTCCCCCTCACGTCCCCCAGGTCGATCGGGGAGGATAGTGCCCCGTCCATCACCGGGGCCTGAACACCGCGAACGTCGGTGGTCGTGGCGCTCGTCGCTCGAGCCGGTCGCCCTTGCCGGTCAGCCCTCGGGCGACGGGGCCAGGCGCTGCCTGGCCCGCTCGAGCACGGCCACGAAGGTGTCGACCTCCTGCGCGCCGGGGATGAGCAGGCGGTCCTCGATGACGAAGGCGGGCACGCCGGTGATCTCCCGCTCGAGCGCCGCCTGGCTGTCCCCGGCCACCTCGTCCCCGAACTCGGTGGACGCCAGCGTGGCCGCCGCGGCATCGGCGTCGAGGCCGGCATCGGCGGCGAAACGGGCGAGGGCGGGGTGGTCGGCCACGTCGGCGCCCTCCTCGAAGTAGGCCTGGAAGAGGCGCTCGGCCAGCCGGCCCTGGGCCTCGGGCGCGGTGGCCCACGCCCAGGCGAGCAGGCGGTGGGCGTCGCGGGTGTTGACGCGCTGCGCCCGGTCGAAGCGGTAGTCGATGCCCTCGGGCGCCCCGAGGGCGACGAGCCTGGTGACCATGGCGTCGAAGGCGCCGGGGCCGTACTTGCGCTCGAGCGAGGCGCGCAGGTCGCCCGGCTCGCGGGACGCGCCGGGATCGAGCTGGTAGGCACGCATGCGGACCTCGACCTCGCCACCCCAGCCGAGCGAGGCGACGGCTCGCTCGAAGCGTCGCTTGCCGAGGTAGCACCACGGGCAGACCACGTCGGACCAGATGTCGATGCGCACGCCCGGGGCAACGCTCGGCGGCCTGGCCTCCTTCCGCCCCACCCCATCCAGCGCCGGCCGGCAACGGCGGGAGGGGCCGACGCCGCGTCCGTTCAGGCGGGGGACCGGACAGTGGGCGTGGGCGACGACGTCGTGTACAAGTGGCAGGCGATGTCGTGGGCCGCGGCCTCATCGTGGCCGTCGGCTGCCTCGCCGTGCTCGGGCGGGACGAGCTGGAGGCGAGGCTCTTCGGTCGAGCAGCGGTCGAAGGCGAACGGGCACCGGGGGTGGAAGCGGCAGCCCGACGGCGGGTTGAGCGCGCTGGGCACCTCGCCGGCCACGACTGCCGGGGGCTTGACGTCGTCGGGGTGATGGGGCAGGGCGGCCGCGAACAGCGCCTGGGCATAGGGGTGCTTGGGCCGCAGGGAGATCGTGCCGGCGTCGGCGACCTCGACGAGCTGGCCCAGGTACATGACGGCCACCCGGTGGCTGAGGTGGGACACGGTGGCCAGGTCGTGGCCGATGTAGAGATAGGCGACGCCGAGGTCGCGCTGCAGCCCCTCGAGCAGCGTGATGACCTGGGCCCGGATCGACACGTCGAGGGCCGACACGGCCTCGTCGAGCACGATCAGCTCGACGCTCGTGGCCAGGGCGCGGGCGATGGCGATGCGCTGGCGCTGGCCGCCGCTGAACTCGTGGGGGAAGAGTCGTCCGTGGTCGGGCCGCATCCCCACCAGCTCGAGCACCTCCCCCACGCGGGCCCGGATGGCGTCCCTGGACAGCTTGGTGTGGATCTGGAGGGGCTCGCCCACGATGTCCCGCACCCGCATCCGAGGGCTGAGCGAGCTGAACGGGTCCTGGAACACGGCCTGGACGGACTTGCGGTAGGCCAGCAGCCGCCGGCCCGACAGCCTGGCGACGTCCTGGCCGTGGAACCGGATCACCCCCGCGGTTGGCTTCTCCAGGCGGAGCAGCAACTTGGCGATCGTCGTCTTGCCGCAGCCTGACTCCCCCACCAGGCCCAGGGTCTCGCCCCGGCGCACGACGAAGTCGACCCCGTCGACCGCCTTGACCGAGCCCCGGTCGCCCCGGGCCAGCATCGAGCTGCTCCCGGCCGGGAAGTGCTTCTGGAGGCCCTCGACGACGAGCAGCTCCTCCCCGTCAGGGCCGTGATCCCCTCGGCCGCTCGGGCCGTTCGCCGCGCTCACCGTGCCTGCCCGCTCCCGGCCGCTCGGGCCGTTCGCTGCGCTCACCGGTCGTCCTCGACCAGCCAGCAGGCGGCGGAGTGGCCGTCGTCCACGGGGAGCAGGGGCGGCGCCGCCCCCCAGCAGCGGTCGTAGACCTTCGGGCAGCGAGGGGCGAAGTCGCACCCGGGCGGCAGCGCGGCCAGGTCCGGGGGCTGTCCCGAGATGTGGAAGAGCGGCTCCTTGCTACCCATCTTCGGCACCGAGCGCAGCAGGGCGTCGGCGTAGGGGTGGCGGGGCCGGCTGAAGATCGCCCGCACGCTGCCCTGCTCGACCGGCTTGCCGGCGTACATCACGATGACCTCGTCGCACATCTTGGCCACGATGCCCAGGTCGTGGGTGACGAAGACCATCGCCACCCCGGTGTCGGCCTGGAGCGTCTTCAAAAGGTCGAGGTACTGCGCCTGCACGGTCACGTCGAGGCTGGTGGTCGGCTCGTCGGCGATGATCACCCGGGGCGTGGCCGACAGCGCGATGGCCCCGGCGATTCGCTGGCGCATCCCCCCGCTCATCTGGTGGGGGTGCTCCTTGCGGCGCACATCGGGAGAAGGGATGCGGACCGCGGCGAGCAGCTCCCGGACTCGGGCAGCCAGGGCCCCGCCGCGCAGGTGGCGGTGTTGCCGGGCAGGCTCGCCCACCTGGTCGCCGATCGTGAACAGCGGGTTCAGCGAGGCCATGGGGTCCTGGAGGATCATGGCGATCGCCGCGCCCCGGACGCGCTGCATCGCCTTGGCCGACAGGGTGGTGAGCTCGACGCCGTCGAGCTCGATGCTGCCCTCGGTTATCGCCGCTCCGGGGGGCAGGAGGCGCATGAGCGACAAGCAGGTGGTGGTCTTGCCGCAGCCCGACTCGCCCACGAGCCCGAGCGTCTTGCCCGGCTCCAGCCGGAAGCTGACCCCGTCCACGGCTCGGATGACGCGGCTGCCGCCGAAGCCGCGGTACTCGGTGTGCAGGTCGCGAACCTCGAGCAACGCTCCGCTCATCTGCCTGCCCGCTCCCGGCCCGCTCGGGCCATTCGCTCCGCTCATCTGCCTGCCCGCTCCCGGCCGCTCGGGCCATTCGCTCCGCTCATCTGCCTGCCCGCTCCCGGCCGCTCGGGCCATTCGCTCCGCTCATCAGAGGTTCCGCTGCTTGGGGTCGAGGCGGACCCGTAGCCAATCACCGAGCATGTTGGTGGCGAAGACGGTGGCCGCGATGAGCACGCCCGGGGCGGCGACGTGCCACCACTGCCCGGCGAACACCAGCGCCCGGGCGTCGGCCACCATCGAGCCCCAGGCCGGCGTCGGCGCGGGGATACCGAGGCCGAGGAAGGACAGCGAGGCCTCGAGGATGATGACCACGCCCACGGTGAGGCTGGCCAGCACCATCCACGTGTTGAGGATGTTGGGGACGATGTGGCGCCGCATGATCCGCCAGCGGCTCGCCCCGGCAACCTCGGCCAGTCGCACGAAGTCCCGCTCCCTCAGTGACAGCACCTCACCGCGGATGACCCGGGCGTAGCGGGTCCAGTAGACGAGGCCGAGGATGACCACGATGGTCCACTGGCTCGGCCTCATCACCAGGGCGACGAACACCGCGAAGATCAACGACGGGAGCGCCAGCCACGCATCGATGACCCGCATGGCCAACTGATCGACCCAGCCGCCCAGGTAGCCGGCGACCACCCCGAAGACCAGCCCGATGAAGCCGGCGACCACTGTCCCCACGACGCCCACGGTCAACGACACGCGCGCGCCGTAGATCACCCGGGACAGCACGTCCCGGCCCTGGAAGTCGGTGCCCAGAGGCGTGCTCCAGCTGCCGCCCTGCCACACGGGAGGGGCCAGGAGGCCGACGCCCGGCACCGGCCGCAGCGGGTCATGAGGAGCGACGAGGGGAGCGAACACCGCCACGAACACCAGCGTCGTCAGGATCCCCACCGCGAGCATCGGAGCACCCGACAAGGCCTCGCGCACCCGGCCGAGCACCCGCCGCCGGGAGGGGAGCAGTGCACCGCTGACGACGCCCATCAGGTCCTCACCGTTCGAGCCGGATCCGCGGGTCGACCCACGCGTAGGCGATGTCGACCAACAGGTTGACGAGCACGACCATCGCTGCCGCCAGCAGCACCACCCCTTGGACGAGGGGGAAGTCGCGTTGGTCGATGCCCTGCTTGACCAGGTCGCCGATACCGGGCCAGGAGAAGATCGACTCGACGACCACGGCCGCGTTGACCATGACGACGAAGTTCACCCCGGCCAGCGTGAGGACGGGCAGAAGGGCGTTCTTCAGCGCGTGCTTGAGCACGACGACCCGCTCGGGCATCCCCTTCAGCCGGGCCAGCTTCACGTAGTCGCTCCCGGCGATCTCGAGCAGGCTCGAGCTCACCAACCGCATCATCGACGCGGCGAAGTACCAGCCCAGGGAGATGGCCGGCATGATCAACTGCTTCCAGCTCCCGCTGCCCGACGTCGGGAGCAACTCGAGCTGTACCGACAGGATGTACATGAGCACGAGGGCGATCACGAAGTTGGGGATGGCCAACCCGGCCAGGCCGACCACCTTGGCGGCGGAGCTGAGGCGGCTGCGTGGTCGCACGGCCGACACGATGCCGGCGGGGATGCCGACGAAGATCGAGATGAGGAAGGCGGCCCCGGCCAGCTGCAGCGAGAACGGCAGACGGTCGAAGTACAGGTCGCGCACCGGCACCCGGAAGTTGAATGACTGGCCGAAGTCGCCGCGCACGGCGTCGCCCAGGAACGCGGCGTACTGGACCGGGAGCGGGCGGTCGAGGCCGAGGTCGGCCCGCAGGGCGGCCACGTCCTCGGCGCTGGCCTCCTGGCCGGCCAGGAGCCGGGCCGGATCGCCGCTCAGCCTCACCATCATGAAGACGGTCAGGCTCAAGAAGAGCAGCGTTATGGCGCTGTAGACCAAGCGGCGGATGATGAACCTCGCCATGCTCCCCCTTGCCGGCGCCCTCGGCCACGTGCCAGGTCGGCGGACGAAACGGTGCGGACGGCTAGCCGTGATGTTTCATGAGACTCGTGGCCGAGCCATCTGAGCTGGTCGGGCACGAACGGGCGTTCCGTGGGCGCCGAGTGAGGCTGACCAGGCGAAATGAGGCCGAATGAAACATTGCAGCTACGACCTGAGCTCGATGTCTTCGTACGGCCCCAGGTAGAGGTACTGGGGGATCGCCCCCCAGATCTCGTCCCAGGGATTGGCCAGCGTCTGGCCCTGCACCGTGACGAACGCCAGCTCGTAGACGTAGGGGAACACGTACTGGTCCGAGAGGGTGCGCTGGACCTCGGTGATCAGGCGGTCGCGCTCCTCGGCGTCTGTGCTGGCCTCGTAGGCGGCGAACTTCTGGTCGACCTCGGGGATGCAGGTGCGCGAGCTCGCCCCCTCGCACGTGGCGAAGGCCCGGATACGGGATGCGGCGTCGCCCGGCGCCCCCGAGATGTTGAGGATGATGCCCGGGAGGGCGTCGGGGCCGCTGGCGAGGGCCTCGACGAAGGCGGCCCGCTCCATCTTGTTGAGGGTCGTCCGGATGCCGATCTCCCCGAGCTGGGTGATCAGCCTCTCAGCCAGCGAGTAGTACGGGGGCAGCGGCGTGAACAGCGGCACCTCGAAGCCGTCGGGCACGCCGGCCTCGGCCATCAGCTGCTTGGCCTTGTCCAGGTTCGACTCGTAGGTCTCGGGGTCGACGCCGTCCTTGGTGATGGCGCCCGGCCACGTCTCGGGGATCCACGTGCCCTCGATGGGGGCCATGCCGCCGGCCTCGGCGTCGGAGAGGGCCTGGCGGTCGATGGCCAGCGAGATCGCCTTGCGGACCCGGATGTCGTTGAACGGGTTGCCGGGCTGCTCCCAGCCAGGGAACTCCAGCCAGAACGGGCCTGCCTGGGTAGCGGCGACGGTGAACTCCGAGTTGCCCATCGCCGCGGGGATGAGGGCGCCGTCGAGCTGGTTGATGGCGTCGACCTCGCCCGTCTGCACCGCCGCGAATCGGGTGGCGGCATCGGTGATGAACCGGTAGACGAGCGTCTTGACGTTGGGGGACCGCCGCCAGTAGTCGGGCACCGCCTCCAGCTCGATCTCGGTGTTGTTGTCGTTGCGCACGAACTTGTAGGGCCCGGCCCCGATGGGGTGTTGCTTGAACCCGTCCGGCCCCACCTCGGTGTAGTACTCCTGGGGCACCACCCAGCCCGCTCCACTGGCTGCGCTGCCGTACAGGAGCAGGAAGTCGAGGAACGGCTCGTTGAACACGAACCGGATGGTGCGGGGGTCGGGCGTCTCGATGCGCTCGACCTTGCTCTTCATGAGCGTGGCGTTCGCGCCCCGGTAGTTCTCGAAGGAGAACTTGGCGTCGGCGGAGGTCACCGGCTCGCCGTTGTGGAAACGAGCGTCCTCGCGCAGCGTGAACGTGGCCATCCGGAAGTCGTCGGCGATGTCGTAGGACTCGGCCAGGCTGGGGGCGAAGGGCTGGCCCGGTAGGTGCTTCACCAAGGCGTCGTGCAGCGCGTACTGGAAGGCGTAGACAGTGATCAGCGCCGGGTTCTCGCTGGGGTCGAGCCACGCCGGGCTGAAGGCCGTGTGCCAGGCGTACACGAACCGGCCCTCGGGCTCCCCCCGGGGGCCGATCGTGGTCGGGACGCCCTCGGGCGCGTCGCTGACCTCGAGCCGCTCGGTCACCTTCGTGTCGAGCGTCCCGCCCTGCCCGGCCTCGCCCCCCACGCCGCTGTCCGACGAACCGCACGCTCCCCCTACCAGGGACAGCGCGATGGCAAGGAACACCGACGCCCTGCGTCGCGACATGGTCGTTCGCCTCCCCCGAAGCGAGTCCTTCCGGCGATCCGGGTCGCGCCCATCGCTCTGGGCATGTCAGCCCGGCGGGACGCCCCATCCCGACTCGATGGATCGGGGCAAGCTAGCACCGTAACCGACGTCACACAACCAGCTCGTGCCGCCTCTCTGCGTGTAGGCCCGGCTTTCAGTCGAAGTGCAGGTCCCGCAGCGCCGCCCATCGGGGGTCGCCCCGAGGCTCGCCTGCGTCGTCCGCTCCGCCGGCCTCGTCGCCCACGGCCCCGCCCGTCCGCCCGAGCTCCCCCTCGCCGGCCCCGGGGGTCGTCGGGTACAGCTCGGGCGCCGGGCCGGGGCAGTCGGGCCGACACAGCGGAGCGAGCGGCAGCGCCAGGACCAGGCGACGCGTTCTACCTCGCGCTCGTCGCAGCTACCTACGGCATCGCTGCGATCAAGCCCAAGACGATCACCTCGAAGCACCCGCGCATCGCCAAGCGGCTCGAAGAGCACTTCGCAGCCGAACGTCTGAACAACGGCAGCTTCTCCCACTACGAGCCGGCGGTGCACCTCCGCGCCAACAAGGCCCTGCTGCAGAACCTCGACGACGACGCGATCGATCACGCCGAAGCGCTCATCAGCAAGATCAACGGCTTGCTCCGCTACGACGACGCGTCAGTCCCGGTCGCCAAGTAGGCCGCCACGGCGTAGGTCGCATAGCGGTCGAGGCTGTGATCAGAGCCGCCCATGCATTCATGCCCATCCTCCGCCGTGATCGCCCGCGGTGACGGCATCACGAGGAGGGCCACGGCCCACCGCCATGGCCCGCCGGCCACCCGTCCACGGCGGTCAGCCTACGCACCTCGCTCACGATCCGGACGCGGTGGTGGTGTCGGTCCGGCCCCGCAGGGCCACGAAGCGGCGTTGCGGCCGGTGCGGTGCTCGCTCAGGCCGCTACGACAACGGTGAGGGGCGACGCCGGTGGCGGGCACTGGATCTCGGCGTGGTGAAGGCGTACGTCGAGGCCGAGGCACCTCGGGTCCGTTGTCGTGATCACGGGGTGGTCGTGGCCCAGGTGCCATGGGCCCGGCACGGTGCCGGCCACACCCGGGCGTTCGATGACCAGGTCGCTTGGCTCGTCACCCACTGCTCGAAGACGGCGGTGACGGAGCTGATGCGGGTGGCGTGGCGCACCGTGGGGACCATCGTCGGCCGGGTCGTCGCTGACGCCCGCGAGGCCGCCGACCCCTTCGACGGGCTCCGCCGGATCGGGATCGACGAGATCAGCCACAAGCGCGGGCACCGGTACCTGACCGTGGTCGTCGATCACGACAGCGGCCGCCTCATCTGGGCTGCCCCGGGGCGGGACAAGGCCACCCTGGAGGCGTCCTTCGTGGTCCGCCGGGAGACGTGGAACACCGCCCGGCGGGTCGGTCTCGCCGGGAGGGCGAAGCAGCTGAAGGGCTGCCGCTACGCCCTGTGGAAGAACCCCGAGAACCTCACCGGCCGACAGGCCGGCAAGCTCGCCTGGATCGCCCGCCACAACAACCGGCTCTACCGGGCCTACCTGTTGAAGGAGCAGTTCCGCCTCGTGTTCCAACACCGCGGGGCCGAGGCAATCGCCATGCTCGACGCCTGGCTCTCCTGGGCCCGGCGCTGTCGCATCCCCGCCTTCGTCGACCTCGCCCGACGGGTCGTGAAGCACCGGGCGGCGATCGAGGCGACTCTCACCCATGGCCTGTCGAACGCGCTCGTCGAGAGCACGAACACCAAGCTGCGGCTGCTGACCCGCCTCGCCTACGGGTTCCGCTCCACCGACAACCTCATCGCCCTCTGCCTCCTCGACCGAGGCGGCTACTGCCCACCACTACCTGGCTCTCAGACAGGCTGACCGACCCACGGATCCAGCACAAGAGCCCGAAAACCCTTGTCGAGATGCTCGACGGCGTTGGCGATCGGATGGCCGACGATCCCCGCAGACCAGCCGACTCGCTGGCCAGCCGTTCAGGCTGGTTCGGACACGTAGAGGCGGTTGCCGTCGGGGTCGGAGAAGCTGAACATCAGCGGCGCCGTGTCCCAGTCGAGCAGCTCGCCGACCGACAGGCCGAGAGCGAGCAGCTCGTCGCGGGCCGACCGCGCGTCGGGCGTGACCAACCGGATGCCCGTGTCGATGCCGGTCGGCAGTCCGTCGCCGGTGGCGACGAGGGCGATGGAGGTAACGGCTCCGGGCGGCGCCAACTCGACCCAGCGGAAGCCGTCTCCGAGGTCGGCGTCGAACCGGGTCTCGAAGCCCAATGTCTCGAGGAGCGCCTTGGTCCGGTCCTGGTCCGTGACCGGGATCGCCACCGTCGAGAGGCCTGTGAAGGTCATGGTCCGCTTCGTCATGTTGGGACGACGACGGTGCAACGCCCAACTCATCGGTGCTCGAGGGATGGGCTCCCTCGTGGTTCGCGGGTGGGTCGGCCCGGGCCCGAGGGCTGGCCGGCACCAGGCCGGCCAGCCCCGACCAGGACAGCCCCGGTCAGGACAGCCAGCGTTTGCGGCGCTTGTAGTGCTTGACGTCGCGGTAGCTCTTGCGACCAGCGGTCGAGATGCCCAAGTAGAACTCCCGGATGTCGTCGTTCTCCTTGAGCACGGCAGCGGGCCCGTCGAGCACCACGCGCCCGTCCTCCATCACGTAGCCGTGGCTGGCGAGCTCGAGCGCCAGGTTGGCGTTCTGCTCCACCAGCAGGATCGTCACCCCCTCGTCCTCGTTGAGCCGGCGGACGATCTCGAAGATCTCCGCCACGACCAGCGGGGCGAGCCCGAGGGACGGCTCGTCGAGGAGCAACAGCCGCGGGTGGGCCATGAGCGCCCGCGCGATGGCGAGCATCTGCTGCTCGCCACCGGACAGGTACCCCGCCTTGGTGCGCATCCGCTCGCCCAGGTGGGGGAAGTACTCGAGCACCCGGGCGATGTCGTCCTTGATGCCCGCGGCCTTCTGGGTGTGGGCGCCGGCGACGAGGTTGTCCGTCACCGAGAGGTGGGCGAAGACGCGGCGGCCCTCCATCACCTGGGAGATGCCGAGTCGCACCGACCGGCCCGACGCCTGGCGCTCGAGGTGGTGGCCCTCGAACGTGATGGTGCCGTTGGTGACCTCGCCCTTCTCCGTGCGGAGGAGCCCCGAGATGGCCTTGAGCGTGGTCGACTTGCCCGCGCCGTTGGCCCCGAGGAGGGTCACGATGTCTCCTCGGGGCACCTCGAGGGACAACCCCTTCACGGCCAGGATCACGTTGTCGTAGACGACCTGGACGTTGTGGAGCGCCAGGTGGACGTCGGTGGATGCGGCCGGCTGAGCCTCGGCCGGTGCGACGGAGGTCACGAGGGCGGGATCCCCAGCAGCTCGAACACCAGCGGGCGCTGCGAGTTCGACCAGTCGGTGAGCGGTTCGAACCCGCCGTCCTGGACCTGGTAGACGCGGGTGAAGCCACCGCCCTCGTGGTCACGCAGGCCGGTCGTGAGCGGCGGAGCCAGATCCTCGCTGCCGATCACCTTGTCCTCGAAGGACTCGAGGGCCTCCTTCACCGACGTGCCGGTCACCGGGTCGACGCCCGCGGCGACGGACGCCCTTACGCCCTCGACCATGAGGGCCGCGGTGTACACGCCCCGGTTGTAGTAGACGCTGCTCTCCATCTCCTCGGGCGCGTCCTCGCCCCGCGCCTCGTACATCGCCCGGATCTCCTCGCGCACAGGCCCGTCGCCCACACCGGCGAACTGCAGCCCGCGGTAGCCCTCGGCGAAGTCGTAGCCTCCGGCCGCCTCGATGTCGTTCTCGGCGAAGCCCCAGACGAGGGAGACGACCTGGTCGAGCGGGAAGCCGGCCCGCTTCAGCGTGGTGATGGACACGGACGGCGCCCGCCCGAACAGGTGGGTGATGAGCCAGTCGGGCTGGTAGCGGCTGACGATGTCGGTGACCTGGGCCGTCATCTCGAGCCCGGGCGGCGGCACGGCGAAGGTGCGCAGCTCGAAACCCTGCTGCTCAGCCATCGACTCGAGAGCGACGATCGGCTCCTGGCCTGCGGCGTTGTCGTAGTACATGTAGGCGACCTTCAGCTCGCTGGGGTCACCTTCGGACTCCCCGAGCACGTAGTCGACCGCGGCTGCGCCCTGGGACACGTAGCTGGCCGCCAGCGGGAACTGGTACGGGTACTCCTCCCCGTCGGTCGCGCTGGCCACCCCGAAACCAGGCGTCAGGCACGGCACCTGGGACTGCGCCGACGCTTCCACCAGCGCCAGCGCGATCGGGGTGCCGAAGCAGACGATGGCGACGGCGCCCTGGCTCACCATCTCGTGGTAGGCGGCCACCCCTCGGGGCACCTCGTAGGCCATCTCGACGAAGATGGGCTCGAGCGGGTGCCCGTCGACGCCGCCCTGGCTGTTGACGAGGTCGATGTAGTCCGTGGCGCCGGGGCACAGGGCGAGGCCCACGAGCGATGTCGGGCCGGTCTGGTCGCACATGATCCCGACCTTGATGGGCGTGCCCGTCGCCGCCACGGTGGTCGCCGCACCCTGGCCCGCTGCCGTGGTGCCGGCGGCCTCCCCGCTGTCGCCGTCGTCGCCCCCGCACGCTGCGGCGGCGAGCGCCATCACCGCGAGGACCACCATGGCCCTGAACTTCCCTCGATGCTTCATGTGGTCACGTCCCCCCTTGCGCTGCTCTCTCCCTGTGTCGCTCGTGGTGCGGAGCCCTCCTCCAAGGGCCTTCCCGCCGCTGTGCCGTGCGTTGCGGTGTGCTCGAGGTGACCGATCGCGGTCGATCGGCCGGGTTCAGTAGCGGAACGGCCAGACTCGCACGTAGTCCTTGATGTTCCGCCACATCCGGTTGAGGCCTTCCGGCTCGGCGATGAGGAACACGATGATCAGCAGCCCGAAGACGATGAGCCGGAGCTGGCCGACGAGCCCGGGCACGTCGCCGATGCCGAGCGTGTCCTCCAACGCCCGCAGGACATCGCTGAGCACGAAGGGCAGCAAGGTGACGAAGATGGCGCCGAACGTGGCGCCGATGATGCTGCCCAGCCCGCCGATGATGATCATGGCCACGTACTCGATCGAGATGGTGATGGTGAACATCTCGTAGTTGGCGATGCCGAGGTAGTAGGCCCACAACGCACCGCCGATCCCGGCGAAGAACGAGCTCAAGGCGAAGGCGAGCAGCTTGTAGCGGTAGACGTCGACGCCCATGATGTTCGCCGCGACCTCGCGGTCTCGTATGGCGACGAACGCCCGCCCGATGCGGCTGCGGGCGAGGTTGAGCCCGGCAAGCACGGAGAGCACAGCGAATACCAGGATCACGTAGTACTTGGCGGTGTCGCTGATGAGCTCCCACCCGAAGATGGACGGTGGGGGCAGCACCACGGTGGGCTCGGCCCGGCCGGCGATCCAGTCGATGTGGTTGATGGCCCACTCGATGATGAACTGGGCGGCGATCGTGGCGATGGCGAGGTAGATGCCCTTCACCCGTGCCGAGGGCAGGCCGACGATGAGGCCGATGATCGCGGCCATCGTGCCGCCGGCGAGGATGCACACCCAGAAGGGCATCCCGTGCCTGGTGGCGAGCATGGCCGCGGTGTAGGCGCCCACGGCCAGGAAGGCGCCATGGCCCAGTGACACCAGGCCGGCGTAGCCGGTGAGCAGCATCAGGCCCACCGCGCCGGGTATGGCGATGCCGACCAGGCTCGCCCACGTCACGTACTTGCCCGGCAGCACGAAGGGCAGGGCCACGAGCGCCACGCCCAACCCGGCCATCGCCCAACGGGCGAACGGCAAGGGGTAGAGGGCCATGTCGGCCTTGTAGTCGGTCTTGTAGATGCCGCACTCTCGGACGATCACGGCGTCACACCTTCTCGATGGCTTCCCGGCCGAACAACCCGTAGGGCCTGACCATGAGCACCACCAGCATCAGCAGGTAGGGGATGAAGTCCTTCGTGCCGCCGCCCACGAGCGGGTCGATGTAGCCAGCGGCGACGTTCTCCACCGCCCCCACGACGAGACCGCCGACGATGGCGCCGCCGATCGAGTCGAGGCCGCCGAGGATGACGACGGGGAAGACTCGGAGCCCGACGAGGGCGAGGTAGGCGTCGACGCCGATGAGGCCGCCCCAGATGAGCCCGCCCGCCCCGGCGGCGATCCCCGCGATGGCCATGGCCACGGCGAACACGCTCGGCACGCTGATGCCCACGGAGGCGGCCGCCTGCTGGTCGTCCGAGACGGCCCGCAGGGCCACGCCCGTCCTGGTGCGCTGGAAGAACCAGGTGAACGCCACCAGCATGGCCAGGGCGGCCCCTGCCCCGGCGATGGTGATGTAGGACAGGTTCACGTCGAACACCCGCACCGCGCCGAAGGGCACGGGCAGGGAGAGGTTTCGCGTCGAGGGCCCGAACAGCATGGGCGCGAGGCCCCGCAGGAGGAAGGCCAGCCCGATCGTGGCCATGATCATCCCGAGCACGCCGCTGCCGATCATGGGCCGCAGGACCGTCCGCTCGACGAGGAGGCCCACAAACATGAGGGCGATGAGCGTCGCCGGGATGCCGAGGATCGGCGCTACGCCGTAGGAGTCGAGGATGACGACGCCGATGTACCCGCCGAGCATGACGAGCTCGCCCTGGGCGAAGTTGATCACCCCGGTGGCCTTGAAGACGAGCACGAAGCCGAGGGCCACCAGTGCGTAGATCGCGCCGATCATCAGGCCGTTGACGAGGAGGGAGAAGAAGAAGGTCACCCGGCACCCCCGACCACGGCAGCTTCGGTGACGGGTACCGACTCCACCTGGCGGACGTGCACCTTCGCCTCGGTGCGCCCGCGCCGCCCGTCCTCATGGGTGACCTCGCTCGAGACCAGGGCCGTCTCGCCTTCCTCGTACAGGGCCCGGACCAACGGCGCGTAGCGTTCGCCGATGACCCATCGCCGCAGCGAGCGGGCCCGCGTGACCTCCTCGTCGTCGGGGTCCAGCTCCTTGTGGAGCAGGAGGAACTTCTTGATGGCGAGCTGCTCGGGCAGGCCCTCGTTCACCTTTCGCACCTCTCCCTCGAGCAGGTCGTAGACGACGCCCATGCGGGCGAGGTCGCTGTAGCTCGTGAAGTTGAGCTCCCGACGCGCCGCCCACCGGCCCACGCTGCCCAGGTCGAAGTTGACCATCGCCGTCACGTAGGGCCGTCCGGCCCCGATGGCCACCACCTCACGGATGTAGGGGCTGAACTTGAGCTTGTTCTCGATGGGCGCCGGCGCGAAGTCGGTGCCGTCGCGCAGGTGGGAGATGTCGTCGGCCCGGTCGACGATGACGAGGTGGCCGTCTTCGTCCAGGTAGCCGGTGTCGCCCGTCCGGAGCCAGCCGTCGTCGACGAGGGCTTCCGCGGTGGCCGCCGGGTCCTTGTAGTAGCCCTGGAACACGCCCCCCGAGCGCAACAGCACCTCGCCGCCCTCCGCGATGCGCACCTCGACGCCGGGCAGGGGCGTGCCCACCGAGTCGGCACGGGCGTCGGTGTCGGGCTGGACGACGGCCAGGGCCGAGCACTCGGTGAGCCCGTAGTACTGCTTCAGGTTCACGCCGATGCCCCGGAAGTTGCGGAGCGTGTCGGGGCCCATCGCCGCACCGCCGGCGTAGGCGTGGCGGACGCGTCGCAGGCCCAGCTGGTCCCGCAGCGGGCCGTAGACGAGCACCTCGTGGATCCGGTGCTGCAGCCGGCGCCCGAAGGAGACCGCCTCGCGTTCCATGCGCAACGACTCGATGTCGAGGGCCGCCCGCATCGCCCGGCGGTACAGCCAGCGCTTCAGCCGCGTCGTGTCCTCGATGCGGACCTGCACGTCACGGAGCATGTTCTCCCAGATGCGGGGCGGGGCGAAGAACACCGTGGGCCCGAGCTCGCGCAGGTCGCGCTGGACGGTCTCGGGCGACTCGGGGATGTTCACCGTCATGCCGTGGCGCACGGCCATGAACACGGACACGAACGCCTCGCCGACCCAGGCGAGGGGGAGGTAGGCGAGCGTCTCCTCCTCCCCCTCTCGCCACGGTTCCCGGGCGAGGAGGCTGTCCCCGGCGGCGAAGAGGTTGCGGTAGGACAGGAGCACGGCCTTGGGCGTGCCGGTGGTGCCCGCGGTGTAGCAGATGACGCTCACGTCGTCGGGCTCGCCCGCCTCCACCTGCACCTCGAAGAACCCCGGGTGCTCGGCGTCGAAGCGCCGGCCCCGCTCCTGCACGTCGTCGAAGCTGACGAGCATCGGGTCGTCGTAGGCGCGCATGCCCTTGGGGTCGCCGTAGACGACGTGCCGGAGACAGGGCAGCTGGGGCATGAGGGCGAGCAGCTTGTCGACCTGCTCCTGGTCCTCCGCCAGCACGATCGTGGCCTCGGAGTGGGCGACCGCGTAGCGGACCTCCTCGGCGATGGCGTCCTGGTAGAGGGCGACAGGGACCCCCCCGACGCATTGGGCGGCCATGAACCCCTGGTAGAGGCGCGGCCGATTGTCACCGATGACCGCCAGCTTGTCGCCCCGGCCGAACCCGAGGCTCGCCAGCCCCATGGCGAACGAGCGCACCTCCGACGCCTGGCGGGCCCAGGTGACGTCCTGCCAGATGCCGAACGCCTTCTCCCGCATGGCGACGCTCGCGTCCCCGTAGCGCCGGGCGTTCTCCAGCAGGATCTTGGGAACGGTGCCCACGGGCTACCCCCTGGTGGTCAGGTTCTCCCCGAGATAGGCGGTGATGACCGCCCGGTCCTCCCGCACGACGTCGGGCGGGCCTTCACTGATCTTCTTGCCGTGATCGAGCACGACGACGTGGTCGGAGATGTCCATGACCACGCCCATGTCGTGCTCGATGAGCACGATGGTGATGCCCTTCTCCTCGCTCGCGTCCAGGATGAAGCGAGCCATGTCCTCCTTCTCGTCGACGTTCATGCCCGTCATGGGCTCGTCGAGGAGGAGCAGATTGGGATCGAGGGCGAGGGCCCGGCCGAGCTCGACACGCTTCTGGAGGCCGTAGGGAAGCGCGCTCACCGGCGCCCTTCGAATCCCAGGGATCTCGAGGAAGTCGATGATCTCCTCGGCGGCCTCACGCTGGCGGACCTCGTCCCGCTGCGCCCGGCCCCAGTACAGGGCCGAGGTGAAGACATTGCTCCGCATCTTCACGTGGCGGCCCAACATGATGTTGTCGAGCACCGTCATGCCCGGGAAGAGGGCGATGTTCTGGAACGTCCGCGATATGCCCAGGCGGGCGATGCGATGGGGCTTGAGCCGGCTGATGGTACGGCCGCCGAAGAGCACACGGCCTCGACGTGGGCGGTACACGCCGCTGATAGTGTTGAGAAGGGTCGTCTTGCCGGCGCCGTTGGGGCCGATGACGGAAACAATCTGGCCCTGCGGCACTTCGAAGGAGACGTCATCGACGGCCCTGACGCCGCCGAATTGGACGTCTACCTCCTCGACAGCCAGGAGACTTGGCGCGTCGGCGCTCATGCCGAGATCACCTCGTCCCTCGCGAGCGCAGCCAGGCCGCACAAGGAGGGCACTGCGGAGAGCGAACGCTCATCCTGCTTCCCCCTGTCAGTGCGCCAACCATAGCAGCAAGTTGTGACGAGGGTCACGCGCCCGGGTGGCGAGGGCGTCGACGGGTTGCCCGGCCCCCGGTCGGCCCCTGCCCCCCGGGCCCACCTGCTCGTACCGTGGCGCCCCATGCCCACCAGAGGGCCGGCGGGCCCCGGCCGGCGGAGGCTGGCCACGGCGCCGTCTTCGCCGTCAACGGCGCGGCGGTCTCCAGCCCCAATCCTTCATTCGAGCTCGCTCGAGCTGGTCAGCCAGTTGCCCGCTTGGCTCGCCCGACCACCTGCCGTCCTGGTCAGGGGCCTGGCCGCACTGCTGGCTGCCCTGGTCGAGGGGGCGCCTCCGGACTGGAGCGGGGCCCACCTCGCCGAGCGCGGTGTCGCCGACGGCCTCACCTCGCCCGGGGTGGTGGCCTTCTGGGCGGGCATGCTCGCCGGCCGGCTCGTCGGGGCGGCCCGCCGGGCGGGGCGATCAGCGCGACAGTGGTGAGCGAGACCGAGCCGACAGAGCGGGGGTGGGGAATGAGCGCTGAGGGGCCTCAGGGGCCGGGCATCGAGGAGCTGCTGCGCGGGCTCACCCCTCCGGCGGACCAACTCCGTGCGCTGCAGCAGATGCTGTCGCTCTTCCCTGGCCCTCGAGCAGCGCCAGGCCGTGCAGCAGATGTTCACCCAGCTCTTCCTGCCGCCCGAACGGCTCCGCACCGCCCGGGAGCTGCTGCGGAGCTTCACCCCGCCGGCCGAGCAGCTCGAAGCGGTGCAACGTGAGCTCGCCGCCCAGCGGGAGCAGCTCCAGGCCATGGCCCGCGAGCTCGAGTCCATGGAGCGAACGGTCAGCCGGCTCGCCACCCTGGGCGAGCAGGTGCGGGCCACCCAGGACACCTTCGTCAAGCTGATGTCGCTGTTCGTGCCGCCGGGCCCGCCCCGGCCCTCGGGCGCCGCCGAGGATGCCGCCGGCACAGCCACCAACGACGAGACGGGCGAGCACGGCACCGGGTAGCCGCTCGCCTCATGGCCGCCGTCGCTCGCCTTCGGGGCGTTCTCGCCCGACGAGCACGCGACGCTTTGGTCGGCGCTTCAGAGCCGGCCGCCACCCGTGGCCAACAGGGGCCGCAGGGCGTCGCGCAGCTCGCCCAGCCGCGCCCGGGCCTCCCGCTCGGCCTCCTCGTGGCCGCCGGCGGCCTCGGGCGGCACCAGGCGCACCACCTCGGCGTAGACCTTGAGCTTGGGCTCGGTGCCACTCGGCCGTACCACCAACCGGGAGCCGTCGCCCAGCTCCCAGACCAGGACGTCGCTGGGGGCCAGCCCATCGAGGCCCTTGGCGAGGTCGCACACCCTGTCCACGGCCACCCCCGCCAGCGCGCCCGGCGGGTCGACGCGCAACCGCGCCATCAACGCCGAGGTCCCCGCCATGCCCGAAGCACGGTCCCCGAACCGGACAGACCACTGCGCGGTGGCGTGGAGGCCGTGCTCGCCGGCCAGCTCGGCCAGGCGCTCTGCCGGGCTCGAGCCCGCCCCGGCCAGGTCGGCCACCACCTCGGCCACGAGGAGCGCGGCGGAGATGCCGTCCTTGTCTCGTACGACTGGGCCGACACAGTAGCCGAGGGCCTCCTCGTAGCCGAAGAGGAAGCGCCACTCCGGGTGCTCGAGGGCGGGACGGACGATCCACTTGAAGCCGGTGAGCGTCCGGGCAGCGCGCACGCCGGCCGCCTCCGACATGCGCTCTACGAGGCGCGAGCAGGCCACCGTGGAGACGACGAGCCGGTCGTCGCCGCTCGTATGGCGGAGGAGGTGGTCGGCGAGCAGCGCGCCGACCTCGTCCCCGGTGAGCACCCGCCAGCCACCGGGGCCGGGCACGGCCACCCCGAGCCGGTCGGCGTCAGGGTCGTTGGCCAGCGCGACCTGCGCACCAGCGCCCTCGGCCACGTCGAGCAGACGGTCGAGGACGCCGGGCTCCTCGGGGTTCGGGAAGGGCAAGCCGGGGAACGCCGGGTCGGGACGGGACTGGTCCTCGACGACCACCGGCGGGGCGAACCCCGCCCGTCGGAAGGCCGCCAGCATGGTCTCTGCGCCCACCCCGTGCAACGCCGTGAAGGCCACGGCGACCGCCCGGGCCCGGGGGCGGACGCTCTGGGCCACGATCGCCTCCAGGTAGGCGTCGACCAGCTCGCCACCGACGGTGGCCACGAGCGGCGAGCTCCACGGGTCGTCCAGCACCTCGACCGGCGCCCGGCCCGCTCGGGCGATCTCCGCAGCGATGCGCTCGTCGTGGGGCGGCACGATCTGGGCCCCGTCTCCGAGGTACACCTTGTAGCCGTTGTCCCGGGGCGGGTTGTGGCTCGCCGTCACCATCACCCCGGCGTCGGCGCCGAGGTGGCGGACGGCGAAGGCGAGGACCGGGGTGGGCAACGGGCCCTCGAGGACCCGCACCTCCACCCCCCGGGCCGCGGCGACGGCGGCGGTGTCCGCCGCGAAGACGTCCGAGCGCCGTCGCGCGTCGTAGCCCACCACCAGCAACGGGCGACGACCACGCGGGGCGCGCTCGGCCACGTAGGCCACGAGACCGGCGGCGGCCTGGCGCACGACGAGGCGGTTCATGCGCATCGGCCCCCCGCCGAGCTCGGCCCGCAGGCCGGCCGTGCCGAACTGCAGCCGGCCTGAGAAGCGCTCGGCCAGGGCTTCCCAGTCGCCCGCCGCCCGCAGGGAGCTCAGCTCGGCGTGGGTCTCGGCGTCCGGGTCCTGAGCCAGCCAACCCTCCACCTCTTCGCGCAGCGTCGCGGTGTCGATCATGGTGGGTTCGCTTCCTCGGGTGCCTCGGGCGAAGGTGAGACCAGACGGGCCATGCTACGCCGCCCCCTCGCGGGCCACCCCGTGAGCGGTCGTACCGCCACGCGGGGAAGGGCGACCTCGAGGCGGCGGGGTGTGGCGCCCACTCGCCCGTGCGCCACATGACGACCTTGGCCCTCCGGCACTACCGGTAGCATCAGCGCCAGTGAGCCTCAAGCGCGACCTGTCGGGTTTCGCCGACCCCGGTGGCCTCCCGGCCCCCCCGCCTCCTCCGGCCGTCTCACCGGCGGTGGTGGCGCCGGCTCCCGACCGGGCCGTCCCCGAGGCTCCGCCGGGCGGCGACGCCCAGGCCAGCGGGGCACCAGGGAGCGGAGAGGGCCCCGCGCCGCCCGCGGCACCGCCGGGACGCGGCTCACGAGGCGCTCGCTCGGGCGGCGGGCGCAGCGGCCGCAAGGGAGGCAGTGGGCGGCCGGGCCGCAAGCGGATCTGCGTCTCGCTCACGCTCGAGGCCTCCGAGCAGCTCGCCGGGCTCGCCCAGGCCCGCCGGTCCTGGAAAGTGGAGGTGATCCTCGAGGCCCTGGACCGCTGGGACAGCCCGCTCCGGGAGGGGCAGGGCAACGGTGAGCGCGCCCGCTTCCGGCGCCGGCGCAGCTCGACGCCGACGCCCTTCGTGATGGACCTGACCCCCGGAGAGCTGGGCCAGCTCGACGAGCTCGCCGCCGCGGTGGGGACGTCCCGGTCGGCTCTCGTGCGGCAGCTGATCCTCCTCGAGGCCACGGCCGCTGCCACGGCCACGGCCACGAACGAGTCCACGCCCTCCCCGGGCGGGCCCGAAGCCGGTGAGGCGGGTGACGGGAACGGCGCGGCCGTCGAGGACGGCGACGAGACGGGTACGCGGTGATCGACCACGTCTTCACCGACGCCATCGCCGCGCTCCGTGACGTGCTCGAGGGCGCCCTGCTCGAACCCCAGGCGGTGGAGGAGCGCCTCCAGGTCGACATGCTGGGCGGTGACCTGAGCTGGCAGACCACCTACAGCCTGCCCGGCGAGGGCAACCCGCCCCGGGTCCAGGCCGACCTGACCCTGGACTGGTCGGTGTGGTCGCAGTCCGCCTACCGCTCGTGGCGGCTCGGCGACGCCCCCACCGACGCCCCGCGCATCGGTCTCGAGGTCGTGTTCAGGGTGCAGCGGCTCTCGAGCCCGCCCGACGTGCACACGGTGTCGACGGCGCTGCCCCCCACGTCGGCCGCGGTCGGGGGCACCGAGCTCGAGCGGCACGGGCCCCGCGTCGAGTCGGGCTACGAGGACGACCTGTCGAGCGCAGAGCACGCCGTGGAGGTCAGCTACCACGGCGAGTACGAGCTCGACGACGCCTCCCTGGCCGACCCGGGCCTGCTCGACGACCACTACGGTGCCCTCGGCGGCTGGATCGCCTCGACCCTCGTGCGCTTGGCCGACCTGCAACTCGACTTCCTCCCTCCCGACGAGGAGGAGGCCACCCCCTGACCGGCCTCCGGCCGAGAGCGGAGAACCCGTGACCACGACCGCTGACCCCGTGCTCGTCGACGTCGCCGAACGGATCGGCACCGTCACCCTCAACCGGCCCGAAGCCCGCAACGCGCTCTCCTCCGAGGTGCTCACACGGCTCCCCGAGGCCATGGCCGCCCTCGACGGGGACGACGGCGTCGACGTCATCATCCTGACCGGGGCCGACCCGGCCTTCTGCGCCGGCCTCGACCTCAAGGAGCTGGGCTCGACGGGGGGGAACCTCGGCGCCGGTGCGCCCAACCGCGACCGCGCCGACGGCCAGGGACTACGCCGCGGCCCCTGGGGCCAGCTCGGCAAGCCGGTCATCGGCGCCGTCAACGGCGTCAGCGTCACCGGCGGGTTCGAGCTCGCCCTGTGCTGCGACTTCCTCGTCGCCTCGGAGCGGGCGCGCTTCGCCGACACCCACGCCCGGGTCGGGGTCATGCCCGGCTGGGGCCTGACCGTCCTGCTGCCCCAGGCCGTCGGCCTGCGCAAGGCTCAGGAGATGAGCACGACCGGCAACTTCCTCGACGCGGCGGAGGCCCATCGGCTGGGCCTGGTCAACCACGTCGTAGCCCACGAGCAGCTCATCCCCACGGCCAGGGGCCTGGCGCTCGACATCATCGGCAACGACCAGCCCGGCGTGCGCCAGGTGCTCGCCACCTACCGTGCCGTGGCCGACACGACCATCGCCGAGGGCTGGCAGGCGGAGGCACGGATGGGCCGCGCCTGGCTCCGCGGCCGCGACGTGACCTCGGAGGTGGCCGGCCGCCGTGAGGGGATCCTGGCCCGGGGGCGCACCCAGTCGACCTGAGTAGCAGGGGCGGAGAGGGTCAGCGGGGGGACGGCAGCTGGCAGCGGGCGTTGGCCGAGACGCCGGTGGGGCCGGCTCGTGGCCGGCCCCACCGCGCTCGTGCACCGCTCCGCCTCCACCGCCATGGGGCGTGCGCGGTGCGCCGCCGCAGCGGGGCCCGCCGAGGCCCGCACGCTGCGGCGTTCTCCCGGAGCCTGAGCTCTCGGGAGGGCTCGCCGGGCACCGGTCGCCGTTGACCGCTGCCGGCGGCGAGCACCCCGGACCGCCGCCCGGGGTGCCGCCATGAGGGTCGCCCCTCGGAGATCCGCCGGAGCACCGGTCCGCCCCGGTGCCCCTTTCCCGCCATCCACCTCCCGCCGAGGTGGCCCGCCTCCCGATCAGGCACCCCCGCCGGGTGCCCTACCCGCCCTCGCAGCTGGTCGCCCCGCCTGGGCTACCGCTGCGAGAGGACCGCCTGGTCAGGCAGCTACCGGGCCGTGCGCCTTGCCGGTGCCCAGCTCCGTCAGCCAGGCCTGCAGCTCGAGCTCGGCGGCTCGCCGCCGGTAGGCCTGAGCGACCAGCTCGTTCATCGAACCGGCCATGCGCCGCAGGCTGTCCGCCCGCTGCTTGAGTACCCCGACGCTGTCGACGGAGGATTCCATCGGGACAACCGCCAGCTCCGTCCTCATCGTCTCGCCTCCCTTGCCCTTCACGCCTCGTACAACGACGACAGCGGCGGGTGATTACGCGTCGGGCAGCAAGAATTCGCCGCTCGCGACGAGCAGGTGCCTCGGCAGGCGCGATGTCCACCACCTGAGCAGGTCTTCCGCTCCCACCAGCCCATACGCGCGCAACATCGTCCGATTTGCGCCGATCAGCGATCCGATCGAGTCGGGGGCGTCGCGCAACGCGGCCGCGGCGTCGTCCCACGCCCCCCGATCGGCGGGCAGGGGCACCTCGAGCACCTGGCGGGCCGACAGCTTCACCGCCCCGGCGGAGAGACCGGCCCCACCGAAGCGCTCGAGCGCCCAGGCGGTGGCCACGGCCGAGTTGAGCACGGCGGCGAGGTGCCACAGGTCGGCCGGCTCGGCCTCGACGGCCACGCACGGCACGGAGGGCACCCAGCGGCCGGCGACGTCCACCGCCGCCTCCAGTACCGAGGACTGCGTGGCGACGACGAGCTTGGGGACGAGCCGGGCGTGCACCCACGCAGCGAGCGTGGGGTCGCTCCCATCGAGCCCGCCCAGGTCGAGGACCGGCGCCTGCCAACGGGCGCGGGCGAAGCGCACCGGACCGGCGCCGAAGCGCACGACCACGGGGTCGATCATCCCGACGGTGACGAGCCGGGGCCAGGTCGCCGACAGGCCCTCGCCCGCCTCCTGCACCCAGGGGGCGAGGCCGTAGTACTGGTCGCGGAACCCTGCCGTGGCCGTGGCGAGGTCGCCCACGCGCCCTGCCGCCCGTGGGCTGCAGAGGGGGACACCACGGGCACCGGCGGTGACGGCCGACCAGGTGGCCCGCCTCATCACCCGGGCGGCGTCGACCCCTGGCCCCGGCTCGGCGGCGCGCCCCAGCCACGTGCGCACGACCGGCGCTTGGCCCGCGCTGACCGTGAGCACCGGCGCGCAGACCCGCACGTCGGCGGGGAAGAGGCCTGCCCCGCCGAGCCAGACACCCTCGAGGCAGGCGGCGGCGGCCACCTGGGCGAGCACCCTCCCGGCGTGCTCGGCGACCAGCACCGACTCCGGCTGGACGAGCACGACCCGCGCCCCGGGCCGCGCCGCTCCGAGCGCGGCGAGGAGGAAGAGCGCCGAGGTGTCGACGTAGCCATGCACGGCGCGCCCGTGGCGGGCGGCCAGCTCGGCGGCCTCGGTGCGGCGTCGCGTCGTGTCCCGGGCGAGCTGGCCGAGGAAGGGCGGGTTGCCCACCACGACCGCCGCGCCTCCCGGCGGCCAGGCGGCGTCCTCGGCCAGGGCGTCGGCCACGGTGAGGCCCAGTCGGCCCTCGTGCCAGGACCCGCTGTGGCGCTCCGCCCACCAGCGCAGGGACACGTCGGCCACGGCCACGGCGACGGGGTCGATGTCGGCGCCATGGAGCAGGCCGAGGACGTCCGCAGCACGGGCCCCGCCCTCGTGGAGCGCCGCGGCGGCAGCGAGGAGGAAGGCCCCCCCGCCGACCGCCGGGTCGACCACCGGGCCCGCCACCGGGCCCCCGGGAAGGGCCGCTCGGCCCGAGGGCTCCGCCCCGAGCACCAGGCCGACGAGCCGGCGAGCGACGTCGGGCGGGGTGAAGAAGGCCCCCCGCACCCGCCGCTCCCGGCCCGCGAGCACGGCCTCGTAGGCCTGGCCGAGCAGGGCCGGCCCGACGCCCGTCGCGCCGACTGGCCCGGGGAGGGGGACGGGGCTGACCGGCGCCTCCACGGGTGGCGCCCGGCGGGCGCCCCGGCCACCAGCGTCGCCGAGGGGTACCGCGAGTCGCTCGTCGAGCGCCGTGACCAGGGCCGAAGGTGCGTCGCCGCGGGCGACGAGGGCCGCCGCCAAGGCGCGGACCACCTCGGCCGCCGGTAGGCCCTGTGCCGTCGCCCACCCGGCCAGGGCTGTCAGCCACGCGCCGACCGAGCGGTCCGGGTGCCCCACGGCGGGAACGGTACCCGGCCGTCCCCACCGGCCGCCCTACGCTCGCGCCCTATGCGCTGGACGGTGCACGGTGAGCGGGTCATCTACACGTCACCGTGGGTGGGCCTGCACCTGACCGACATCGAGATCCCCGACGGGCCGCGCTTCGAGCACCACGTGGTGCGCATGCCCTTCCCCGCCGTTGGCACGATCCTGCACCGCGACGGCGCGGTACTGCTGCTGTACCGGCACCGCTTCATCACCGACACCTGGGGCTGGGAGCTGCCGGCAGGGCGGGCCGAGGCGGGCGAGTCGCTCGACGAGGCAGCTCGGCGCGAGACCGTCGAGGAGACGGGCTGGGCGCCCGGCCCCCTGCGCCACCTCACCACGTACCACTACGCCCACGGCCTGTCCGACGGCGCCTTCGCCCTGTTCCTGTCCGAGGGCGCGACCGAGGTGGGCGAGCCGGTCGACGTGGCCGAGTCGGAGCGGATCGCATGGGTGCCCGTCGCCGAGGTCCGCGAGCTGATCGCACGGGGCGAGATGCCCGACGGCCTCTCCCTAACCGGCCTGCTGTGGGCGTTCGCCTTCGGCCTCCTCCACTAGACCTGTTCCAAAGGGTCCCTGGGGTGAGGGTCCGGCGTTGCTCGGGCCGTTCGACCGTGGACGCCTTGTAAACCGGGTAGGGCGCCCACCTTCATGTTCTCGTACGTGTCTGGTCAGGAGGGTACGACAAGCGGGTGTTGAAGTCCGCCGCCTAGCTGGCCGCGCTGGTGAGAGCGCAGGGGCGGGCAGCGACGCGTGGGCGGACGAGGTGCGGCTGGCCGACTCACGCGTCGCTGGCGGACAAGGGTTTCTGGTCCGTCGAGCTCGACGCCGGCCTCGCCCGCCACGGCATCGAACTGGCCCGGCCCACCTCCAAGAGCGAGCCGGCCCGGCGGGCAGCCGCCCAGCTCCGCCAACGGCCCGGGCCAAGGCGCAAGGTCACGGCATGCGCGAAGGTTCCTGCACCGTGGCGTGCAAGATCCTTCGCGGTTCGCCTGGCCGGGCGACGCCGCAGCCCTGCCCGAACAGGACCTGACCTTTCGTGGCCACGTGACCGCCGTCGAGGGCGACGAGGTCAGCCTCGAGGTGTGGGAGGAGGCGCCGGACGGCCGAGTCCTCATGCCCGGCCGGGCCGTGGTCACCCTTCCCCACCGAGTGCCCCTGACCGGCCCCGACCAGCGCCTACACGTCGTGGAGGCAGCACCAGTCCACGGGGCCCCGCCCGGCGGCGTCGAGGGCGGCGTTGGCCCGGGAGAAGGGCCGGCTGCCGAAGAAGCCGTTGGCCGCGGAGAGCGGCGACGGGTGGGCCGACTCGATGACCACGTGACGCGACTGGTCGACCAGCCGCTTCTTCTTGCGGGCGTACGCGCCCCAGAGGACGAACACCACCCGGTCTGACTTGGCGTTCACCGCCTCGATCACGGTGTCGGTGAACCGCTCCCAGCCCCTCCCCTGGTGCGAGGCCGCCTGGCGCGCCCGGACGGTGAGCACGGCGTTGAGCAGGAGCACGCCCTGACGGGCCCAGGCCTCGAGGCACCCGTGGCCGGGGGGCGGGCAGCCCAGGTCCTGCTCCAGCTCCTTGAAGATGTTCACGAGCGAGGGAGGCGGGGCCACGTCGGGTGGCACGGAGAAGCACAGCCCGTGCGCCTGGCCCGGCCCGTGGTAGGGGTCCTGGCCGAGGACCAGCACCTTGACCTCGGCGTAAGGGGTGAGGTGGAGGGCGGCGAAGACGGCGTCCCGGGCGGGGAAGACGTCACGCTGCCCGCGCTCGGCGGCGACGAAGGCCTGGAGGTCCTTCCAGTAGGGCTCTTCGAACTGGCCTCGTAGGATCGGGTTCCAGTCCGTCCTCGGCGCACTCACGAGCCGGCGAGCCCCCGCAACAGGGCGTGGCCGATCTGCCACTCCACAGCCTCGAGACAGAGCTGCTCGACCCCCGACGCCGCAGCGAGAGGGTCGAGCAGGGTGTGGTCCAACCGAGCGGCGAGGGCGGCGACGTCCACGCCCGGAGGTTAGCCAGAGGTGTCCTACGACCTCGTCCCTGGTGAGGGCCGGGGGTCGGCCGTCAGGCTGAGGCGCTCACCGGGGAGGTCTCGTCCGTCGGGTCCCAGCCAGCGAGGTCGGCGAGGCGGGGGTCGTTCGAGAACATCTCGACGATGGGCTGGCGCAGGCCCAGGCGGTTCTGGAGGCGGCGGACCTCGAGCTCCTGGTTCCACAGTACGAGGCTCACGGCCATGCCCGTCTCGCCCGCCCGCGCCGTGCGGCCCGAGCGGTGCAGGTAGGCCTTGTGGTCCTCGGGCAGGTCGTAGTGCACGACGGCGTCGACCCCGTCGACGTGGATGCCCCGGGCGGCGACGTCGGTGGCCACGAGCACGGAGAGCTTGCCGCCAGCGAAGTCCTTCAGCGCCTTCTCCCGAATGTTCTGGCGCAGGTCGCCGTGGATGGCCGCCGCGGAGACGCCGATGCGGTCGAGCGAGCCGGCCAGCCGGTCGGCGCCGCGCTTGGTGTTCACGAACACGAGCGTGCGGGACAGCGGCGCGGAGATGGAGGCGACGACCTTGACCTTGTCGAGCTCGTGCACGGTGAGGAAGCGGTGGGCCATCTCGTCGACGGTCACCTGGCGCGAGGCCACCTCGTGGTGCACGGGGTCGCGCTGGTAACGGCGCACCAGGGAGCCGACGGCCCCGTCGAGCGTGGCGGAGAACAGCAGCGTCTGCGGCCGGCCCTCGACGTGGCGCAGGATCCACTCGACCTGGGGCATGAACCCCATGTCGGCCATGCGGTCGGCCTCGTCGATGACGAGGAGGTCGACGTCAGCGACGGACAGCTCGCCCTGGCGGATCAGGTCGATGATGCGTCCCGGCGTGCCCACCACGAAGTCGACGCCACGGTGGAGGGCCTTGATCTGCAGGTCCATGCGGGCACCGCCGTAGACGGCGTGCAGCACCCGGCCGCGGGACTTGGCCAGGGGCACCAGCTCGTCGTGGACTTGCAGGGCCAGCTCCCGCGTGGGCACGAGGGCCAAGGCGAGGGGGTGCCGGGGCTGGGCGGTGGCGAGGCGTTCGATGACGGGGATGCCGAACGCGAGCGTCTTTCCCGAGCCCGTCTTGGCCTTGCCGCAGACGTCGCGGCCGGCGAGACCGTCGGCGATGGCGAGCTCTTGGATGGGGAACGGCTGCGTGATCCCTCGCTCGGCCAGGGCCGCGCACAGGTCGGCCGAAACCCCGAGGGTTGCGAATCCGGAGTTGCTCAAGAGGTCCTTCTCGGTTGTCGTAGGAGCTGTTCGCTTCGGGCCGCTCGCATGCCACCTCGAGCGAACGGCACCTTCGACAGCGATGGACCGGGGGCAGGGAAGCCATCCTGCGGCGGCGCCACCGGGGGCGTCCATCGTGTCAACGGCGCTACGGACCGCAACGCCGTTGTCCACATGCTACCAATCGCGTTGTGGATGGAGGTGAACCGCGGTTCGGCTAGGCCCGCCACCAGCGCCAACGCCACCGTGCTCTGTGCCCTCCCGCTCCCCGCCGCTCGGGCGCCCCGCTCCGC
>WHTX01000325.1 GCA_009377505.1 Acidimicrobiia bacterium
GCTACCCGCCCGGGCTTCACCGTCCGCACGGCCCACCGCCCGGCCTCGTCGGTGGGACAGCGCCCGAAGCCCCACGTCGTCCCGTACCGGCCCCCGGCGTCGGCCTGCCACGTCTCCACCAGCGCGTCGGCGAGGGGCCCGCCCGCCCCGTCGAGCACCCGGCCCCGCAACCAGACCGCGCCGGGGGTGCCCTCGGCCACCAGCTCATGGCCGTGCGGCCACGCCAGGGCCAGGTGCAGGAAGGGGCCGACGGTCTGGGACGGCGTGAGGCCGGCCAGGGCCGCGCCCGCACGGCCGCCCGGGGCAACGACAGCGCCAGGACCAGCGTCCTCAGCCAAGGCCGTGGCCCCCTTCGTCCTCGAAGGGGGTCCGCGCCCGGCCCCGTAGCACCAGGTCGAAGCGGAAGCCGAGCGCCCACTCCGCTTCGGTGAGGTCGTGGTCGTAGTCGGCCACCAGGCGCTGGCGGGCCACAGGGTCGGGGACGGCGTTGAAGATCGGGTCCTGGGAGAACAACGGGTCGTCGGGGAAGTACATCTGGGTCACGAGGCGCTGGGCGAAGGCCTGCCCGAAGAGCGAGAAGTGGATGTGCGCCGGGCGCCAGGCGTTGTGGTGGTTCTTCCACGGGTAGGCGCCGGGCTTGACGGACACGAAGCGGTAGCGGCCCTCGGCGTCGGTGAGCACCCGGCCTGCGCCCGTGAAGTTCGGGTCGAGGCTGCCCCGCCAGCCGTCCTGGTCGTGGCGGTAGCGGCCCGAGGCGTTGGCCTGCCAGATCTCGACCAGGGCCTCGGGCACGGCGCGGCCGTTCCCGTCGAGCACCCGGCCGGCGACGATGATGCGCTGGCCGACGGCCTCACCCTCGTGCTGGCGGGTGAGGTCGTGGTCGTTGGGCCCGAGCCGCTCGAGGCCGAACACCGGCCCGGTGGTCTCGGTGAGGCTGGTGGGGACGGGCAGCGCAGGACGGTGCGGGGCCCGCAGGGCCGTGCTGCGATAGCCAGGGGAGTCGAGGGGCGGGTTGGTGCCCTCCGGCGCCGGCACGTAGCCCACGACCGGCTCGGTAGCCCTGACGAGGTCTTCCATCCGGCTGCTCCTCCCGGCTCGCTGCGCCGACCTGTACCGCGCCGCCGACGTGCACCGCGCCGCCACCGTACCCCTGGGGTTCAGCGCAGGGCGCTCGGGCTGCCGACGGGCCGGCCGAGCACGATGATGCTCGCCGCGGCCAGCGAGGCGAAGGCCAGCGCCCCCAGGGCGAAGGGGGTGATGGAGCCGTCGAACGCGCTGTCGACCACCGCGCCGAGCAGGGCGCCCCCGCCCGTGGACACCGTGCCCAGCAGCGCGGCGGCCATCCCGGCCACGTGGGCCACCGGGGCCATGGCCGCCGTGTTGCTGTTGGGGATGAGCATGGCGATGCCTGGCAGCATCACGGCCACGAGCACGCAGAAGAGCCAGAAGGGGGGCTCGCCCCCCGTGGCCAGGGCGACGACAGCGAGCAGCGAGGCGGTAGCGACGGTGTAGACCGCCCCGGTGCGCAGCAGGCGGTGGAGGCCGAAGCGGGTCACCAGGGCGGCGTTCAGCATCGAGCCGAGCCCGAGCGTGAGGGCGAGCAGGCCGAAGATCACGGGGAACAGGTCGCCGTAGCCGAAGACCTCGTCGATGATCAGCTCGCAGCTGCCGATGTAGGAGGTCATCACGCCGAAGAGGCAGGTCACGGCCAGCCCGTAGGCGAGCGTGGTGCGGCTGCGCAACACAGCGCGGGCCGCCTCGAACAGGGCCGAGGGCGCCACCGAGCGCCGCTCGGCGGGGGGGAGCGTCTCGGGCATGCGCAGCACGGACCAGATGCCCAGGGTCACCGCCGCGGCCACCGGCAGCCAGAACACCACCCGCCACGGGGCGAGCGCCATGAGCCCGCTGCCGATGAGCGGCGCGAACACGGGCACGAGGATGAAGGTGGCCATGACGTGGGACATGGTGCGGGCCATGCGCTCGCCCTCGAAGGAGTCCCGGGCCATCGCCAGGGCGAGGGACCGGGGCGCAGCGGCACCGATGCCCCACAGGACGCGGCAGGCGATCAGCGCGGGCAGGCTCGTGGTGAGCGCGGCGGCCGCGGCACCGGCCACGTAGATGCCGAGCCCGACGAAGAGCATGGGCTTGCGGCCGAAGCGGTCCGACAGGGGCCCGTAGACGACCTGGCCGACGGCCAGCCCGAGGAAGAACGCGGTGATGACCCACGAGACCCGGGTCGAGTCGGCGGCCAGCCCGAAGCTCTCTCGCATGTCCCCGAACGCGGGCAGCACGACGTCGATGGACAGCGCGGCCATGGCCATGCACGTCGCCAGCATGGCGACGAACTCGGGCCCCGTCGCCTGGGACCTCGCCCGTTCCTCGGTGAGGACCATCTCGCTGGTGGTGGCCATGGGAGCTCCCTCGCCGCCCGGGGATCGAGGGTTCTCACCGTGACGGGCAACCGAGTGAAGCTACCGGCTGGCCCCGCACTGGGCGCTGTGGCCCTCTTCACACGTTCGAGGTGGGCCCAGGGCCTCGGTCCGCCGGTACCGCCGCCACCACGTCCCGGAAGCGGTCGACCCGGCGCAGCGAGGGGAACAGGGCCCACCAGCCGACGGCGACGGCCACGGTGGCGAGGCCCCCGAGCACCACGGCCCCGGCCGGGCCCAGCAGCTCGCCCGCCACGCCGGACTCGAAGGCGCCGAGCTCGTTGGAGGCACCGATGAAGACGGCCTCGACGGCCAGCACCCGGCCCCGGGTCTCCGCGGTGACGGCGAGGGGCACGAGCGTGCCCCGGATGAACACGCTGACGGCGTCGGCCCCGGTGAGCGCCACCATGGCCACGAAGGCGACGGCGAAGGTCCGGGTCAACCCCAGCACCACCGTGAACAGGCCGAACGCCCCCACGGCGACGAGCAGCGTGCGCCCGACGTGGCGAGTCACCGGGCGCCGGGCGAGGCCGAGCATCACTGCGGCGGCGCCGATGCCCCCCGCGGCGCGCAGCCAGCCGAAGCCGACCGAGCCGACTCCCAGGCGGTCCTCGGCCAGGGCGGGCAGAAGGGCGATGGCCCCGCCGAAGAGCACGGCGAAGAGGTCGAGGGAGATCACCCCCAACAGGATCGGCTGCCGGCGCACCACCCGCAGCCCGGCCAAGGCGTCGTGGAGCATGGCCCCGGGCCTGCGCTCGGCACGGGGGGCGCGCTGTCGGGGCTGGAGGGCGATGAAGAAGGTGGCGCTGGCGGACACCAGGGTCAGGGCGGCGACGGCCAGGTAGGGCAGGCGGTGGTCGACGGCGTAGAGCGAGCCCGCCAGGACCGGCCCGACGATGAGGGCGACCTGGAAGGCCATGGAGTTGCGGGCCACGAGCCAGGGGAGGTGCTCGGCCCCGACGACGTCGGCGGGGAGCGAGCGCGAGGCCGGCGAGTTGAAGGCCCGGGCCACGCCGAAGCACACGACGATGGCGAAGATCGGGGCGACCGCGGTTCGCCCGGTGTGGACGTACCAGGCGATCAGCAGCGCGCAGCCGCCCTCGCAGAGGCCGGAGATGGCCATGACACGGCGTCGGTCGAAGCGGTCGGCCACCGAGCCCGTCACCAGCACGAGCAGGGCGGCGGGGGCGAACTCGGCCAGGCCCAGGAGCCCGAGGTCGAGCTCGCGGCCGGTGAGGTCGTAGACCTGCTTGCCGAGGGCGGTGACCGTGGTCAGCACGGCTGTCGACGCGCAGAAGACCTCGACGAGGAGGGCGGTGACGGAGCGGTCCCAACTTCCGCCGCCGGCCGTCTCGTTCACGAGCCGGCGACCCTACACGCCGCCCCGGACGGCGAGTGCCGCCCGCCGCGGTGCGACGCACTTGGCTACCCTGCCGCCGTGCGGCGCTCGTTGTTGGTCCCGGCCGTCCTATTCCTCCTCGCCCTGGCTGTGGCCTGCGGCAACGCCCAGGAGGTGGTGGTGGGGGCTGAACGCCGCCGGCCTGGCCCCGAGGTGACGGCGCCGCGGGCGCCGGGGGACGGGGACGGCGCCCGGCCGACGTCGATCGTCCAGCTCGGCGACTCCATCGCCTCGGGCGAGGGGACCCTCTACGGCTACGAGTACGACCCCCACACCCGGACCTGGACGGGCGGCAACGTCAACGCCGTCTGGCCACCGCCCTACCCGCTGTGCCACAACTCGCCCGACGCCTACGGGTACCTCGTGGCCGACTACTTCGGGTCGTCGTTGGCCTCCCTCGCCTGTACGGGCGCCACGTTCGCCAACGGCATCTCCGCCCCCCAGACGAGCGGCTGGGAGACGCTGCGCCCGGCGCAGTTCGGCAACTGGGCGACCCAGACCGACCTCGACCAGGAGTACGACGGCGCCCAGCCCGACCTGGTGCTCGTCACCCTCGGCGCCGACGACCTGCAGTTCGTGTCGATCGTCGAGCAATGCATCAAGAACGGGTACTACTACTACTTCAACCTGGCCAACCTCGAGTGCGTCCCGTCCAACCCGGGCTCGACGATCGAGACGGACTACTTCGCCTTCCTGCCCACCTTGGTGCAGAACTACGCCACCCTCGTGGACTGGATCGAGGCCCGGGCGACGGCGCACGGCCTGGCGGTGCCCAAGGTGGTGTTCACCAACTACCCCAACCCGCTGCCCGGGGACGGTGCCAAGTGCCCCGATACCAGCTGGCTGTACCCGGAGCACACGAGCTACCTGTCGGGGCTCGTCGACGACCTCAACGGCCAGATCGAGGCGGCCATCGAGGGGCTGGGCAAGGCGAACGTGGCCGTCGCCGACGTCTCGGCCGCCTACACGCCCCAGGGCGTGTCCCACATCTGGTGCTCGGACGACCCCTGGGCCTACGGGCTGTCGATCTACAAGGTCAGCCAGCCGACGAGCGCATGGAGCCAGGCGCCCTTCCACCCACCCCGGTGGGCCAGGAGAGCCTGGCCAGCCACGTCATCCCCGTCGTAGAGGCCCTCTTCGCCGGTGGTGGGGCCACCCCGACCCGCGCTGAGCGGCCGAACTGTCGAGCTGGCCCCCTCGGCTGGCCGCCCCAACGCCCCAACCCGGCCCTGGCTGTTTCTCCGGTGACGGAACACGGCCCGGGTGAACGGACATTTCATCACCGGGAAATTGCGCAGGGTCGGCCGCGGGGCGGCGGCTGCGCGATGCCGCCGGGGGGCAGCTCAGCGCCGGCTGAGGGGGACGAGCAAGTCGGCCAGCTCGCCCGGCGCGCAGATGAAGGGCGAGTGGTCGGTGTCGAGGTCGACGACCGTGCCACAGCGGGCGGCCATGTGGTCCTGGGCGGCGAGATGGATGGCGCCGTCCTGCAGGCAGCGCACGTAGGTGGAGGGCCGGTGCCGCCAGGCCGCCACCGACGCGGGCTGCTTGAGCGTGGCCGCCCGCTGCGGGCAGAGTCGTGCCGTAGCCGCGGCTGCTGTCGCCGTCTCGCACGTGCCGTAGAAGACCTCGGCGGCGCGCCCGGGGTCGGCGGTGAGGTGGCCGGCAGCGTTGCGCCCGAACAGCGACGCCGGGGGCGTGTCCCTGTGCGCCTCGGCCAGGACGTCGGCCGCGCTCTGGCCCTTGTCGGGCACGAGGGCGGTGAGGTACACGAGGTGGGCGACCTGGCCGGCCATTCCCGCCTGGGTGATCACGGCGCCGCCGTAGGAGTGGCCTACGAGCACGGCCTCGTCGTCCAGGCGCTCAAGCACGCCGGCCACGGCGACGGCGGCGCCG
>WHTX01000326.1 GCA_009377505.1 Acidimicrobiia bacterium
GGGGCGAGCCGGCGGACGCCGAGCCGGCGCCGCCCGCGCCGGGCGCCCGCTCGGTCGCCGGCGCCGCCAAGCCCTGGGCCCGTCGGTTGGTCAGCGCGGGGTTGGTCGTGGCCCTCGCGGTGGGCGCCGGGGTGGCCGTGGCCCGCACGTCGGGCACCCGCACGTCCCAGGACTCCCTCACCGGGGACATCCGCTCGACCCAGCGCAATGAGCTCGACCGCTGCCTCGAGCTGGCCAGCCAGGCCGAGGTGCTGGAGTCGGTCCGCTGTTACGACGGCGTGCTGGCGGCCGACCCCGCCAACGTCGAGGCCCTCGCGTACCGGGGCTGGGTGCTGGTGCGCACGGGGGACGAGCGGCTGATGACCTCGGCGGAGCAGAACTTCGACCGCGCCGTCGCCCTCGACCCCGCCTACCCCGACGCCCGGGCCTTCCGCGCCGTGCTGCTCGAGCGGCTCGGCCGGCCCGCCGAGGCCCTCGCCGAGCTCGACGCCTTCGACGCCCTCGACCCTCCCCAGCTCATGTCGGACCTCGTCGCCCAGTTCCAGCTGCGGGAACGGGTCGAAGCGCAGCTCGGCAGCGGCGGCTGAGCACCTGTTCGCGGTTGGGCGGCGGGGCCGGGTGTTCTGGCACTGTGTCCCCATGGGCTTCTTCGACCGGAACCGGGCCGCCCTGGCCGAGCGGGGCATCGACGCGACGCGACTCCCCCCGGGGCAGTACTTCACCGACCGCTTCCCCGTGCTCCACGTCGGCGACGTGCCCAGCTACGACCTCACGGCGTGGGACCTCCAGGTCGGCGGCCTGGTGCGCCAGCCCCTGCGCCTGAGCTTCGACGAGCTGCGCGCCCTGCCCGCGACCGAGGTCCTCACCGACATCCACTGCGTCACGAAATGGTCGAAGTTCGACACGACGTGGCGCGGCGTGCGCGTGCGCGACCTGCTGGACCTGGCCGGGCGCGACCCCGCCGCCACCCACGTGGTGGGCCACGCCGAGTTCGGCTACAGCGCGAACCTGCCCCTCGAGGACGTGCTCGGGGACAAGGCCCTCGTCGCCTACGAGTACGAGGGCGCGCCCCTCGAGGCGGAGCACGGCTTCCCCGCCCGCCTGGTCGTGCCCCACCTCTACTTCTGGAAGTCGGTGAAGTGGCTGCGGGGCCTCGAGCTCACCAACGGGGACCAGCCGGGCTTCTGGGAGCGCAACGGCTATCACAACTACGGCGACCCCTTCCGCGAGCAGCGCTACTGGGGCGACTGAAGGCCTCCCTCCGCCGTCGCCCAGACTCCGCCGCCACGGTCCGTCGCCGGCCCGTCACCGACGCGACTCCTGGCGGGCGTTCGGTACGCCCGCGATGATGGCCGTCGCCCAGGGCCGGCCCCGGCCGACGGCAGAGCGGACGAGCGAGAGCTACCGAGGAGGCCCATCCGTGCAGCTGAGCGTCGAACCCCTCGCCGGCCCCGTCGACGAGGCGCCGCGGGTCGTGGTCGAGGACGTCCGCCCGGGCAGGGACGTCCTGCTCACCATCCAGACCACCGATGCGAACGGCAACCGGTGGCGTTCCCGGACGGAGCTGTCAGGGGCGGCGGGGACCGCCGAGAGCACCGGGCTGGCCGACCCCTCCCAACCGTGGTGGCGGATGGAGTTCGCCAGCGAGGGGGTGGCGCCCGTCGCCTTCGCCGCGCCCCCCGACGCCCTGGCCTACGACGTGACCGTCGAGTCGGGCAGCGAGCGGCTCGCCCTGACCGTCAGCCGCCAGTGGTGCTCCCAGGTGGAGCGGCGCGCCGTCAGCGGTGAGGGCTACCAGTTGACCTCCTTCACCCCCCTCGTGGGCCCCGGGCCCTGGCCCGGCGTGGTCGTTGTGCCCGGTTCGACGGGGGCCGCCGCCGTGGAGCCGATGGCCGCGCTGTTGGCCAGCCACGGCTGCGCGGCCGCGGTGCTGGCCTACGCCGGTGAGCCCGGCCTGCCCCCCACCGTCGAGGCCATCCCCATCGAGGCGTTGGCTGAAGGCGTGCGGGCGTTCGCGGCGATGCCCCCCGTCGACGGTGCCCGCCTCGCCGTGATCGCCTCGTCGGCGGGCACCGGGGGCGCCCTGTCCGCGCTCGCCACCTTCGAGGACCTGGCGCCCCGCTGCGTGGTGGCCATCGCCCCCACGAGCGTGGTGTGGCAGGCGCTCGGCTCAGGCGGCCCGCCGCCCAGGGCCTCGTCCTGGGCACTCGGCGGTGAGCCCCTTCCCTGGGTGCCCGTGCACGGGGAGCCGTCGGCCCAGGTGATCGAGCACAAGCTGCTCGAGCGGTTCCCCCACCACCCCACGCCCCGGGCCCTGCACATGCACGAGGCCTTCGCCAAGGGCCTCAGCGACGAGGGGGCAGTGGCGGCGGCGGCCATCCCCGTCGAGCGCATCGACGCGCCGCTGCTCCTCCTCACCGGCGAGGACGACCGGCTGTGGCCGTCGGCCAGCATGGCCAGGGCCATCCTCGCCCGCCGGCGGCGCGACGACGACCGGCACCTCACCTACCCGGCGGCGGGGCACTTCCTGCGCCCCCCGATCACGCCGACCACCGTGCCCTGGACGGACACCTACGTCTCCGGCGGGGAGCCCGCGGGCAACGCCGCCGCCCAGGCGCAGGGCTGGATCGCCATCCGCTCCTTCTTCGACACCCATCTGGCGTGAGCCGCGGACGAACCGTCCGAGCTCAGTGGCTGGTGTCGACGGGATGGGAGCCGGTGGGGGTGTCCACGGCCGTCGTGCAGGCGTCGAAGCCGCTGAGCAGGGAGGACTCGAGCCGAGGGCTGGAGTCGCCGTACAGGGCGGCGAGCATGCCCTTCACCATGCCCCGGTCGACGGCGCAGAGGACAGGGTGGATGACCTCGGCCCCGCCATAGGGGCAGTGCTCGGCCACGATCTTCAGCTCGTCCCGCCCCGAGCCGTCCACCCTGGCGTCGAAGCCGTGCGCGGTCATGGCGTCGGCCACCATGTGCAGCGCCGCCCGGAAGGACCGCTGGCTCTCGGCCACATCGCCCATGGCGCTGGCCATGGCCCGCCCGTAGTCGGACCCGACTTCCTCGGCGAGCTCCTCGGCCTGCTCCCGCGGCAGCAGCTCGAGCGCCCGCTTGAGCAGCTGGATGAGCACGACGTCGTGGCGGATGGGCATCGGCGCGGCGAGCTCGGCCGCGGTGGCGCGGTAGCGCTTGGACGGCCGCCCGGCGCCCGAGCCCCGGATGCGGTCGACGACCACCTCGACGTAGCCCCCGGCGGCCAGCTTGTCGAGGTGGTGGCGGGCGACGTTCACGTGAAGGCCGAAGCGCTCGGCCACCTCGGCCGCGGTCACCCCGGCCTCGGACTCGTGCACGAGCAGGAACACGTCGCGGCGCGTCGGGTCGCCGAACGCGGAGGAGATGGCCGTCACCGCCGAGGCGAACTCGGTCGCCGAGAGCGGCGGTGTAGGCTGCCCGGGCACTGGCTGACCTGCCTCGCTGTCCATCCCCCGGGCCCCGTGACGGTTCCTCGCACGCGTGGCCACGCCGGTATTCTACCTATCGGCGTAGTGCAAATCCCTTCGGAGGCGCCGCTCATGCCCCCTACCCCCGACGACGTGCTGACCGCGCTCCGCCCGGTCCAGGACCCCGAGCTCAACCGGTCGATCGTCGACCTCGACATGGTCCGCGACGTCCGCATCGAGGGCGCACGCGTCTCGGTGCAGGTCGCGCTGACCGTCGCCGGCTGCCCGATGCGCAACGAGATCGACAACCGGGTCCGCCAGGCGGTCACCGGTCTCGACGGCGTGGCCGAGGTCGGCATCGACTTCACCGTCATGACGGACGAGGAGCGCGCCACCCTGCGCCAGAAGGTCCACGGCGACCCGGCGGCCACCGCGGGCAGCCACGCTGCCCACGGCCACGCCGAGGGCCGGGCCATCCCCTTCGCCGACCCCGGCAACCGCACGCGCTGCATCCTCGTGGCCTCGGGCAAGGGCGGGGTGGGCAAGTCCTCGGTGACGACCAATCTCGCCGTCGCCCTCGCTCAGCTGGGCAAGCGCGTCGCCGTTGTCGACGCCGACGTCTGGGGCTTCTCCATCCCCCGCATGCTCGGCGTGGACCGGCCCCCCGTCGTCATCGACCAGATGCTCATCCCGCCCGAGTCCCACGGCGTGCGCTGCATCTCCATGGGCTTCTTCGCCGGCGACGACCAGCCCGTCATCTGGCGGGGCCCGATGCTGCACAAGGCGCTCGAGCAGTTCCTCACCGACGTGTACTGGGACGACCCCGACTACCTGCTCGTCGACCTGCCCCCGGGCACCGGCGACATCGCCCTGTCGTTGTCCCAGTTCCTGCCCCGCTCCGAGATGCTCATCGTCACCACGCCCCAGCCGGCGGCCCAACGCGTGGCCCAGCGGGCCGCCTTCATGGCGCAGAAGGTGAACCTGCAGCTCCTCGGCGTCATCGAGAACATGTCCTGGTTCACCGGAGACGACGGCAAGCGCTACGAGCTGTTCGGCAGCGGCGGGGGCCGGGAGCTCGCCGAGCGCCTCGAGGTGCCCCTGCTCGGCCAGGTGCCGCTCGTGCCCGAGCTGCGCGAAGGCGGCGACCTGGGGCGACCTATCGTGGTGACCGCTCCGGAGAGCGAGGCGGCTCGTGCCTTCGGCGTCCTGGCCGGCCGCCTCGACGTCGAGCTGCGGCCCAAGCGCTTCTACAGTCCGGGGCTGAAGGTGGTCTGACCCGGGCCAGCCGCCCGTCCGCCGCCACCACCACTAGCCGCCACACAGCCGGGCACCTGCACGGGTGCGCCGACGAGGAGAGCCATGGACGTCCGCATCGGTGTGATCCAGACCGCCAGGGAGATCCAGCTCGAGCTGGCTCCCGGCACCGACGCCGAAGAGCTCCGCGGCCGGGTGGCCGACGCGATCACCGGTAAGGAAGCCGTGCTCTGGCTCGTCGACCGCCACGGCCACACGGTCGCCGTGGCCGGCGAGCGGATCGCCTATGTCGAGATCGGCGCGGCCGACGGCGAACGGCGCGTGGGCTTCGGCGCCGCCTGAGCACCTGTGGCCCCGGGCCTGCTCGACCGCCGGCTGCTGTTCGTCACCGGCAAGGGCGGTGTGGGCAAGACGTCAGTGGCAGCCGCCCTCGCCCACCTCGCCGCCGCGGAGGGCCGGCGCACGTTGGCCTGCGAGGTCGACGCCAAGGGCGACCTCGCCGCCGCGCTCGGGGTGGCGCCGGTCGGCTTCGAGGCGGTCCGGGCCCGCGCCGGGCTGTGGCTCATGGCCATGGACACCGAGGCATCGCTGCGCGAGTACCTCAAGCTCAACCTGCGCCTGCCCACGGTGGGGCGCCTCGGCCCCCTCGCCCGCACGTTCGACTTCGTGGCCGACGCCGCGCCCGGCGTGAAGGAGATCCTGTCCGTCGGCAAGCTCACCTGGGAGGTGCGGGAGGGCCACTACGACCTCGTCGTGGTCGACGCGCCGGCGTCGGGCCACGTGGTCGGCCACTTGGCCGCGCCCGAGGCGATCCGGGAGCTCGTGCACGTCGGCCCCGTCCGGCACCAGACCGAGTGGATGCTCGACATCCTCTCGGACCCGAGCCGGACGGGGGTCGTCATCGTCACCACGCCTGAGGAGATGCCGGTCACCGAGACGATCGAGCTGGCCGCCGACATCGCCGCCCGCACCCCCGTCGACCTCGCCGCCGTCGTGGCCAACCGGGTCCT
>WHTX01000021.1 GCA_009377505.1 Acidimicrobiia bacterium
AGCGCATCACCGTGGACGACGTGCTCGACTCGCCCATGGTGGCCGACCCGCTCCACTTCCTCGAGATCGTGATGCCCTCGGCCGGGGGCGCGGCGCTCGTGGTGGTGGCGCCCGACCTGGCCCGTTCGCTCGGCCGCCCCGCCGCCTGGTTGCTCGGCGCCGGCGAGTGCTGCACCCACAAGACGATCACCTACGCGCCGAGCCTGAGCGCGACGGCCATCCGGCCGGCGGCCGACCGGGCGTTCGCCCAGGCCGGCGTCTCCCGGGACCGGATCGGGCTGGCCTCGCTCTACGACTGCTACACGATCACCGTGCTCGTGACCCTGGAGGAGGCCGGGTTCTGCGCCCCGGGCGACGGGGGCCGCTTCGTCGATGAGCACGACCTGCGCCACGACGGCGACTTCCCCCTCAACACCCACGGCGGCCAGCTCAGCTTCAGCCAGCCGGGCCTGGCCGGGGGCATGAGCCACGTCACCGAGGCCGTCCGCCAGGTGCAGCAGCGCGGGGGGGAGCGGCAGGTGGCCGACCTCGAGCTGGCCTTCGTGAACGGGAACGGCGGCATCATGTCCGAGGAGTGCGCCCTGGTGCTGGGGGCGGAGCCGTGAGGCCCCGCCCGAACGAACCGTCCCCCGTCACGCTGCCGTTCTGGGAGGCGACCGGGCGGGGGGAGCTGTTGATCCAGCGTTGCCCCGCCTGCGCCGCCGCCATCTTCTACCCCCGCCCCGCCTGCCCCGCCTGTGGCAACCAGCAGCTCGGCTGGGAAACGGCGTCGGGCCGGGGCACGGTGCACACCTTCAGCGTCGCCCGGCGGCCCACGCACCCCAAGTTCACCGGGGACGAGCCCTACGTCGTCGCCGTCGTCGCCCTCGACGAGGGGCCGCGCATGACGACCAACATCGTGGAGTGCGACCCGGGCGAGGTGCGCATCGGCATGCCCGTGGAGCTGGTCTTCGACGAGGTCGGCGAGGACGGCTTCGCCCTGCCGCTCTTCCGCCCGAGCGCCCTCGGGAGCACGTCATGACCCGTCGCGACCCGCTGCGCACACCGCTGTGCGACCTGTTGAGCATCGAGCACCCTGTGGTCCAGGCGGGCATGGGCTACGTCGCCCGGGCCGAGCTGGCGGCCGCCGTGTCCAACGCCGGCGGGCTCGGAGTGATCGGCGGAGCCGGGTTCCCGCCCGAGCGGCTGCGCCTCGAGATCCGCAAGGTGCGCGAGCTCACCGACAAGCCCTTCGGGGTGGACCTCATCCTCCCCGTGCAGACCACCTCCGGTGAGGTGCTGCCCCCGCGGCCACGCAGCGAGTGGCCCGAGGTCGACGCCGAGGAGCTGCTGGCCAGGGACCTGAACCTCGGCGAGTTCGCCGTCAACGCCGACGGCACCCCGGTCAAGCCCGAGGAGCTGATGCGCATCGTGCTCGAGGAGGAGGTGCCCGTCTTCGCCTCGGGCCTGGGCAACCCCGGCCCCTGGGTCCCCCACCTGCACGAACGTGGTGCCGTCGTCATGGCCCTCGTCGGGAACGTGAAGAACGCGCGGCGCGTCGCCGACGCCGGCGTGGACGTGGTCGTCGCCCAGGGCACCGAGGGAGGCGGCCACACCAGCCGGGTGGCCACAGGCGCGCTCACCCCCGCCATCGTCGCCGCCGTCGAGCAGCCCGTCCTCGCCGCCGGGGGCATCGTGGACGGGATCGGGCTCGCCGCCACGCTGGCCATGGGCGCGCAGGGAGTGTGGATGGGCACCCGGTTCGTGGCCACCCGCGAGGCACACGCCCACCAGAACTACAAGGCCAAGATCGTCGAGGCCCACGAGGACGCCACCATCGTCACCCGCTGCTACTCGGGCAAGACGCTGCGGACGATCCGCAACCGTTGGACCGACGACTGGGAGTCGCGGCCCGGGGACATCTTGCCCTTCCCCAAGCAGTTCAAGAACTCCCGCCACGTCTACGTCGTCGCCCGCCGGGACGGCGACACCGACCTCGGCTCGATGCCCTGCGGCCAGGGCGCGGCCGCCATCACCGAGGTGCTCGGCGCGGCCGAGGTCGTGGAGCGCACCGTTGCCCAGGCCCGCGAAGTGCTCGCCACCCGGTTCGGCGTCACCGCCGGGTGAGCGGGGGCCCGCCTCTCAGGCGAGGTGGCGGACGAGGAAGTCCCGGGCCGCGGCCGATGACTCGGGCAGCAGCTTCGTGTAGGGGTCGTAGTGCTGGCAGGGCAGGCGCAGCAGCTCCTTGGGCCCACCGGCCGCCTCGAACGCGGCGAGCTGGCCTGCCGGCGGCAGGATCTCGTCCTGCTCGGCCACGATCATCAGCAGGGGCGTCGGCGCGATGTGCGGCGTGAAGTCGGCGGGCACGTAGGAGGCGACCACCTCGAGGGAGCGCAGCGTCATCCGGTTCGGCCACACGTGCTCGACGTCGACGGCTTCGGCCCACGCCGCCGTCGTCGAACCGTCGGCGGCGGAGCGCACGGTCTGGGGCGCTTCGCCCCGGTAGCGGGCGTCGCGGTCCTCGGCGAGGCGGGCGAGGAACCGCTCCCCACCAGCGGCGAGCGATGCCCGGAAGAAGCCGCCTCCGTCCACCATCGGCACCTGCGCCACCACGGCACGCAGCCGGCCGTCGAGCGCCCCCATCATCAGCGCGTGCCCGCCCGAGTAGGACGTGCCCCACACCGCGATGCGCTCGGGGTCGACATCGGGGAGGGTGCGGGCGAAGGTCACCGCGTCGCGCATGTCGTCGAGCTGGCGCCACGGGTCCGTCTCGAGGCGCGGCTCGCCACCCGAGTCACCCCAGCTCCGGTGGTCGTACACGAGGCAACCGAGGCCGGCTTCGGCGAACACCCGGGCGTAGTCGTCGAGGCCCATGCGGCGCAGGGCCGAGAACCCGTGGCTCATGATCACGCAGGGCCGTGCCCCGTCGGCCGTCGCGCCCGCCGCCGGGTAGTACCAGGCGGCGAGGGCCGTGCCGTCGGCAGCGGTGAAGGTGAGGTCGCGGCGCATCGTCGCAGCCTGGCACAGCGGGGCGGCCGTCGGCGCCGTCGGCGCGGGCCCGGCCGCCGGCGGCGGGATCGCCTACGCTGGGCGCAGGCAAGCCAGGGGGGTAGCCATGTCCCGAACCGAGTCCGCCTTCTTCCCGGGCGTCCAGGTGATCGACACCGACGCCCACTGGTCGGAGCCGCACGACCTGTGGACCTCGAGGGCGCCGGCTGCGTACCGCGACCGCGTGCCCCAGATGAGGGTCGGCTCGGGAGGCAAGCGCCGCTGGTGCGTCGACGGCGACATCGTCATCGCCGGGGACACGGCCGCCAGCGCCATCACCCCCGACGGCGACAAGATCGTCGGCCTCGACTTCCTCAAGCTCGACGTGGAAATGGTCCACGCCGCGTCGTCGCAGATGGCCCCCCGCCTCGAGATGCTCGACACGCTCGGGATCAAGGCCCAGGTCCTCTACCCGAACGTCGCCGGCTTCGGGAACCAGAATTTCATGAAGGTGCAGGACGCCGGGCTGCGCCAGGCGTGCGTGGAGATCTACAACGACGCCATGGCCGAGCTGCAGTCGGCGTCCGGCGACCGGCTGCTCCCCATGATCCTCGTGCCCTGGTGGGACATCGCCGCCAGCGTCGCCGAGATCGAGCGCTGCCAGGGCCTCGGCATGCGCGGCGTGGTCATGTGCTCGAACCCCCAGGACTCGGGCACGCCCGAGTTCAACCAGCCCGACTGGGAGCCGTTCTGGGAGATCTGCGAAGGGCTGAACCTGCCCGTCAACTTCCACATCGGCGCCTCCGAGGGCGACATGGACTGGTTCGGGAGGGTGCCGTACAAGTCGTGGCCCGGTGAGGTGAAGATCACCATCGGCGGGGCCACGCTGTTCCTGGGCAACTCGCGGTGGATGTCGAACCTGCTCTTCTCCGACGTCCCCGAGAACCACCCCGACCTGCGCTTCGTGTCGGTCGAGTCCGGCGTGGGCTGGATCCCATTCCTGCTCGAGGCGCTCGACTACCAGATGGGCGAGACGGCGCCGTCGCTGGTGAAGCACCTGTCGATGAAGCCGTCGGAGTACTTCCGGCGCCAGTTCTACGGGACGTTCTGGTTCGAGTCCTCGTACAACGTGGGCCCGGCGGTGAACTACCTGGGTGCCTCCCAGGTCATGTTCGAGACCGACTTCCCCCACCCGACCTGCCTCTACCCGAAGTCGATCGAGCGGGTGAAGGAGACGATCGGCGCGCTGGCCCCGGACGTCCAGCGCATGGTGCTCCAGGACAACGCCGCCGCCCTGTACGGCATCGACCTCGACTGACGGGGACGACGCGGGCTGGGCGAAAATCCCTGAAAGACGGCCGCTCACGCGCGACCTTGGTGGCAACGGAACTCGTGACGACGCGGACAAGCCCTGGCCGCGTCGTGGCGCACGGTGGCCCGTGGCCCGCACGGCCCGTTCCCCCCGGAGGTTGACGCCATGCTCCAACGCCTCGCCCGTACCTGCTACCGGCGCCGCTGGCGTGTGCTCGGCTTCTGGATCGTCCTGCTCATCGTCCTCGTCGGCCTGAACTCGAGCGTGGGCGGCAAGTTCCTCGACGACTTCGACCTGCCCGGCTCGGAGACCCAGGACGCGGTGGACCTGCTCGAGGAGCACGGCTTCGCGGCGCGCACCGGCTTCGGCGGCCAGGTCGTCTTCCAGGCCGAGGACGTGCACGACCCCGCCGTGCGCTCGGCCATGGAGGACCTCTTCGATGAGGTCGAGGCGCTCATCGCCCCCGGCGAGGTCGTCAGCCCCTACAGCGAGCAGGGGGAGCGCCAGGTCAACGAGGCGGGCACCATCGCCTACGCCGAGGTGAACCTCGGGGACCGCGAGAGCGACGAGTACTACGACGTCGGCGAGGAGGTGCGGAACTTCGTCTCGTCCACGGACGTGCCCGGCACCCAGGTCGAGCTCGGCGGCGACATCTTCGTCGAGGTGCCCGAGTTCTCGAGCGAGGTCATCGGCTTCATCGCCGCCATCATCATCCTGCTGATCGCCTTCGGGTCCCTGCTCGCCATGGGCCTGCCGATCATGACCGCCGTGTTCGGCATCGTCACCGGCATCGCCCTCGTCGGGCTCGCCGTCAACGTGATCGACATGCCGAGCTTCTCCAACCAGGCCGTGGCGATGATCGGCATCGGCGTGGGCATCGACTACGCACTCTTCATCGTGACCCGCTACCGCGAGGGCCTCCACGGGGGCATGGGCCCCGAGCAGGCGACGATCCGCGCCATCGACACGGCGGGGCGGGCCGTGCTCTTCGCCGGGTGCACCGTCATCGTCGCCGTCATGGGCATGTTCACCATCGGGCTGGCCATGATCCGGGGCTTGGCCGTGGGCATCTCGCTCGGCGTGCTCACGACGATGCTCGCCGCCGTCACGCTGCTCCCCGCCATGCTCGGCTTCGTCGGCAAGAACATCGACCGCCTCGGCCTGCCCCACCGCCGTCGTGCCGAGGGCGCGCAGCACCAGTCGGTCTGGTACCGCTGGAGCCGCGTCATCCAGCACCGCCCGTGCCGGCCCTGGTGATCGGGGCGCTCGTCCTGATCCTGCTCGCCATCCCCGTCTTCAGCATCCGCCTCGGCTTCGGCGACGCCGGGAACCGCTCGACGTCGGACACCACCCGCCGGGCCTACGACATGCTCTCCGAGGGGTTCGGGCCGGGCTTCAACGGCCCGATGCTGATCGTCGCCGAGACCCCGGGCGGCCAGGCCGACCTCGACGCCATCGACGGGCTGAGCGCGGCGCTGAACGAGACCGAGGGCGTCCAGTTCGCCACGCCCCCGATCCCCAACGAGTCAGGCGACGCCGCCATCCTGCAGGTCTTCCCGACCACCTCGCCCCAGGACGAGGCGACCGAGACGCTCGTGCACACCGTGCGCAACGACGTCGTGCCCGAGGCGGTCGCCGGCTCCACAGCCGTGGTCAAGGTGGGCGGCGTGACGCCGGGCGTCGTCGACTTCTCCGAGTTCACTGCGAACCGGCTGCCCTGGTTCATCGGCGCCGTGCTCGTCATGTCCTTCATCCTGCTCATGATCGTGTTCCGCAGCGTGCTGGTGCCGCTGAAGGCCGTGGTCATGAACCTGCTGTCGGTCGGGGCCGCCTACGGGGTGCTCGTCGCCGTCTTCCAGTGGGGCTGGGGCGCCAGCCTGCTCGGCGTGGGCAAGGAGGGCCCGATCGACGCCTGGATCCCGATGATGCTGTTCGCCATCATCTTCGGCCTCTCGATGGACTACGAGGTGTTCCTCCTCTCCCGCATCAGGGAGGACTACGACCGCACCCGCGACAACGCCACCGCCGTGGCCAACGGGCTGGCGGCCACGGCCCGGGTCATCACCGCCGCGGCGGCGATCATGTTCTTCGTCTTCCTGAGCTTCGTGCTCGGCGTCGACCGCTCGCTGAAGATGTTCGGCCTGGGACTGGCCATCGCCGTGCTCCTCGACGCCAGCATCGTCCGCCTGGTACTCGTGCCGGCCACGATGGAGTTGTTGGGGGACCGCAACTGGTGGTTGCCCCGCTGGCTCGACCGCATCCTGCCCGTCGTGCACGTGGAGGCCAGCGAGGACGTGGTCGAGATCGAGCCCGAGGAGGAGCGCGAGCCCACCCCCGCCCGTTGACCCGGGGCGCCGCCGGGCGGGGCGGAGCGACGGTGCCAGCCACGTCGATTCGCCGTCGATTCGCCGCGACGTAGCGACGAAGCCTATGACAGGGCCGTGACCAGGCACTTCGTCGGCGATCACTGATTCGACGTGATTCGGCGACCTCGCTCTGCGAACATGTGTTCGTGGCGAGCGTGGCGGTCGGCACGGGAGGGGCGGTCGGCGCAGGAGGGGCGACGATCCTGCACGCCGACCTCGACGCGTTCTACGCCTCGGTCGAGCAACGAGACCACCCCGGCCTGCGGGGCCGTCCCGTCATCGTCGGCGGTGGTGTCGTCCTCGCCGCCAGCTACGAGGCCAAGGCGTTCGGCGTGCGCACGGCGATGGGCGGGGCGCAGGCCCGCCGGCTGTGCCCGAAGGCCATCGTGGTCGAGCCCCGGATGTCGGCCTACACCGCAGCGAGCAAGGCGGTGTTCGACGTCTTCGAGCACACGACGCCCCTGGTCGAGGGCCTGTCCATCGACGAGGCGTTCCTCGAGGTCGGCGGGCTGAGACGGGTCTCGGGCACGCCCGCCGAGATCGCGACGCGCCTGCGGGGCGAGGTCCTCGACCAGGTCGGCCTGCCCATCACGGTGGGGGTGGCCAGGACCAAGTTCCTCGCCAAGGTGGCGAGCGGCGTGGCCAAGCCCGACGGCCTGCTCGTGGTGCCGCCCGAGGCCGAGTTGGCCTTCCTCCACCGATTGTCGGTCGAACGGCTCTGGGGCGTCGGGCCGGTCACCGCCCGCAAGCTCCGGGACCGGGGCATCACCACCGTCGGCGAGGTGGCGCGGCTCACCGAGGCAGTGCTGGTCTCGATGCTCGGACGAGCGTCGGGGCGCCACCTCCACGCCCTCGCCCACAACGACGACCCCCGCCCCGTGCAGGTGGGTCGTCGCCGGCGCTCGATCGGGTCCCAGCGAGCGCTGGGCCGGTCGCCGACGTCACCCGAGGCCGTGGATGCCGCGGTCGTCGCCCTCGTCGATCGCGTCACCCGCCGGATGCGGGCGGCCGGCCGGGTCGGGCGCACGGTCGTGCTGCGCCTCCGCTTCGACGACTTCACGCGGGCGACGCGGTCGCGCACCCTTGCTCAGGCGACGGCGCAGACCGAGACCGTGCTCGCCGCCGTGCGCGACCTGGTGGCCACGGCCACGCCGACCGTCGAGCGCCGGGGCCTCACGCTCGTCGGAGTGGCGGTCGCCAACCTGGCCGCCGACGACGCCGTCCAGCTCGCCCTCCCCTTCGACCGAGACCGGGGCAGCGCCCTCGACGCCGCCCTCGATGGCGTGCACGACCGCTTCGGCTCGGCCGCCGTCACCCGAGCCGTGCTGCTCGGCCGCGACCTGGGCCCCTCCGTGCCCCTCCTCCCCGATTGACGGTCCGGTCCGCCGGCACGCGAGCCGAGCGGTCGGCGAGCCTCGCCCGCCGACCGCCGCACCGGTGGCTCCCGGTCAGCCGACGCGCTGCACGAGGTCGACGTAGCGGGTGGTCCCCACCGTCGAGCAGCCTCCTCGGCTCCGGGAAGTCCACGTGAACGGCGGAAGAGATGGCCGGCAACCGGCGCTGAACGCCTGGCGATGTCAGCGCTGGCCGCGGCCGTCGCGCAGCCGGGCCACCGCCTGGTCGATGCGCCGCTGGCGGGTGTCGGGCTTCTTGGCCCCTTCGATACCGAGCACGAACCAGCGCTGCTGGCTGTAGGGCAGCGTGGCGTAGAACCGCCCGGCCAGGGACTCGGCGGCGAGAGCGGCGGCGAAGTCCGCCGGCACGGCCACCTCGCGGTGGTCGGTGTCGAGCTCCAAGGCGACGTCCACCTCGTCGCCGGCAGCGACCGCGGCCAGAGCGCGAACCTCGGCGCTGACGGGCAGCATGTACCGCCCGCCCATCGAGGCCACGCTCGACCGGTAGGTGTGGTCACCGATCGTGGCCCTGACCTTCGGGCGCTTGCTCGAGCCCAACGCCTCGAGAACGGGGGCCGGCACCTCGATGCCGGTGGCGGTCTTGCCGCTCTGCTCGAGCACGGCGCGGAACCTCTGCATCACCTTCTCCTCCATCCCGTCGACCCCTGATGTCGGAGCCTGGAGAGGAGACACGCCCCGGCGCCCGGACTCATCGCAGGGGCGGTCGGCGCTCCACCTCGGGGGGCCCGCCGAGCGACCTGGTCACCGCCACCTACCGGCAGCGGAGCTGGCGGGCACCCGCGCTCTGCGCTGCCCGTCGCGCCCGCCGGTGGCAGGCTGGCAGCGGCGCCCGTGGGTGACCGCGACCTGGGCTGCCACCGGTCGGGCCGGGGCCCCCTGAGAGGCCGCCGGGAGGGCGGCCGCGTGGCCGCCGGGCCGGGATGGCCCTCCGCCGGTGATGCGCCCGCCGGCGCAGCACCGGCCCCGAGGCAGAGCGCCCGGCGACGAGGGCGGCGGGGACCACGCGCTCACGTCGTCCCTGGTGCATGCGTACTGCGCGCTGGCGCAAGGCGGTTCCTCCTTGGTCTGGGATCATCCGATGCCTCGGGAGGGGCTCGGAACGGCCGTCCCCCCACCGACATGCTGAGGTGGGGGGTCAGCAGCGCCTGGCGCGCTCGAAGGGGCAGGAGCCTCCGGGCGCGCCGCGTCGGCTCGGGCACCGAGCCGTCAGCGGGGGCAACGGCTCGCCCCAGGGTCATCGACTGCTGCATCGACTGCTCCTCTCGGCTCACCGGCGGCTTGGGGCCCGGTCGCGGTCAGGCCTCCGTCGGCGGGCGCCGGTGTGCTCGCTGGCCGCCCGGGGATCAGCGTCGACCACCCCGGCCCACTGAACATCGACCAACTGGCTGATGTCGGGCCGGCCCCGGGGACGAGATCGGGCCGGCCGCCGTACGCCTGCGGCCCGCGGCAGTACCGGCTTCGGTGGAGCGCCCAGCCCCGAGGGCCCGGCGCGACCACGCCGTCAGCTCCGCCGGGCTGGTCGTCGCAGAGTGGCTAAGTTGGCACCTGATGTGGTCGTGGCTCGGCAGACTCCAGGGCCTTCTCCCGCGAGGCCTCCCGCTGCCCGAGGAACAGTGGGCCCGGCGCCACCGCGTCGTGCTGACGGTGCTCTGGGCCTGGGTGGCCTTGCTCATGCTGTTCTCCCTGGGCAAGGGCTACGGCGTGCTGCACGCCGCCGGGGAGGTCGCCCTCGTCGCCGTCCCCGGTGTCTTGGCCACCCGTCGCTCGCTCGGTCCCCGGGCGAGGGCGGTCGTCGCCAGCCTCGGCGTGCTGACGGCCTCGGCGGTGCTCGTCCACACCTCGGGGGGCTACATCGAGGCGCACTTCGCCTTCTTCGCCATGTCCCGCTCATCACCCTCTACCAGTCCTGGCTGCCCTTCGCCGTGGCGTCCTCGTACGTGCTCTTGCACCACGGCATCCTCGGGGTGCTCCGCCCCGAGGACGTGTACAACCACCCCTCCGCCATCGAGCACCCGTGGCGCTGGGCGGCCCTCCACGCTGTGGCGATCCTCGCCGCGTCGGTGGCCGCGCTGTGCGCTTGGCGCCTGAACGAGCAGGCCGCCGAGGCGCGCGAACAGGACGCCCGCCGCGAGGACGCGGAGCGGCGCAACCGGCGCCAGGCCCTCGAGATCAACGATGACATCGTCCAGGGCCTGGTCGTGGCGAAGCTCGCCCTCGAGCTCGACGACCCCGAGCGGGCTACCGCGGCCCTCGAGCGCACCCTCGACTCTGCGCGCGACATCGTCGCTGAGCTGCTCGCCCAGCACGCGGGCGGCTCCCTGGTGCGCGGCGCCAGCCCCACAGGATCGGCCCCGGGGGCGACGACGGGTCAAGGCCGGGCCGTGACGGGGACGGCCGGAGCGTGACCGAGTCGCCCGTGCGCGTCGTGCTGGTGGACGACGTGGAGGAGATCCGCGTCCTGTTGCGACGCGTGCTCGTGCGGGACGGCCGCTTCGACGTCGTCGCCGAGGGGGGCGACGGCGAACAGGCCGTCGAGGCGGCTCGCCTCCACCAGCCCGACCTGGTGCTGCTCGACCTGGCCATGCCCGTGCTCGACGGGCTCGCCGCCCTGCCCCTCATACGGGCCGCCGCCCCCGACACCCGGGTCGTGATCCTCTCCGGGTTCGCCGAGGGCGAGATGGGCGACGCGGCGCGCGAGCAGGGCGCCCTCGGGTACGTCCAGAAGGGCCTGCCCCCCGACCGCCTGCTCGGCAAGATCGCCGCACTGCTGCGCCTCGCCCCGGCGGGCTGAGCCCGCGGGGGCCCGCAGCGCGTCGAGGTGCAGTCACCCCACCACGCCGGCGGCCCGCAGCGCGGCCACGTCGGGGGCGGCGTAGCCGGCGTCAGCGAGGACGGCGTCGGTGTCCGCGCCCAGTGCCGGCGCCCCGCGACGGACGGCCGCCGGGGTGTCGCTGAGAGACCAGGCCGGCGCGACGTCACGGTAGGCCGTCCCCCCGGCGCGCTCGACGTCGACCAGCAGGGCCAGCGCCGCCACCTGGGGGTGAGCGGTGACCTCGGCATGGTCGGTGAAGGGGACTGCGTCGCCGCCGGCGGCCAGCACCATGGCCACCACCTCCTCGGTGGTGAAGCGCCCGAAGCCCTCCTCCCACACCTCCCGGCTGTCGTTGGCGCAGCGGCCCATGGGGGCGGCGTCGCGGCCGAAGTTGGCGAAGCGGGGATCGGCCAGGTGGTCGACCAGCCCGAGCTGGATCATGAGGTTGTCGTAGTCCTCGCTCGAGGCCCGCCGCAGCGCGAAGTACACCCGGCCGTCCGCCGTCCGGTAGCCGTCGTCCACGGGGCGCGTGTAGTTGTCCAGGTGGAACCCGCCCCACTCGTCGGGGTCGGACTGGGCCGACCAGAGGATGCCCCGCAGGTGCAGGAGCGTGCCCAGCTGGCTGACCGCTACCCGCTGCCCCCGCCCCGTGCGCAGGCGGGCGAACAGAGCGGCGGTCACGGCCTGCGACGCGAAGATGGCGGTGTTCACCGCGGCGATCTCGGCGCCGATCCGCACCGGCGGCTGGCCCGGCCGGCCCAGGGACAGGGTCTGCTCGGCGGCGGCCTGGACCACCAGCTCGCTGCCCGGCAGGCTCGCCCACGGCCCGTGGTCGCCGAACGACGAGATCGAACAGTGCACCAGGTCGTCCCCGGTGCCGGTCAGCCCGAGGCGCTCGGCTTCACCGGGCCCCAGGTCCTCGACCAGCACGTCGGCCCCGCTCACCAGGCGCGAGACGACCTCCAGGCCCTCGGGGCGGTCGAGCGCCACGGCCACGGATGCCTTGTTGCGGTTGGCGGCCAGGAAGGCGGGCGCATCGTCGCCGCCCGGGGCCGGCGCCACGCCATAACGTCGGGCGGCGTCACCGGCGAGCGGCTCGACCTTGACGACGTCGGCACCGGCGTCGCCCAGCCGCATCGTCGCCGTGGGCCCGCACAGCCCCTGGCACACCTCGACCACCCGGAACCCGTCCAGCGCGCCCATGATCAAGGCTCCTCGGGCGGTTGGCCCGCTGCCGGCCGCTCGCTGGTGCGGGCCCAGCGCCTCGGCCGGCCGGCGCGGGGCGCGAAGGCGGCGGCGGGATGGTCGTGGAGGGCCAGTTCGGCCAGTACCTCGGCGTTGTGGGCCCCGTTGGCGCCGGCGAGGCGGACGGGCCGGGTCGGGGTGCCCGAGAAGCGCCAGGGCGGGCCCTCGGCGCACAGGTGGCCCCACGGGGTGTCGAGCTCGCAGAACCAGCCGTTGGCCGTCGCCTGGGCATGGTGGCGAAGCTCGTCGAAGCGCCGGATGCGCCCGCAGGGCACGCCCTCCCGCCCCAGGAGCACCTCCCAGGCGGCAGCCGGCTCTCGGCGGACCTCGGCGGCCACGGCCTCGGCCAGGGGCTGGCGGTGGGCCAGGCGGGAGGCGTTGGTGGCGTAGCGGTCGTCGGCCGCCAGCCGGGCGCCGACGGGACCGAGGGCGCGGCACAGGCCGTCCCATTGGGCTTCGCGCTCCACGCCGACCGCCAGCCACACCTCGTCCGCGCAACGGAAAGCCTCGTGGGGGGCAGTGGTGGCCGAGGCCGAGCCCCGTGGCGGCGTGGTCTCACCGGTGGCCAGGTAGTCGGCCAGTCGGGTGGCCTGCACGGCCAGGGAGGCGCCCAGCATGGTGAGCTCGATCTTCTGGCCCCGCCCGGTGCGCTCCCGGGCGATGAGGGCCTGGAGCACCGCCTCCACCAGCATGGACGCCGTCGTGATGTCGATGTTGGCCAGGAAGCGGTTCATCTCGCCCGGGCCGCCCTCCGGCCCGTTCAGGGAGGCGTAACCGCTGAACGCCTGGACGAGGGGGTCGACGCCGGCCTGGGTCGCCATGGGCCCGACCCGGCCATAGGCGCAGGCCGAGGCGTAGACGAGCCGCGGGTTGCGCGCCGACGCGGCCTCGTAGGAGAAGCCCAGCCGGTCGGCGGCGCCGGGCCGCATGTTCTCGACGAACACGTCGGCGCGCTCGAGCAGGGCCCAGGCCGCCTCCCGGTCGGCCTCGACCTTGAGGTCCAGCGCCACCAGCCGCTTGTTGAGGTTCGTGTCGAGGAACGCCGAGGACTGGGCGCCGCCCATGTACGGGGGGACGAAGTCCAAGAGCTCGCCGTCGGGCGCCCCGACCTTGACCACGTCCGCCCCCATCTGGGCCAGGAGCTTCGTGGCCCACGGCCCGACCACGGCGAGCGTCAGGTCGAACACCCGGATCCCGTCGAGCGCGCCGGTCATCGGCTGTCCTCCCAGCCTCGGGGACGGAAACGGGCCAGGGTCAGGTCCTCGGAGACGTCGTCGTAGCAGACCTCCACGGCCAGGCCCACCTCGGGCTCGGCCTGGACGAGCTGGCCGTAGAGGCGGGGCCCCTCCTCGAGGGTCACCTCGGCCACCGCGTAGGGCACCTGGAAGGGTCCGCTGCGGTAGTACTGCTGGTGGAATCGGACCAAGGACGTGACCGTGCCCCGGCCGCTCAGCTCCGCCCAGCGGAACGCCCGGGACCAGCAGGACGGGCACCACGGCCCCGGTGGCAGCCAGGCCCGCCCACAAGTGTCGCAGTGGGGCGCCACCAGGCGGTGCTCGCGCAGCGCCTCCCAGTGGGGCGCGTTCAGGTTCGTGACTGCGGGGAGGGGCCCCTCGTAGGCGGTCTCCGGGCTCGCCTCGCTCATGACGCCGCCCGGTACAGGATGGAGTCGCCGTAGACGTTGCCCCACTGGACGTGGCGCGCCCCCGGCACCTGGCGTTCGCCGGCCTCGCCCCGCAGCTGGCGGACGATCTCCGCCTGGTGGTTCCAGCCCATGACGTGCGCCTCGGAGAGCAGGCCGCCATGGGTGTTCACCGGCAGCTCGCCGCCCAACTCGATGCGGCCGTCCTGGGTGAACGCCGGGGCCTCGCCCGCCCCGCAGAACCCCCAGCGCTCGAGCGCCGGCCACACCACGAAGGAGAAGGCGTCGTAGGTGAAGAAGGCGTCGATGTCAGCGCGGTCGATGCCAGCCTGGCGGTACAGCCCCTCCTCCCGTGGCCCGGGCCGCCACAGGTCCTCGTCCTGCTGGGCGACGCCCAGCCCTGGCCACGCCCAGACGAACTCCTGACGGCCCACGGGGAGGGGCAGCATGGCCGCCAGCTCGACGGACGGGGCGCGCAGGTCCTTGGCCCGCTCCGCCGAGGTGACCAGCACGCAGGTGGCACCGTCGTTCACGAGGCAGTAGTCGAAAAGGCGCAGCGGCTCGCAGACGTGGCGCGAGGCCTGGTGGTCCTCGACGGTGAGCGGTTCCCGCATGATGGCGGCCGGGTTGCGGGCGGCGCCCCTGCGGAAGGCGATGGGCACGGCGGCCAGCTGCTCGGAGGTGGCGCCGAAGCGGGCGAAGTAGCGCTGGGCGGCGAGGGCCGCACCGGCTCCGGGCGAGGTCATGCCCACGACGGGGTCCTCGCCGTGGCCGCCCCCGGCCTCCCGGGCGCCTTCCCGGTCGCGGTCGCCGCCGACGGCCGAGCCCCGCCGCTGCTTCGGCCGGCCCGGCCGGGTGACCCCGGAGAACGAGACGGCGGCCAGGCAGGCGACGACGTCGGCGAAGCCGGCGGCCACCGCCATGGCCGCGTGCTGCAGGCAAGTGGCGGTGAACCGCCCGTGCGACCACGTCTGGGAGTAGAAGCCGAGGTCGAGGCCCAACGCGAAGGCCAGGGTGTCGGCGTCGACACCGCCCGGCGAGCCGAAGCTGACCACCAGGCCGTCGAGGTCCGCCGGGGTCAGGCCCGAGTCGTCCAGCGCCCCGGCAACGGCGTCGGCGGCGAGATCGATGGCCGAACGGCCCAACCGGCGACCGTAGGCGGACTGCCCGACGCCGCAGATCGCCGTCCGACCCGCCAACGCCGATGGCTCCATGCCCGACCTGCCCCCCGGGTCGACAACGCCGGCACACTAGCCCTGATGTTCATGAGGCTCGCGGCGACGCCGGCTGACCTGGTATTCAGCGCCGCTCGACCCTCGGCGACGGTGGGTCGACGGGGTTCGGCTGGCGGTCGAGCCCCTCGAAGGGGGCCTCCAGCCACCCGTCCGTGCCCGCCATCGTCAGACGCCGCACGGTGATGCGCCAGCCCTCGTCGGTGAGCCGAAGCTGGTCGCGATAACGGCCCCAGACGTCGACCCGGCGCCCGTCGAGCGCCTGGTGCCAGGCGTAGACGTAGGCGGTGGCGCGGGCCAGGTCGTCAGCCTCGAGCTCGATGCGCACGTTGGACAGGTGATGGCTGGTGGCGGTGAAGGCGCACAGCGTCTTGGCGAACATGCAGGCCAGGTCGTCCCGGCCCACCACGGCCCGATCGGCGCCCAGCTCGAAGACACCGTCGACGGCGAAGACCTTCGCCACGAGCGTGCCCGGGTCGTTGCGGTCCACGTACTCGCAGTAATCGAGCAGCGTCTCGGTGATCAGCCGGCGCTGCTCCAACTCCCAGATCGTCCGACGCTCGTCCATGGTCGGTATCTTCCCACCCCCACGCCCGGCCCCGAGGCGAACTGCGCCGTTTGCCGACTCGGCGCAGGCGGGAACGCGCGGGACATGGCCAAGGAGATGGAGCTGTTCACCCTCTCGTACCCGCAGGGACCGGACGTGGTGTGGCCGGCCCTCAAGCGGGCGCTGGCCACGATGGACCTGCGCGAGGCGGACGACTCCAACCGCACCGCCCGCTTCAGCACGGGCATGTCCTGGACGAGCTGGGGGGAGTACACCCTCGGCCGGGTCGAACCCGAGGCCAGCGGCTCCCGTGTGGTCGTGCGGGGCCGGCCGAAGGGGTCCTTCCTGACCACGAACGTCGGCGAGAAGATCCACGCCTCGGGCGTGCGGCGCGACCTCAAGCAGGCGCTGGACACCGCACTGGCCGACGTGATCTGACACCACCGCCTGGCTCCGAGGAGGCGCCGGGCCGATCAAGCTCAGGCGACGAACTGCCCGGCACTGGTGCCGGCGATCTTGCCGAAGACCGAGCCGGCGACGAGCCCCGTGCCCCCCGGGTAGTTGTGGTAGAAGAGCCCGCCCACGAGCTCGCCACAGGCGAACAGGCCGGCGATGGGCTGCTCGGCTGTGTCGGCCACCTCGCCGTTGGTGGTGATCTTCAACCCGCCGAACGTGAACGTGATCCCGCAGGTGACAGCGTACGCCTCGTACGGGGGGGTATCCAGTCTGTTGGCCCAGTTGGTCTTGGGGAAGGGGATGCCCGGCGTGGCGCGCCCGTCCTTGACCGCCGGGTTGAACGGGACGTCGACCTGGACTGCGTCGTTGAAGGCGTTGAGCGTCTCGAGGCAACGCTGTGGGTCGACCCCTTCGAGCTTGGTGACGAGCTGCTCCAGGGAGTCGGCCCTGACCTTGGTGACCTCGCGGATGCGGTACTCGTCGCGCAGCAGCTCGGTGACCTTTGCATCGAAGACCTGCCAGGCGAACATGTCGGGCTGGGCGAGGATCACCGCGCCGTACTTGGCGTAGGTGTAGTTGCGGAAGTCGGCGCCTTCGTCGACGAAGCGCTCGCCGCGGGCGTTGACCATGATCCCGAGCGGGTAGGAGTGCTTCTGGAACCCGTCCCCCACGGCCAGGTCTCCGAACGAGGGGGCGTTGAGGTCCCAGCCGACGGCGTGGCATCCCGACCAGTGCCCGAAGGGCATGGCGCCGATGTCGAGCGCCATACGGATGCCGGCTCCGGTGTTGAACTTGGTGCCGCGCACCTTGGCCAGGTCCCAGTTGGTGCCCAGGTAGCGGGCCCGCCACTCGGCGTTGGACTGGAACCCGCCGGAGGCGAGCACCACGGCCTTGCACTCGACGCGGTGGACGCGGCCGGCGTGGCGTACCAGGACGGCGGTGACGGCGCCGTGCTCGTCGGTGACGAGAGACTGGGCAGCCGCCTCGTAGACGAGCCGCACGCCTTCCCGCCCGCAGGCCTTGTGCTCGAGCTCGACGAGGCCTTCACCGCCGCCCCATGCCTCGACGGCCAGCCCGCCCCAGAACGTGAACTTGCCGTCGACCTTGAACGCCTGGCGGCCGTAGCTGGGCTGGAACCTCACGCCCTTCTCGCGCATCCACACGAGCGTGGGGAAGCTGTGGCGCACCAGCAGGTCGACGAGGTCGGGATCGGCCCGGTACTGGGTGATGCGGGCCATGTCCTCGAAGTACTGCTGGTTGCTGTAGCTGCCGAAGTTGACGTTGGCGCGCTCGTCGTCGGTGAGATCGGGCATCAGCTGCACGAGGTCGTCGACCCCGTTGAACACGACCCGCATCGCGCCCGCCGTGTAGCGGGTGTTGCCCCCGGCCTGCGACTGGGGCGCCGCCTCCACCATCAGCACCGAGGCGCCCTGCTCGCGGGCGGCGAGGGCGGCACAGGCCGCGGCGTTGCCGGCGCCGACGACGACCACATCAACCCGCTCGAAGGTATCGCTTCCCACGACGACGAACCCTAGACGACCTGTTCCAAGGGGTCCCTGGGCGACACGTGGGCGGGCTAGGGCTACTGCGCCTCCCGTTCCCGGTTCTTCTGCGGGCTGCGCCTGCACTTGGTCGCCAACCCCACGGCTACCGGTCGCGTTCGCGTTGGCCCATCCCCGAGGGGGCGAAGGGGAGGACCCTGCCCGCTTCGACAACGACGCGGGACTTCTCCGCCGGCGGCGTCGGCACCCAGCGACGCCTGCCTCGCCGGCCACGGCGTCGAACTGGCCCGGCCCGCCTACAAGGGGCGAGCCGGGCCGGCGGCGAGCCGCCCAGCGCCGCGAGCGGCCCCGGGCCGAGGCGCAAGGTCGTGACATGACAAGCGCGAAGGTTCCTGCACCGTGGCGGTGCAAGATCCTTCGCGGCTGCCTGGCCGGGGCGCCGCCGCCGCCCGCCCACCGCGGATCGCCCAGACCGCCCCTCAGCCCGAGAGGCGCGACGCCCTCGACCCCTTTGGAATTCTCCATCCAGTGGTGCGCTGCTAGCCCTGATCTTTCATGAGGCTCGCGGCCAGGCCCCTGACCAGCACGGCAGCTGGTCGGGCGGGCCACGCGGGCAACCGGCTGACCAGCTCGAGCGAGCTCGAATGAAAGATTGGGGCTAGGGGACGCCCCAGAGGTGCCTGGGCTGGAGGCGGAGGTGCCCTGATCAGCGTTGCTCGATCCGTTCGACCTCGGAGGTCTCGTGGACGCCGGTCCCGACTCCCTCGTGACAGCAACCGCTAGCCCTGATCTTTCATGAGGCTCGTGGCCATGCCGCTGACCCGGAAGGGCACGTGGTCCGTCGAGTGATGCGGCCGACTGGCTGACCAGGTCGAACGAGCTCGAATGAAAGATTGGGGCTAGGGTTCGTGCACCGTGGCGGTGCAAGATCCGTCGCGGTTCCGTGACGGGGCGGGCCTGCGACGCGGACCGCGACTCGCTCTGCCGGGTCACGACCGCCCGATGGAAGGAGACGGCGGTGAGTGACCGAATCGAGGTGAACCAGATCCGTGCGAGAGGCACGATCGGTGTGCTCCCCTCCGAGCAGGAGCGGTCACAGCCCTTCGAGGTGGACCTCGTCATCGAGGTCGATACCTGCGCCGCGGGCGAATCGGACGACCTCGGCGACGCACTGGACTACGGCGTCCCCATCGCGATGGTCCACCGGGTCATCACGACAGAACGCCACCAGCTGCTGGAGCGAGTCGCGACGCGCATCGCCGCTGAGGTACTCGCCTTGGGCCCGGTGCACGCTGTCGAGGTCACGATCCGCAAGATGCAGGTCCCCGTGCCCTACGACGTCGGTTCGACCGCAGTCCACATCCGCCGCGGGCGCGCCGATCCGGCTTCCCGAGCTCGGCAGACGTACGAGGCCTTCGTGGCGATGGGGTCGAACCTCGGCGACCGAAGGGAACTGCTCCGCTACGGCGTCCGACAGCTCGAGCGGGTGACCGCCATCTCGCCCGTCTACGAGACTGCCCCGGTCGGCGGGCCCGCCGGACAAGGGCCCTACCTCAACCTCGTCGTCGCCCTGCACACCGAGCTCGACCCGTTCCAGCTCCTCGGGCGCTGCCTGGCCATCGAGGCTGCGACGGGTCGCGAGCGTACCGTGCGCTTCGGGCCGCGCACGCTCGACCTCGACGTGCTGCTCGTCGACGACATCGAGATCCGCTCGCCCCAGTTGACGCTGCCGCACCCACGGATGTGGGACCGGCGCTTCGTCCTGCAGCCCCTTGCCGACCTCGCCCCCGACCGGGTCCCCGACGGCTGGAACGACAGGCTGCCGGCCGGCGGCATCGACCGGGCGCGAGACCTCGAGGTCTGACCGCCAGGCCTGCCGTGGTCGCCACGTCGGCCCGTCGACCCGGGGTCGAGGTCACACTCCCCTGAGGCGGTGGAGCACGCTCAGGGCCTGGCGGTGCTCGGCGACGTCGTGAGCGCGAACGATCGCCGCGCCGTGCATGGCGGCCCAGACGTGCACGGCCAGGGTGCCGGCCAGGCGGTCCTTGGGATCGGGCGCATCGGCCACATGATGGATGAAGCCCTTGCGCGAGGCGCCGACGAGGACGGGGTGGGGCCCGAAGCGTTCGAGCGCCCGGAGCAGCAGGACGTTGTGCTCCACGGTCTTGCCGAAGCCGATGCCCGGGTCCACCACGACGGAGGGCACGCCTGCGGCCAGGGCGCGGCCCGCCTGGCTGCTCAAGTGGGCCCCCACCTCGGCGACCACGTCGTCGTAGTGGGGCGCGTCCTGCATGGTCCTCGGCTCGCCCCGGAGGTGGCCGATCACGACCGGGACCCCCTCGGCCGCGCACAGGGGGGCCATGTCAGGGTCGCGCAGCCCGCTGACGTCGTTCACGAGATGTGCGCCGGCCCGGATGGCTCGTTCCGCCACGACCGCGTGGCGAGTGTCGACGCTGACCACGACGTCGCCGCGCCGGGCCAGTTCGGCGACGACGGGCAGGACACGAGCCGCCTCGGTCTCCACCTCGACGGGCTCGGAGCCCGGACGGGTCGATTCGCCGCCGACGTCGACGATGAGGGCGCCGGCCGCCCCCAAGCTGATGCCATGGGCCACCGCCACCCCGGGCTCGAGGTGCTCGCCGCCATCGGAGAAGGAGTCAGGGGTGGTGTTGACCACTCCCATCACCGCCGTCCCCGACCAACGCAGGACCCAGCCGCCAGCGGTGCGGGCCCCGCCCGGCAGCCGCCGGCGACTCGACAGGCCGGACACCGACAGGGGCGAGGCAGGCAGAAGCCGCACAGTTGCAGAGCCTGGCACAACGGTACTTCCCGGCGAGGACGGGACCACACGGTGCACCGGGCTGTCGGCGGCCATCGCGAACCTGCCCGCCGGCGGCCGCTGGCTACCCACTCGCGGCCAGCACGGTGAGTGGTCGGTGATCATCGAGGGTAGTGACGCCCTCCCGGCGGCATGGGACGCTGTACGGCGGTCACCAGCATGAGCTGAGTGCGAGAGCGATGAGTTCGACGGCCGCCGGCCGTCAGAATCGTCGACATGCGTGAAGACCATCTTGCCCCCGCCGTTGACGCGCTCCTCGATGACGTGGTCGGTTCCGGCCAGGAAGTTGGGGCGCAGGTCGCGGTCATCCGGAATGGTCACACACTCGTGGACACGGCACGCGGCGTGTCCGATCCGCGCACCGGAGCGCCCGTCGATCGCGACACCCTGTTCTGGGCGGGTTCCACCGCGAAGGGGATTGCGTCCTCGGTGGCGCACGTCCTCATCGAACGCGGTGAGGTCACCGACGACTTGCGCGTCGTCGACGTGTGGCCGGAGTTCGGGGCACGCGGGAAGGAAGCGGTGACGCTGCGCCACGTGCTGCTTCACACCGCTGGTGTGCCTGGTCTCCCAGCCGAAACGACCGCGGCGGATCTGTGCGACTGGGACACCATGTGCGCGGTCATCGCGGATGCCGAGCTGTGGTGGGAGCCCGGGACCCGATTGGGCTACCACGCCAAGACCTTCGGGTTCCTGCTCGGCGAGATCCTTCGTCGGGCGACCGGCGACCCCATCTCGACGCTGCTGCGCGAGCGTCTCACTGGCCCTCTCGACGTGGCCGACCAGGTCCACTTCGGTGTCCCCGCCCAGCTGTTGCCGCGGGTTGCCACGCAGGTCGCCGCCGACGGCGACGAAGTACTCCGACCCGAGCCCGGCTCGCCGCTCGACCGAGCGATGCCGGCGGGGGTGGTCCCCGACGCCGACTACGCCAACCGCTCCGATCTCCTCACCTGCGACATTCCCTCGGAGGGCACCATGAGCGCTCTCGGCGCCGCCCGCATCTACTCGGCTCTGCTCGGGCACGTGGACGGAGTCGAGCCGGTGTCGCCCGCCCGGCGGGCGGCGATGGCGACGGTCGCGTTCGCCGGCATGGACGAGGTGATGGGCTTTCCAACGTCGTGGGGGTACGGCTACAGCCCCGCTCGACCGAGCGGTCGCGGCACGCCCGGCTCCGCCTTCGGCATGGTCGGCGTGAACGGTTCTGCCGCCTACGCCGACATCGACTCGGGCGTCGCCGTGGCAGTGATGCGCAACCGTTTCACGGGCGACTTCGCCACCATCGAACGGATCGATCGATTGATCGAAGACGAACTGTCGTAGGCCGGATGCGCCGCGGCGCGAACAAGAAGGACCACCGATGAGCGAACCCATGACCACGCTCGACGACCGCTTCAGCGACCCGGGGACAGCGCCAACCTCGTGGGACGACACCGTGCGAGCGCTCGAGACGGCTGAGCTGTTCTGGATCACCACCGTCCGCGCTGATGGCCGGCCGCACATGAGCCCCCTCGTCGCGGTGTGGCTCGACGGTGCCCTCCACTTCTCCACCGGTGCCGACGAGCAGAAGGCTGTCAACTTGCGCGCCAACCCGCACGTGCTCCTGACGACCGGCTGCAACCAGTGGGACCGCGGGCTTGATGTGGTCGTCGAGGGCGAGGCCATCCAAACCACCGACGACACAGCTCTGAAGCGCCTCGCCGACGGGTGGCGGTCGAAGTGGGATGGACGCTGGAAGTTCGAGGCCCGTGACGGCTGCTTCCACCACGAAGTCGGCGCAGCGCTCGTGTTCTCCGTGGCACCCACCAAGGTCCTCGCATTCAGCAAGGGCACGTTCACCCATACCCGCCACCGCTTCTGATCGCAGCAGCCACCAAGTCGCGAGGTCGCGTGGATCGACGCCTCGCCCGCCGAACCATGCCCCTCATGTGCCGGTAGATGGCGGCCCCTGCGATGCCGGCGCTCCGCTGGACGGCCACGCCCCGTGGCGACGTGGCCGTGAGCAGGCAGTCACTACTGGCCGCCACCGGGCAGCTCGTCCTGGCCGCCCACACCGGCCGAGACGAGCCGACGAGAGTTGGGACGGGCCCAGCCCTCGCTGACCGTCGTGAGCAAACCGGCCGAGCGGGCTCGGCTCGACTCGGCTCGACATCGGCAGCCCAGGGCGTGGCTCAACCAGCCATCCAGATGACCACGAGATGAGTCGTTCCAAAGGGTCGGGGACGTCGCGCTTCTCGGGCTCAGGGGTGGTCTGGGCGATCCGCGGTGGGCGGGCCGCGGCGTCGCCCCGGCCAGGCGCGCCGCGAAGGATCTTGCACCGCCACGGTGCACAAACCTTCGCGCTCGCCACGACCTTGCGCCTCGGCCCGGGCCGCTCGCGGCGCTGGGCGGCTCCCCGGCGAATTACCGACATGATCAGCTTGACAGGACACTAGGGCGTCCTTTGCACGCCGCTCACCAGGTGAGGCCGAGCACGGTGAGCAGCGCTTCGTCTATGCCCCAGAGCTCTTCCGGGCTGAGGCGGCCTTCCAGGCTGCCGAGCCTCGTGGCGTCGACAGCGCCGAGTTGCTCGATGAGGACCCTCGTGCGCTCCCCGTGGACGTCGATCTCCGGCCGGGAAGGACGCTGCTCGTGCGCTACGGGAGGTCGGCGCGACGATGACGACCGAGCGAGGCAGGACCTGGTTGGCCTGGACGACGACCGCCAGCCGATGACCGTGCTGCTCGTGACCGACACCTTTCGGGAGTTGGAACCTGTAGACGTCACCGCGGAGCACGCAGCGACTCCATCAAGCCGGCGACGGCGAGCATCTCCGCCCGGTCGGCTTCGTCCACCTCGAGGGCTGCGACCTCGGCGGCCAGCTCAGAGCTGCGCCGTAGACGACGAGCCGACTCGACCAGCGCGGACCGGATCGCCTCGGAGCGCGACATGCCTGCTGCTTCCAGCGCTCGAAGCGCTCGCAGTGCGTCGTCATCGAGCCGGACCGAGATCGCCTGGGCCACGGCATCAACGTAACGGAACGCGCTACAGGCGTCGCGTCCTCGTAGGGACTCGAGCCGCACGATGGCGACGGGCTCATCGCTCCCGAACACGGCACCATGGAGGTGCCTCCACCGGCGAGCGCACGCGAAGCGAAGGACTGGCGCACCATGTCGGGCCCACTCGAAGAGCACCATGCCCGCGCCGCCATCAGCGAGGCGCGCGTCCGCAAGGTCCAGCAGATCGCCGCGCTCGAGCAATCCGTCGCCATGATCTTCGAGGCGGCGGAGCTCACGTCGACCGACGACGAGCACGACCCCGAAGGCTCGACGATCGCCTACGAACGGGCCCAGGTCCTGGCGTTGCTCCGTCAGGCACGATCCGACCTCCAGATGCTCGACGAGGCGAGGCGACGGTTCGACTGTGGCGAGGGCGCCCTCTGCGCCTCCTGCGGCAAGCCGATCGGGCCCGAACGCCTGCTCGCCCTGCCGACCACCCAGACCTGCGTCACCTGCGCGTCCTGAGCCCTGCGCTGTCGGCCTCCGCCGGGCGGCCCTCACCCCTCGGCGTCGGGCAGGCCAGGATCCGCGGCACCGGCGCGCTCGTCGCGGTCGGCCCATTCGAGCAGCTCGTCGATGGCGAAGACCGCCCCGTCGATGCCGGCGTGGAGGTCGCCGAGCTCGGCGAAGCGGCGAGGCACGCTCGCGATCGTGCAGTCTCCCGGTTCGACGACGTCGACCTCCTCCCAGGTCACCGGTGTCGACACGCGGGCATCCGGAAGCCCTCGCACCGAATAGGCGGCCGCCATGGTGTGGTCCCGGGCGTTCTGGTTGTAGTCGAGGAACAGCGCGGCGGGATCACGGTCCTTGCGCCACCACGTCGTCGTCACCGAGCCCGGGGCGCGCCGCTCGACCTCGCGGGCGAACGCCAGTGCGGCGCGACGCACATCGCCGAACCCGAACGACGCCTTGATGCGAACGTAGACGTGCACCCCCTTGCCGCCCGAGGTCTTCGGCCAGCCGACCGCGCCGAGCTCGTCGAGCACCTCGTGGACAAGGCCGGCGACTCGTCGGACGGTCCCCTGCGGGCAGGCCGGCATGGGATCGAGGTCGATCCGCCACTCGTCCGGCTTCTCGACCTCGGCCCGCCGCGAGTTCCACGGATGGAACTCGACCGTCGACATCTGCACCGCCCAGATCACCGAGGCGAGCTCCGTCACGCACAACTCGTCGGCGTGCAGCCCGTACCGGGGGAACTCGACCCGAACGGTCTCCAGCCACGGCGGTGCGCCCGCCGGCACACGCTTCTGATGGACCTTGTCCCCGCTCACCCCCGTCGGGAACCGGTGCAGCATCGACGGCCGCTCCCGCAGCGCGTTGAGGATCCCCGGCCCGACGGCCAGGTAGTACTCGACCAGGTCGAGCTTCGTCGCCCCGATCGCGGGGAAGTACACCCGGTCGGGGTTCGAGATCCTCACCACGCGCTCCCCCACCTGGAGCTCGACCCCCGGCGACCTCGCCATCCACGCGACGCTACTGTTGCGCGATCTCCCTGGTGGGCGATCAGCGGTCCGCCGACCTCGTGTTGGTGCGCACGTCGCGGAAGGCGACGTCGTTGTCGACGGAGGGCTCCTTGGGCAGGCCGAGCACTCGCTCGCCCATGATGTTCCGCTGGATCTCGTCGGTGCCCCCGGCGATGGACTGCGCCGGGGTCGAGACGAGCACCTCGGCGACGAGCCCGCCAGCGTCGCTGTCCGGCCCGGACAGCATGCCGTGCGCCCCGATGACGAGGGTGTGGGCGCCATGAGCCGCCCGGGCTGTCACGCTGGAGGACAGCTTGCCCAGCGACCCTTCGGGGCCGGGCTGCTTGCCCGCCGCTCTGGCCGCCCTGGCCCGCTTAGCGGTCCAGCGCGCCGATCGCTCGAAGGCGAGGACCGAGGCGATGGCCTGACGGGTGACGAGATCGCCGGTGCGGCCGTGGGCACGGGCTCGGTCCTCGAGCAGGTCGACGCGGCCGGCGCGCTGCGGGTACCACTTGTAGGTCTCCCGGTAGGCCGCCGTCTCGGCGTCGGCCTCGCGCCTCGTCCGGCCCGGCGGTGGGGCTGGACGTGCGCGGCCGGCGGCGCGGCGTTGCCCGATGCCCGCCGCCATCCCCCGTTCGTGCATGAGGGTGGTCGTGGCCGCGGCCCAACCCCCGTTGACCGTGCCGACGACGTGGTCGTGGCGGGCCCGGGCGTCGGTCAGGAACACCTCGTTGAAGCTGGCGTGGCCGTTCATCTGGCGCAGCGGCCGCACCGTGACGGCGGCCTGGCGCATGTCGAGGACGAAGAAGGTGATGCCCCGGTGCTTGGGGACGTCCCAGTCGGTGCGGGCCAGCAACATGCCGTAGTGCGCCTTGTGGGCGCCGGTGTTCCACACCTTCTGGCCGTTGACGACCCACTCGTCGCCGTCACGGGTGGCCCGCGTGGTGAGCCCGGCCAGGTCGGACCCGCTGCCCGGTTCGCTGAACAGCTGGCACCACGTGTGCTCGCCGGTGATGATCGGGCGGAGGTAGGCGGCCTTCAGCTCGTCGGAGCCATGGGCCAGGATCGTGTTGGCGGCCAGGCTCACCCCGGCGCCGGCCCCGGTGCCGACCGCGCCGGCGGCCCGGAACTCCTCGGTCACGACGCTGCCCAGCGACGGCCGCAGCCCCCGCCCGTACCACTCCTCGGGCCACACCGGGCAGCCCCAACCGGAGTCGGCCAGCAACCCACGCCATTCCGACAGCGGGCGCTCGGGATCCCAGTTCTCCTGCAGCCAGGCCCGCACCTCCTGCCTGACCGCGGCCGCGTCGCGCCCCTCGGACATCACTGCCTCCCCCTGTGCAGCCGGGACCGGCCTAGCCGATCCCGGCTCGCTCGCCGTCAGACGGTTGCATCAGCCCCATGGCCGAAGACATACGGGTCCAGCGTGTCCTGCGCGCCCACGCGCCACTTGTGCCAGCGCCGACCGCCGTAATACGCCAGGCTGCCGGGCTCTGCTTCGCCGTGGCCGTTGTAGTACGAGATGCAGTCCCGTAGCGGCGCCGTGCTCATGTCCATGAGGCGACAGTGCTCCGCGTACGCGTCTTCAGTTTCCTTCTTGACATCGACGACGTCGATGCGCTGATCCCTCATCGTCTGGAGCATCCAAGCGATGTAGTCGCCATGGTCGTTGATGGCATCCGTGAAGTTGAAGCTACCGCCGCCGCCCTGAGGCCCCGTGACGATGAACAGGTTCGGGAAGCCATGGCTGTGCAGGCCGAGGAACGTCTTGGTGCCTTCCGACTGCCACTTCTCGCTCAAGGTCTGCCCGCCACGACCAGTGACCATGTTGAACGTAGACGTTGCCATCCACTGGAAGCCGGTCGCATAGATGAGCACATCCAGCGGGTACTCCGTGCCATCGTGAACGACGCCGTTCTCATTGATCTCCGTCACACCTCGAGGTGCCGTGTCCACGAGCGTCACGTGCGGCTTGTTGAAGGTGGGGAGGTATTCATCGTGGAACGTCGGCCGCTTGCAACCATAGGGGTAGTAGGGCTTCAGAGCCTCGGCGGTCTTCGGGTCCTCGACGATGGCGTCCACCCGCGCCCGAACTTGCTCCATGATGCGGAAGTTGGCGTCAAGCTGCTTCTGGAGGATCTGCTCGGGCGACAAGCCCTCTTCGTGCTGCTTGCGCTCTTTGAAGTCAGGCACCCTGCCCGCGAGGTAGTCATCGTTCGCCTTGATCGCGGTACGACCTGCCGAGATCTTGGAGAACCGCGCCCGCCGGGCCTTGGCCCACCCTGGCTCCTTCGACCAGGCGTCGATCTCTTCGCTGGTCGTTGCCCGCTGGTCACGCACGTCGATGGTGGAGGGCGTGCGCTGGAACACATAGAGCTCTTCGACGATCTTGGCCAGCTCAGGAATGGCTTGGACAGCAGTAGCGCCCGTACCGATGATACCTACCCGCTTGCCGTGGAGATCGACGTTGTAGTCCCAACGGGAGGTGTGGAACGTCTCGCCCTCAAAGGTCTCCATCCCCTCGATCCGGGCCAGCTTCGGACTGGTGAGGATACCATTTGCGAGGACCACGTACCGAGCCCGCATCGCGTCGCCGCGATCCGTGACGACCGTCCAACGCCCGTTCGCCTCGTCCCACTCGGTCGATTGCACGGTGGTGTGGAACAGGCAATGGTCATAGAAGTCGAACTTCTCGGCCATGCTCTGGCAGTACTCCAAGATCTCGAAGCCCGAGGCGAACTTCATCGTCGGGAAGTACTCCATCTCCTCCAATAGCGGGAGATAGCTGTACGACTCGACATCACAGGCGATGCCGGGGTAGCGGTTCCAGTACCAGGTACCTCCGACGTCGCCGCCCTTCTCGCAGAAGCGAACGTCGAGAAAGCCCGCTTCGCGCAGCTTGTACCAGAGCAGTAGCCCGGCAAAGCCCGCGCCTACGACAAGGATTTCGCACTCGTCCGTGAGCGCGTCCCGCGGTACCGGGTCAGTGGAGTACACGTCTTGGAGGTACTTGCTGAAGTCCCCCTCCATCGCCATGTAGTCCGCAGCACCCCGCCGGGCTTCCTTGAACTCCCGGTACTTCGCCTGCTCCTCGGCGTTGAACACCGCGCCAGGCGGGTGTGGAGGAAAGGCCTTGAGCGCCTCGTCCTCGACGATCGAGTAGCCCTTTCCTGCAATCTTGTCCGTCGCCTTTGCAGCGCGAGTTCTGAAGATCTTCAGTCCGGTACCGGGGTCAATTCGGATCGACATGCTCTGCTCTCTACTCACCGTGGCTCCGTGCTCGGGGGTCAACTGTGCAAGTCAGGAACGACCTTTGGAGGCACTTGACGCGCCATCCAAGTCCTGCGCGTGCCGGCGAGACTATCTCGCCAACCGGCGGCGGGCACCCACGCTGGACGCCAGCGACCGAAGGCGCAGCCGCCAGAGGCGGGCGTCCCCCCAGGTCAGAGGCCTGTTCTCCGCCCAATGTGCTACGGGCGGGACGCGAACGCGTGCACGGCGTCGAGCGTGCGGGCGAGGCCGCCTCGGTCCTGGCGCCCGAGGACCACGAGCACCTCGTCCACGCCGGCCTCCTCGTAGGGGTCGAGCGAGCTGGGCCGCGCCGGGTCTCCCACCGCGCCCATAACGACCCGCAGCTCGCGACGGTCGCGGCCGTTCTCGGCGAGGAGGCCGTCGAGGACGGCGAGCAGCTCGCGAGTGGCCTCGGGGCTGCGCCCGATGGCGTACCAGCCGTCACCGAGGCGCGCCACTCGCGCCAGTGCCGCCCGAGAGTGGCCGCCGACGATGACCGGCGGGCCGCCGAGTTGGCGGGGCTTGGGGTCGAGGCTGCACTCCGGCAAGGACCAGAAGCGACCGTGGAAGCTGGCCGGATCGTCGCGCCAGAGGGTGCGGATGAGGGCCACGTACTCGTCGTTGCGCTCACCGCGGTGGGCGTAGGGCGCCCCGCAGGCGGCGAACTCGGCCGGGTTCGAGCCCACCCCGATGCCGAAGTCCACCCGGCCGCCCGAGACCCAGTCCAGGCTGGCGAGCTCCTTGGCCACGTAGACGGGGTTGGCCTGGGGCAGGATGCGCACCCCGGTGCCCAGGCGCACGCGACTGGTGAGCGCCGCCAGGTACGACAGGACGACGGTGAGGTCGATCAGCCCGCTCCCCCGAGGGAGCGCGAGGGTGCCGTCAGGCGTGCCCACCCGCGCCGGCTCGTCACCGAGCGGCGGCTGGGGGAAGAGCACCACGTGCTCGCCCGGCCAGATCGACGTGGCGCCGGCCGACTCCGCCCCGCGGGCCAGCTCGGAGATGAGCTCGGGCGTGGCCTCCGGTGAACGCAGCGGGGCCAGGATGCCGACCTTCACGACGTGCTCCCCCGCTCGGGCATCGCCTCGATCCTGTCACGAGCCGCGCCCGAGGGGGCGCTCCGGGCGCGGCCCCCCACTGCCACGACGCTCGACGGTAGGGTGCGGCGCCATGGACGCCGAGGCCGCCGCCGAGCAGCTCTTCGCCCACCGCCGGGAACAGGAGCGCTTCGCCGACCTGCCCGCTCCGCTGCGCCCGGCCGACCTGGCCGAGGCCTACGCCGTCCAGGACGCGCTCGTGCGGCGACTGGTCGGCACCGGTGGCGCCACGATCGGCTACAAGGTCGCCTGCACGAACGCCATCGCCCAGGAGGCGCTCCAGATCGACCGGCCGGTCTACGGCCAGCTCCTTGCCTCGACCACCTACGACTCCCCCGCCGAGCTGGCCACTGGTCGCTTCACCACCCGGGTGGTCGAGGCCGAGTTCGGCGTGCGCATGGCCCGCACCGTGCCGGCCGGCAGCGGCCCCCACACCGCCTCCAGCATCAGCCCATTCGTCGGTGAGCTGCTGCCCTCGATCGAGGTCGTCGACCACCGGTTCCTCGACTGGGGCGTGGGCGCCCTCTCCGTAGCCGCCGACAACGCCATCCACGGGTGCTGGGTGCGCGGCCCGGCGTTCGCCGGGCTGTGGTCGGGGCTCGACCTCGCCCACCTCCCCGTGACGGTCACGGTCGATGGCGACACGGTCACCACCGGGAGCGGCGAGGCGGTCCTCGGCCACCCGCTCAACGTGGTGGCGTGGCTGGCCGACGAGCTCCCCCGCTTCGGCCGCGAGCTCCACTCCGGCGACTGGATCACCACCGGCGTGTGCACCGATGTCTTCGAGGCCAGGCCCGGGACGACGACCGCCGCCGACTTCGGCCCCCTCGGCCACGTGACCATCGCCTGGACCTGAGCACGCCCCAGCAGGAGCAGAAGTCAGCCGTACCGGCCGGCCGTCCGACCGGGGACGGGATAGGGTCCGGCACGATGGACGTCTTCGAAGCCATGGGGACCGCCCGGGCCATCCGCTACCTCAAGGACGACCCGGTCCAGCCGGAGTTGGTCGAGAAGCTGATCTGGGCCGCCACCCGTGCCTCGAGCCCGGGCAACAGCCAGGCGTGGGGCTTCGTCGTGGTCACCGACCCCGACAAGAAGGCTCGCATCGGCGGCGCCGTCGCCGACGCGGTGTCGGGCACGATCCGCGATCCCGGCCCCGACGCCGACCGCTCCGTGCGGCTCATGCTGCGAGGCGCCAAGGCCCTGGCCGAGGGGTTGGCCACCGCTCCTGTGCTCGTCCTCGTGTGCGGCCGGATGACGTACCCGCCCGGGAGCCCCGACGAGCTGATGGTGTGGTCGGCCTGCTACCCGGCCGCCCAGAACCTCATCGTGGCCGCCCGAGCGCTGGGCCTGGGCGCCACGTTCACGACGTTCCAGCGGCGGGCGGAGCACGTCGTGCGCGAGACGCTGGGCATCCCCGAGGACGTCCGGATGGCCGCGCTGATCCCGGTCGGCTGGCCCGATCGGCCCCATGGGCCGGTCAACCGCCGGCCCGTCGACGAAGTCATCCACTGGGAGAGCTGGCAGGGCTGAGCCCGCCCTCCAGGTCTGGGGACGGCCGCGAGCGGAGGCCCTAATGTCGGCGAGCATGCATCTGCGCCGACCGAGCACTCCTCGTGTTGAACCGTTGGACTGGGCGATCGAGAAAGCCCGCGAGCGCGTCAAGAGCAGTCCGGCCAACGCCGTCAACGTGTCGGCCACCCTGGCCAACAGCAAGGTCCTCGGCAAGATCATCGCGGGCTCGGCCGGTGTCGTGATGGGGGCCAGCAACACGGAGCCGCGCCTTCGTGAGATCGTGATCCTGCGCATGGGCTGGAACTGCCAGTCCGTCTACGAGTTCGGCCAGCACCAGATGTTCGGTCGCTCGGTAGGCCTGGGCGACGCCGAGATCTACGCCGTCACCCGGCCGCTCTCGCAGGGCCGGTGGGGGCCCGCCGAGGCCGCGCTCCTGCAGATGGTCGATGACCTCCACGCCGACGACTGCGTCAGCGACGCCACCTGGGCCGACCTCTGCGGCCACTTCGAGCCCTCCCTGGTCATGGAGTACGTCGGGGCGGCGATGTCGTACCGGATGGTGTCGGCCATCCTCAACACCTGCGGCGTGCAACTGGACGAAGGCGTCCCCACCTGGCCCACGGCGCCCGCCGGCGGCTGACCGCCCGGGCCGGCGCCCGGGGCCGGGCCCGGGACGAGCCGCCTCGGGCGCGGTCGGCCCGGGAGCCGGCGAGGGCGGCGCGGGTAGTGTCCGCGGTCATGCGCGATCTCCTCGTCCCCACGACCTGCCACCGCACGGCCTGCGCCAGTGCCGTGTCCACCATCGTTGGCGATGCTCAGGCCGCGTCAGGCCCGTCGTTCGGAAGAAGGATGACGCAGCCAGGGTGGGGTCTCCTGGCGAGGAAGACGACGCCGCGAGCGGCCGGCATGGCCGGCGTGAACGCGGCGAACGTTGGTGGTCATGGCACCAGGTGCACCGGGTAGCGCGATGGACCTCACACCGGCACAGCTGACGCAGTTCCAACGTGACGGCTACGTGTTCCTGCCCGAGGTGTTCTCGCCATCGGAAGCAGCCGTCCTGCGCCGGGAGGCCGACCGGCTGTACGGGCTGGACCGCGAGGAGGTGTGGCGGGAGAGCTCGGGCGCTCCTCGCACAGCCTTCGCCGCCCACACCTACTCCGAGCCCTTCCGCCGGTTGGGCAGCCACCCGCGCCTGATCCGGCCCGTCGTGCAGGTCCTGGGCGGGCCGGTCTACATGCACCAGTACAAGGTGAACGCCAAGGCTGCCTTCGACGGCGAGGTCTGGCAGTGGCACCAGGACTACGGCACCTGGCAGCGCGACGACGACATGCCCGAACCGCTGGCGATGAACATCGCGGTGTTCCTCGACGAGGTCACCGCGGCCAACGGCCCGCTGCTGTTCATCCC
>WHTX01000022.1 GCA_009377505.1 Acidimicrobiia bacterium
CGGAGAACAGCGACGTGGCCAGGGCGATGGCGACGATGGTCAACGCCGCCCGGCCCGGGCGACGGGCCACGTGGCGCGCCGCCAGCCGCACCGTGTCGAGCCACGTCACGGCAGCCGCCCGTCGCCGAGGTCGAGGTGGGCGTCGGCCCGGGCCGCGAGCTGGCGGTTGTGGGTCACCACCACGAGCGTGCAGCCCTGGTCGGCCCGCACCGACTCCAGCAGGGCGATCACGGTCGCAGCTGACGCCCCGTCGAGGTTCCCCGTCGGCTCGTCGGCCAGCAGCAGCCGGGGCCCGTTGGCCAGCGCCCGGGCGATGGCCACCCGCTGGCGCTCGCCGCCCGACAGCTGGAGCGGCCGGTGGCCAGCCCGGTCGGCCATCCCCACGGCGGCGAGCAACTCGGCAGCGCGCTGCTGGCGCCGGCGAGCCGGGAGGCCGTCGAGGGTGCTGGCCAGCTCGACGTTCTCGAGCGCCGTGAGGAAGTCGAGGAGGCCGAAGTGCTGGAACACGAAGCCGACCGTCGAGCGCCGGTAGGCGGCCAGCGCGTTGCCGCGCAGCGCCCCGAGGTCGGCGCCGCCGACCTGCACCGCGCCCTCCTGGGGCGCTTCGAGGCCGCCGAGCACGGCGAGCAGGGTGCTCTTGCCCGCGCCCGAGCGCCCGGTGACCGCCAGGTAGCCGCCGGCGGGCACCGAGACGTCCACGCCGTCGAGCACGGTCAGGGCCCCGTGTCATGATCATTCGGGCGACGTACCACGAGGAGTGGGGAAAGATGGGCGAGGAGTACGTCGAGGTCCGTGACGAGCCCAGGCACCGCCGCCGGTTCGAGGACGAGCTCGTGCGCGTGTACGACGTGCTGATCCCGCCGGGGGACACGACGCTGTACCACCGCCACACCCGGGACACGTTCTACGTGGCGGTGAACGAGGCGACGGTCCGCGACCGGACCTGGGGCGAGGACGAGGCGCGCGAGGGGACGGCGCTGGCGGGCACGGCGATGTGCCGCCCGCACCTGAAGCGGCCGTTGGTCCACCAGGTCCACAACCTGGGCACGGCGGAGATGCGCCTGATCGGTGCCGAGATCAAGGCGTCCCCAGCCGTGACGTCGGAGGCGGCGCTCGATGCTCCGGGGCACGCGCTCACGCTGGAGCGGGAGCCCCTACGGGTCTACGAGCTGGCGCTGGGCCCGGGGGCGTCCACAGGCGACATCGAGTACCGCTTCTCGAGCCTGACGGTGATGCTCACCATCGCCACCCTGCTCGTCCGCCACGCGGACGGCGCCGCGCGCACGATGGTCCACGCCCCCGGGGACGTGGTCTGGCTCCCGGGCCCGGCGCAGCTCTCGATCACCAACGTCGGCGAAGAACCCTGCCGCGCCTTCGTCGGCGAATGGCGCTGACGAGCCGTAGCTCTCGACACGAGTCTCGTCAGGCGGTGATGGTCGTCAACCGGTGACGGGCACCTCTGCCCCACGCAGCGTGAAGCCCTCGTAGCCGGCCTCGGTGACCTCGTTGCACTTCTCGCGGTAGGCGCCGACGCCGCCCGGGTAGGGCATGAACACGCGGGGCTTGCCGGGGATGTTGGCCCCGAGGTACCAGGAGTCGGCCAGCATGAACATCGTCTGCTCGGCGACCTCGTTCACGTGGGCGACCCACTCCTGCTCGGCGCGTTCCTCGGCTTCCATGACGTCGAGGCCCTGGCTGCGCAGGTGCTCGATGGCGCCGGAGACCCACTCGACGTGCTGCTCGATCGAGACCGGCATGTTGCTGAGGACGGAGGGCGAGCCCGGGCCGGTGATCATGAAGAGGTTGGGGAAGCCGGCGCTGGCGAGACCGAGATAGGTCAGCGGGCCACCTGCCCACTTGTCCCTGAGTCGCGCTCCGTCGCGACCCTGGATGTCGATGCGGTTGAAGGTGCCGGTCATGGCGTCGAACCCGGTGGCGAAGACGATGATGTCGAGCTCGTAGTGGCCGTCCTCGGTGCGGATGCCGGTCGGCGTGATCTCCTGGATCGGCGCGTGGCGGATGTCGACGAGCGTGACGTTGTCGCGGTTGTAGGTGTCGAAGTAGTTGGTGTCGATGAGCGGCCGCTTGGAGGCGAACGGGTGGTCGACGGGGACCAGCTTCTCGGCGACCTCGGGGTCCTTCACGATCTCGCGGATCTTGGAGCGGATGAACTCCGACGCCGTGTCGTTGGCCCGCCGGTCGATCCCGATGTCGAAGAAGGAGGCGAAGAGGAACTTGAACCCGCCCTGCTGCCAGGCGTCCTCGTAGACCCGGAGGCGCTCCTCGTCGCTGACCGCCAGGGCGGAGCGCTCGACGGGCGCGTACGGCAGGCCGCCGGTGGACCAGCGCGCCTTCTCGTAGATGGCGTCGTAGTCCTTCTTGACCTCGTCGAGGAAGGCCTTGTCGACGGTGCCGTGGCGCGCCGGGATCGTGTACTGGGCCGTGCGCTGGAAGACGTGGAGGTGCTGGGCCTGCTTGGCGATGACCGGGATGGACTGCACGCCGCTCGAGCCGGTGCCGATGACGCCGACGCGCTTGCCCGTGAAGTCCACGCCGTCATGGGGCCAGGCACCGGTGTGGTACGACTCGCCCCGGAACGCATCGCGACCAGGGATGTCGGGGATCTGGCCGGAGGAGAGGCAGCCGATCGCGGTGACCAGGAACTTCGCCGTCACGCGGTCGCCCTGGTCGGTCTCGATCTCCCAGCGGTTGCCGCGCTCGTCGAAGTGGGCGGCGGTCACCCGGGTGTTGAACTGGATGTTGCGGCGGAGGTCGAAGCGATCGGCGACGTGGTTGAGGTAGCGGAGGATCTCCGGCTGCTCGGGGTACTTGCCGCTCCACTCCCACTCCTGCATGAGCTGCTCGTCGAACGAGAAGCAGTACATGTAGGACTCGGAGTCGCAGCGGGCGCCGGGATAGCGGTTCCAGTACCAGGTGCCGCCGACGCCGTCGCCGGCTTCGTAGACCTGGGTCGTCATCCCGAGCGTCTCTCGCAAGCGGTAGTTCATGTAGAGGCCGGCGAACCCGGCGCCTATGACGACAGCATCGAGGTCCCGCGTCGCCGTGCTCGAGGCCATTCCTGGGTCTCCTTACGTTGTTCGTCTTACGTATTTCGTTCGTCGAGGCGTGCCGTCGGTCGAGGGAGCTGTCCTCTTGGAACTGCCGGGATCAGCTCGTGCTCAGGGATCGCTGACCTCGGGAGTGGTGGATGGTGCAACCGCGTACCGCCTTGACGACCTGCTGGAAGCCGCGCTCGCTGCCGGGCAGGAGGAGGATGGTGAAGAAGCCGTGCGCCTGGCGGTCGTGGCGCTTGAAGTCGACGGGGACCCCCGCTTCCTCCAGGCGGTGCGCGTAGGCCTCGCCTTCGTCGCGCAGAACGTCGTGCTCGGCGGTGATCACCACCGCCGGGGGGAGACCGGCCAGGCTCTCGGCGCGGAGCGGCGACGCGTCGGGCTCGGTACGACGCGAGGCGTCCGGCGCGTAGTGGTCCCAGAACCAGACCATGGCGTCGCGCGTGAGCAGCAGTTGGTTCTCGGGGTCGACGTAGGACGGCGTCTCGACGTCGGCGTCGGTCACGGGGTAGATGAGCACCTGGAGGGCGACCTCGGGGCCGTTGCGGTCGCGGGCGCGGCGCGCCATCACCGCGGCGAGGTTCCCGCCCGCGCTGTCGCCGGCCACGATCAGGGGTGCATCGCTGCGGCCCGTGATCTCCTCGAGGTGGGCGGCGGCCCATTCCACCGCCGCGTAGCTGTCGTCGACGGCTGTGGGGTAGGGGTGCTCGGGGGCGAGGCGGTAGCCGACGAGGACGACGGCGCACGAGGTCCGCTCGGCGAGCTTGCGGGCCATGGTGTCGTACTCGTCGATCGAGCCGATGACCCACCCGCCGCCGTGGAGGTACACGATCACCCCCCGGGCGCCCTGGGGCGGGACGAGCACGCGGACAGGGATCGTGCTCCCGGCCACCGGCAGCTGGTGGTCCTCCGAGCTGGCCATCTTCGGCGCCGGGCCGGCCATGGCGGCGATGGCCTGGCCGAGCGCCCGCGCCTCCTCCGGCGTGCTCTCGTGGAGCGGCCTGCCCCCAGCGCTGGCCATCTGGTCCAGGATCGCCCTGGTCGCAGAATCGACTGCCATGCACACCCCCGATGCGGACGCGACCGCTCTCGGGCGCGAAGCGGCCCGACCTTAGCCGTGATGGTTCACGAGCCTCGGGGCCAGCGCGACCGGCTGGCGCCTCGGGCTGCTGCTCTGACCGGTTGTCGCGGACCGGCTAGGGCTGTCCGCCAGCATCGACGTACCACCCTTCCCGGCGAAGCTGCCTTCTCCCGGGCGACGACGGGATCGTGCAAGAGTGGCCGGCCGCCGGGCGACTGGTGGACCGAGGTTGCCGGGACCGAAGGGGGAAGGCATGGGAGAGCTCGACGGAAGGGTTGCGCTGGTGACGGGCGGCGCCCGGGGACAGGGCGCCGCCGAGGCCGCCCTGTTCGCTCGCGAAGGCGCGACGGTGGTGATCACCGACGTGCTCGACGAGGCCGGCGAGAGGACCGCGGGGGAACTGGGAGGTGAGTACCTCCACCTGGACGTCTCCTCGGAACAGGAGTGGGAGGCCAACGTCGACGCCGTCGTCGCCCGGCACGGTCGGCTCGACGTCCTCATGAACAACGCCGGCATCTTCAAGCCAGCGCAGCTGCTGAACACGTCGACAGAGCTGTGGGACCGGACGGTGGCGATCAACCAGACCGGGGTCTTCTTCGGCATGCGCACCGCCGCCCGCGCCATGATCGCCGCGGGCAACGGGGGCTCGATCGTCAACACCTCCTCGATCGCCGGGCTCGAAGGCGGCTTCGGGGCGACGGCCTACGGTGCCACCAAGTGGGCGGTCACCGGGATGACGAAGACGGCCGCCAAGGAGCTGGGCAAGCACGGCATCCGTGTCAACTCGATCCATCCCGGCGTCATCGTCACCGACATGATCGAGGAGATGGTCAGCGGCAAGGAGGACAGGATGGCCTCCCGTCAGCCGATCCATCGCCTGGGGAAACCCGAGGACATCGCCGAGATGGCGCTGTTCCTCGCCAGCGACCGCTCGAGCTACTGCACGGGCCAGGCCTTCACCGTCGACGGGGGCGTGCACGGATGACCGTCCCCGTGCCGACGCCTACGGTGTCGGCCATGAGCCCACAGCCCTACTACGACCCCGAGGTGCGGGCGGCCATCGAGGCCGGCCCGCGACTGGGCACGGTCGACGCGCGAACGCTCCCGAAGGTCCGGGCAGATCGGTTGCTGCTGAACGAGCAGGTGCAGCTGTCCGACGCGGTGACCCGCACCGACCTCCACGTCCCCGGGCCGCCAGGCGCGCCCGACATCCGCCTGCGGGTGCACCGGCCCCGGGGCACAGAGGGCGACCTGCCCTGCCTGTACTGGGTCCACGGCGGCGGCTACGTGCTCGGCGCACCGGAACAGGACGACCTCCGCTTCGATCGTTGGTGCCAGCGGTTCGGGCTCGTCGGCGTGGCCGTCCAGTACCGGCTGGCGCCCGAGCACCCCTACCCGGCACCGATCGAGGACTGCTACGCCGGCCTGCGGTGGGTCAAGGAGCACGGCGCCGAGATCGGTGTCGACACTGGCCGCGTCGGCATCGGCGGGCCCAGCGGGGGAGGGGGGCTGGCCGCCGCCCTGGCGCTCGTCACCCGGGACCGCGGCGAGGTCGAGATCGACTACCAGCTGCTCATCTACCCCATGATCGACGACACTCGGGCGGGCGTGACCGCGAGCTGGGACGTGCCCGTCTGGAACACCGCGTCGAACGAGTTCGGCTGGAAGTCCTACCTCGGCGACCTCTACGGCACCGACGACGTCCCCGCGCACGCCGCTCCGTCCCGGGCGACCGATCTCGCCGGCCTCCCGCCGACCTACATCATGGTCGGGACGCTGGACGCCTTCGCTGACGAGGACATCGAGTACGCGCAGCGCCTCAACCACGCTGGCGTGCCCGTCGAGCTGCACGTCTACCCGGGAGCGCCCCACGGGTTCGAAGGCTTCGCGCCGGGCTCCGCCCTCGCCCGACAGGCTCGCAACGACATGAACAACTGGCTGGCCAGCCGGCTCGCGCCGCCGGTGGGTGAGCGTGCCGTCGCCCCTGCGGGAACCGGGAGCAGACCGTGACCGACCGGCAGCGGGGGATCCCCTCGATCGAACGGGCCGAGGGCGAGCCGGCCGACATCGCCGTCGACGCCGTACGGGCCTTCACCGCCGACGTGTTCGAGGCCGCGGGGATGGCCCGGGCCGATGCCGAGACGGTGGCCGAGAACTTCCTCTGGGCGGACTCGCGTGGCGTCGACACGCACGGCGTCCAGCGGATCCCGTGGTACCTGAAGTGGTTCGACCAGGGCATCTGCGACCCCCGGGCCCAGATGACCGTGATCCGGGAGCGGCCGACGCTGCTCAGCGGTGATGGTCACAGCGGGCTCGGCCAACTGGTGGCCACCCGCTTCGTCGAGCGGATGGTCCCCAAGGCCAAGGACAGCGGCCTGTGCCTGGGCACGATCCGGATGTCGAACGACTGGGGCTGCGGGGGCTGGTACCCGCACCTGGCGGCATCGGCGGGGCTGGCGGCCATCGCCACGACCACGTCCATCCCGAACATCGCGCCCTACGGGTCGCGCACCAGGCTGTTCGGCAACAACCCCATGGCGTTCGCCTTCCCCCGCCGCGAGGGCCCGCCGATCCTGTTGGACATGGCGCTGACCCCCGTGGCGCTGGGCAAGGTGCTGCGGGCGCAGGCCGAGGGGACCGAGCTCCCGGCCCAGTGGGGCTTCCAGGACCGCGACGGCAGCCCCACGAACGACCCGGCCACCGCCCTTGGGGGCATCATCCCCGCCATCGGGGGCTACAAGGGAACCGGGCTGGCCATGATCACCAACCTGCTGGCCGGGGTGCTGTCGGGCTCCGCCCACAGCGGCAACGTCGAGGTCGGCAAGCGGGGCCAGTTCTTCCTCGTCATGGACCCCGACGTGGTCCACCCCGACGGCGCGGAGGCGTACTACGACGCCGTCGAGGACCTGGTCGCCCAGGTCCGGGCCGTCGACGTGCTCCCCGGCCAGGCCGTGTACCTGCCCGGCGAGCTGGAGTCCCAGCAGCGCCAGGCGCGCCTGGCCGCCGGCAGGATCCGCTACCCGGCCTCCGTCGTCGACGGCCTGCGCAAGGCGGCAGGGCGGTTGGGCCTGCCGTTCACCCTCACGGACTGAGCGGGCTCGAGCGGCCAGCCGGGGGGGGCCTGCAGCTCCCGGCCACCCGGGCGGCCTGCCCCTCGCCGTCCGGGTCGCCCTTGCCGACCCGTCTCGGTAGTTCGGCGTGGACGGCCCCGGCGCCGTCCTCGGCCAGTCGGGCGCCGTGGCGGCGGAGCAGGGCGATGGCGGCGACGTTGCCGGCCGTGGTCGCGGCGACCACATCGCCGCCGACGGCCGCGGCCTCGGCCAGCAGCAGCGGCATCAGGGCGGAGCCGATCCCCCTCCCTCGAGCTGAACGCCCGAGCCAGACACCGGCCTCGAAGCGACCGTGGGGCTGGCGGGCCAACCGGGCGGCGCCGACCGGCTCACCGTCGTCGAGCACCAGGTAGCCGAGCTCCTGGTGGGGCCCGTCGAGGCCGGACAGCCGGGCGCGGTGGTGGCCCAGGAACGCCGAGCGCCGCGCCTCGGTCCAGCCCGGGGGCCCCGCCACCGGGGGCATCACGTCCTCGGGGTCGGCGTCCTCGACGGCTACGGCCAGCAGGTCGGTCACCGTCTCCTCGCGGAGCCGGGTGATGGCGACCTCGTCGGCCATGGCCACACGCTCGCGCAACCGAGGCGTCCTGGCCACGGAGATCGACCGCCCGACGGTGGGGCACGCCGCGTGGCGGTCGTGAGAGGCTCGAGCTGATGGCCCACGGCGCGACGACCCACAGCTCGATGAGACAGAGCGCGACGAGACAGAGCCTGATGGGACGTTCGAGACGGGAACTGCCGTGACGGCTGCCTTCCCGTCCCCCGAGGCGTTCCGGGACGAGTGCCGAGCCTTCCTCGAGGCCCGCTACCCACGGCGCGCCGACGTCGCCCAGCCGTTCCGCTGGGGTGAGGGCAGCGACGCCGTCGGGCTGTTCGAAGAGGCCGACCCGTCCGAAGAGGCGGCGCAGCTCACCGCGGTGAAGGAGTGGCGGCGCGCGCTGTGGGATGCCGGGTTGGCCTGGATCAGCGGCCCCGCCGCCTTCGGCGGCCGCGAGCTGCCCGGCCCGTACCAGCAGATCTTCGACCGCGAGGCCCGCGGGTTCGAGGTTGCGGGCAACGGGATGCTCACGATCTCGCTCGGCATGATCGCCCCCACCATCGTGGCCCATGGCACGGCGGGGGCGAAGGACCGGTACCTCGCCGCCCTGCAACGCGCCGACCTCGTCGCCTGCCAGCTGTTCAGCGAGCCGGGCGCGGGGTCAGACCTGGCGTCGGTGTCGACCAGGGCTCGGCGCGACGGCGACGGCTGGCGCATCACCGGTCAGAAGGTGTGGACGTCGGGCGCCCAGTACAGCGACATCGGCGAGGTCCTCTGCCGGACGAGCGACGACGGCCGCCACCGCAACCTCACGGCTTTCGTGCTCGACATGCGCGCCCCCGGGGTCGAGGTCCGCCCGCTGCGCCAGATGACCGGGGGCGCCGCCTTCAACGAGGTGTTCTTCGACGACGCGTGGGTGCCCGACGACGACCGCTTGGGGGAGGTCGGCGGCGGCTGGCGGGTGGCCATCACGACGTTGTCCAACGAGCGGGCCGCCATCGGGGGTGACGGGTTCGGCGGGGCCGGCCTGCTCAACTTCGACCGCTACCGGCAGATGGCCGAGGTCTTCGGTAAAGGTGACGATCCCGTGGTCCGCCAGCGACTGGCCGACCTGCTGGTCCACCAACGGGTGGCCAACTACACGCGCCGACGCGCCGCCGATGCCCGGCGAGCGGGCCACGCGCCGGGCCCCGAGGCCTCGATCGGCAAGCTGGCCCTCGCCCAGCAGTTCCAACGCATCGGCGACTTCGTCGGCTTGGTGCTCGGCCCCAAGCTCGTCGCCGACACCGGCGAGTGGGGTACCTACGCTTGGGCGGGGTTGCTGCAGTCGACCCCCGGCTACCGCATCGGCGGCGGCACTGACGAGGTCATGCGCAACATCGTGGCCGAACGCGTCCTCGGCCTCCCGAAGGAGCCGGGAGCGGCAGGGAGGTGAGCTCGCGAGCACGTCTCGGCCGTGCATCGAGAGCGCGCCACCCGGCGAGCGGATCGTGCTCGTGGCCGAGGAGCCAGGCACCGGCCCCGGTGGCGGGCACGCCTCACGCCAGCAGGTACGTGCTCGTCGTGCCGAGTGCCAGGGCTTCATCGGCGACGCGCCGTCGAGGGCCAGGGAGCTGTCGGACGAGTGGTGCGTGGGAGCTGGACGTACACCAGCAGACGCCGGTCTGACGTCCGACGACGGACGCCCGCTCTGACGTCCCGGCAGGCGCGACGCCACCAGGATGCCTACGCTCCGGGGGTCTCGCCTCCGCACCCGGGGCGACGAGAAGGGGGACAGGTGAGGTACTTCGCACCAACGACGGTCGAGGAAGCGGTCGGGCTGCTCGCCGAGGCACCAGGGCGGAAGGTGTTCGCTGGCGCGTCCGACCTCATCCCGCAGATCCGCTCGGGGCGGCCCGAGCCCGACGGGATCGTCGACCTCAAGCGCATCGCTCGACTCGTACAGGTCCGCTCCACCGGCACCGGCTGGGTGATCGGCGCCGCCACGCCCACGGTCATGCTCACCAGCCACGAGACCCTCGCCACCGAGTTCCCCGGCCTCGTCGAAGCCGCCGGGCTCATCGGCTCGGACCAGGTGCAGAGCCGCTCGAGCCTCGGCGGCAACCTCTGCAACGCCTCGCCCGCCGCCGACTCGGTCCCGGCCATGGTCGTCAACGACATGCGGGCCGTGATCGCCACCGTGACGGGCACACGGACCATCCCGGTCCATGAACTTCCCGCCGGGCCCGGTCGCACGACGCTGGCGCCGGGCGAGTTCGTGATCGAGTTCGAGCTCGACCACGCCCCGCCGGGCACCGCCGATGCCTACCTGCGGCTCATCCCTCGCACCGAGATGGACATCGCCGTCGTCGGCGCTGGCGCCCGCGTCACCCTCGACGCCGAGGGCCGCTGCACGAGCGCCACGATCGCTCTCGGCGCCGTCGCCCCGACCGTGGTGCTCCTGCCCGACGCAGCCGCGGCCCTCGCCGGCCGAGCCATCGACGACGGCAGTCTTCCCGCTGTGGCCGCCGCCGCCAGCGCCGCCTGCAACCCCATCGACGACAAACGAGGCACGATCGCCTACCGCCGCCACGTGGCCGGCGTGCTGGCGAAGCGGGCCGTCACGACCGCCGCCGAGCGCGCCCGGGCGCGCACGAACGGCCGAACCACCGGAGGACACCGATGAGCGAAGCGAATGGCCCGAGCGGCCGGGAGCGGGGAGCGTTGAGCGAAGCGAATGGCCCGAGCGGCCGGGAGCGGGCAAGCCGATGAGCCGCACCCACGTCAACTGCACCGTGAACGGCGACGAGACGGACTTCCTCTGCGAGGACGGCGACTCGCTGCTCGAGGCGCTGCGCGACAAGGTCGGCCTGACCGGCGTGAAGGAAGGCTGCGGGACCGGTGACTGCGGCGCGTGCTCGGTGCTGCTCGACGACCGTGTCACCTGCTCCTGCCTGGTCTTCGCCGCCGAGGCGGAGGGCGCCGACGTCGTCACCGTCGAGGGGCTGGCCGACGGCGACCACCTGCACCCCCTCCAGGAGTGCTTCCTCGAAGGCGCAGCGCTGCAGTGCGGCGTCTGCACCCCCGGCTTCCTCGTCGCCGCCAAGGCGCTGCTCGAGCACACCCCCGACCCGACGGAGACCCAGGTCCGCTACGGCCTGGCCGGGAACCTCTGCCGCTGCACCGGGTACGACAAGATCGTGCGCGCCGTGCTCGAAGCCGCGGCCACGATGAGAGACGCTGACACGATGAGGGAGGCGCGGGCATGACCATCGCAGACGATCCCGCCACGATCGCCCCGGCCTACAAGTGGGTCGGCACGCGCCCGGTCCGACCGGACGGGTTCGACAAGGTCACCGGGCGCGCCCGCTTCGGGGCCGACCTGCGCCTCCCGGGCATGCTCGAGGGCGCCGTGCTCCGCTCGCCCCACGCCCACGCCCGCATCCACTCGATCGACACGACCGCCGCGCTGGCCATCCCCGGCGTGAAGGCCGTCGTCACCGGGGCCGACTTCCCCGAGCCCAACGGCCACCCCACGGACCAGGACCTGGCCCGCAACATCATCGCCCGGGACAAGGTGCTCTACGAGGGCCACGTCGTCGCCGCGGTGGCCGCCACCTCCAAGCGCATCGCCCGCCAGGCGGCCCAGGCCATCTTCGTCGAGTACGAGGTGCTGCCCTTCGTGCTCGACGTGGACGCTGCCATGGCGCCCGACGCCCCGCTGCTGCACGACGACCTCATCACGAAGGGCGTGGACCCAGCGCCGACAGAGCCCTCCAACGTGGCGAGCCGAGTCGTCTACGAGCGGGGCGAGCTCGACCAGGGCTTCGCCGCGGCCGACGTCGTCGTGGAGCGCGAGTTCACCACCAAGCCCGTCCACCAGGGCTATATCGAGCCGCACGCCGCCGTGGCCGACACCACGCCGAACGGACGCTCGACGGTGTGGTGCTCGTCCCAGGGCCATTTCGCCATGCGGACCTACTCGGCCAAGGTCCTCGGTTGGGACCCGACGCGGCTCAAGGTCATCCCCGCCGAGATCGGCGGCGGGTTCGGCGGCAAGACAACGATCTACCTCGAGCCGCTCGCCGTCGCGCTGTCCCACAAGGCCGGCCGGCCCGTCCGCCTGGTCATGGGCCGCGACGACGTGTTCCGGGCCACCGGGCCCGCCTCGGGCTCGAAGACGCGGATCAGGATCGGCGCCGACAAGAGCGGCAAGATCACGGCCGCCCAGCTGTGGATGGCCTACGAGGCCGGCGCCTTCGCCGGCTCGCCGGTCGGTGCGGCGTCGATGACGTCGATCGCCGGCTACGCCATCCCGCACTTCCTCATCGAGGGCTTCGACGTGGTCGTCAACAAGCCCAAGGTGGCCGCCTACCGTGCCCCGGGTGCGCCCCAGGTGGCGTTCGCCGTCGAGAGCGTCATCGACGAGCTGGCCCGCAGCCTGGGCATCGACCCCATCGACCTGCGCCTCCGCAACGCCGTCGAGGAGGGCGCCCAAGCCAGCTATGGGCCCAAGTTCCCGAGGATCGGCTTCAAGGAGACGCTCCAGGCGATCAAGGACCACCCGCACTACTCGGCGCCGCTCGGCCCCAACCAGGGCCGGGGCGTCGCCTCGGGCTTCTGGTTCAACGGCGGCATGAACTCGAGCGCCGTCGTGCACGTCAACGAGGACGGCAACGTCACCGTGGTGGTCGGCTCGCCCGACATCGGCGGCAGCCGGGCCTCGATGGCCCTCATGGCCGCCGAGGAGCTCGGCATCGACTACAACCGGGTCCAGCCCGTCGTCGCCGACACGGAGCAGGTCGGCTTCAACGACGTCACCGGCGGCAGCCGGGTCACCCTGGCTACCGGCGCCGCCGTCGTCGAAGCCTGCCGCAAGGTCATCGCCGACCTGCGGGCGCGCTCCGCCAAGCAGTGGGACGTGCCCATCGACCAGGTGGAGTGGGTGGACGGCCAAGCTCAGCACGTCGACGGCAGCCAGCCGCCGCTCTCCCTCGCCGCCATCGCCAAGGGCTGGGGCCGCACGGGCGGCCCGATCTCGGCCACGGCGGCGCTCAACGCCCGAGGCGTGGGCGCCGGGTTCTCGACCCAGGTCGTCGACCTCGAGGTCGACCCCGACACCGGGTACGTCACCATCCTGCGCTACACCACCGCCCAGGATGCCGGGCGGGCCATCCACCCGAGCTACGTCGAGGGCCAGATGCAGGGAGGCGTCGTCCAGGGCATCGGCTGGGCGCTCAACGAGGAGTACATCCACACGGCCGAGGGGACGCTCGACAACCCGAGCTTCCTCGACTACCGGATCCCCGTGGCGTCCGACCTGCCCATGATCGACACGATCGTGGTCGAGGTGCCCAACCCGGGCCACCCCTACGGGGTGCGGGGCGTGGGCGAGGTGGGGATCGTGCCGCCACTGGCCGCGGTGGCCAACGCCGTGGCCCAGGCCACCGGCCACAGGTACACCGACCTGCCGCTGTCTCCGCCGCGGGTGCTGGAGCCGCTGCTCGACGGCGAGGACCGGAGCCGAGCGGAGGACCGCAGCGCATGAGCATCGACAGCGAGGACCGAAGCGAAGCGGAGGACCGCAGCGCAGGAGCATCGACAGCGAGGGCTGAGAGCGGCCCGATGGTCCGGGTGCACTTCTCTGCCGGCCTGCGGACCTTGACCGGCGGTGTCGCCGACGTCGAGGTCGAGGCCGGCAGCGTGCGCCGGTTGCTCGCCGAGCTCGACACCAGGTTCCCGGGCATGGCCGAGCGGCTGAGCTCGGGAACCTCCGTGGCGATCGACGGCGAGATCATCGCCGACGCCCTGTACGAGCCGTTGCCCGACGGGGCCGAGGTCCACTTCCTCGACGCGCTCTCCGGCGGCTGACCGGTCGGCCGGCAGCGCCGCCCTCGCGCGGGGGTCCACCGCCTCCAGATCACGGTCGCAGACGTAAGAGTGGCGTCATCCTGGTGCCCGAAGTGGGGCAGCGCGTGACCGGCCGCTGGACACAACCGCAGCGCGTCGCCTCCGCCTGGCGAGGCTCAAGCGACGTAGCACGCCGTGCTACAGTGGCTGCATGGTTCGGGAGATCACCCAGCGAGAGCTGCGAAACGAGAGCGGAGAGATCATGCGGGCGCTCGATGACGGCGATACCTTCATCGTCACCCGCAACGGTGTGCCGGTCGGTGAGCTGACACCGCTCCGTCGGCACCGCTTCGTCGCCGCCGAGACGGTGGCCGCGATGTTCAGGACCGGGCCCCGCATCGACTACGGGCGCTTCCGGGCGGATCTGGACGCCGCTGCGAACGAGGCGATCGAGCCGCGTGGCTGAGGGATCGCGTCCGATGCGCGGAGTGCTCGACACCTCGGTGCTCATCGACTTGGACGAGATCGACCCGTCCGACCTCCCGACCGAGGTCGCCGTCAGTGCCATCACGATGGCGGAGCTCGCGGCCGGTCCGCATGCGACGAACGATGCTGATGAGCGTGCCCGTCGGCAGGACCGGCTCCAGCGGGCCGAGGCCGCGTTCGATCCACTTCCGTTCGACGGCGAGGCCGCCCGCGCCTACGGACGGGTCGTCGCGTCGGTGGTAGCCGCGGGACGCACGGCGCGCGGCGCCCGACCGGTCGACCTGTTCATCGCCGCGACTGCCATCTCGGCCGGCCTGCGGCTCTACACCCGCAATGGCGACGACTTCCAAGCCCTCGATGACCTCGTCCAGGTCGTCGTCGTGTAGCTGAGCCGCTTGGGTCTCCCTGGCGGACCTCGAGATGACCGAGCCAGTGGTTCGCGAGCTCGACCAGCGAGCCCTCACGGATGAGGCGGTGGCTCCCATCCACAAGAGCTACGCGCAACCACGCCAGCAGCGCCCTCGCCGGGTCAACCGCCTTCGAATCACGGTCGCAGACGTGAGCGTGGCGTCCTTGTGGTGCCCTCTGCGCCATATCGCTCGGCCAGTCGTCGTGTAGCTGAGCCGGCGTCGGGGCAAGGCCTGTCATTCTGTTGCCGGTCGCGCGATGACATGCCAGCGCCTCCTGTGCCATTCTGCGGCTGATGGCGGCAGCGGAAGCCCGGGCGACGTTCACGGGTTGAGTTCTCGTAGTTGCTCTCGGCAGCCTCCTGGTGGCCTGCGGCAGCCACCAATCGCATCAGGCGCTCGCAGAGATCCCGCAGGTCCGCAGCATCGGGGCGCTCGGTGAGGCTGAGGTCGGCGAGCTCGCCCGGGCATTTCTCGAGACAGAGTCCTTCGGGGAGCTCACTGGCGGGGCCCGGTTCACCGTCGGCACCTCCGGTCCTGTCTTCGGGGAGACAGACCTCATCGGATGGAGCTTCGAGATCGCCCCTGACCCGCCGCTCGCGGGGCACTTCGCTTGGCCGCTGCTCGATTGTGTGGATGACGAGTTGCTCCTCGTACCCACCGGCCGAACTCCTGCTCACTCACAGAAGACCGGGGATGCTCGATCGTCCAACCATCCCGCCCCTCCCACGTACACCGCAACCACCGCTGGGGTTGTCCGGTAAGTGCGGGGAGAACGACTGCGACGGCCAACAGGCCGATTGCCACTGTCGTGCGGTGGCGCATCCATCGACGGGTCGTGGCCGTGAGCGGGCGGTCACTGGTCGCCGGCCCTTGGATCTTGAACGGAGCGCTGGTCAAGGCCGCGCCAGGCCCAGGTTCTCCCGCAGGGTCGCGCCCTCGTAGCGGTCACGGAGCAGCCCGCGGCGCTGCAGCTCGGGGGTGACGTAGCGGACCACCTGCTCGAAGGTGCCGGGCAGGTGGGTGGCGGCGATCACGAACCCGTCGCAGGCTCCGCTCGCCAGCCAGTGCTCCATCTCCTCCGCGATCTGGGGCCCTGTGCCGACGAAACGGGGCGAGGAGCGCAGCGTCGCCCGGTGCGCGGCGATGTCGCGCAGCGTGAGCGCCCGCCCCGGCAGGTGGGCGCGGACGCCGTCGAGGAACCCCCGGATGCCGGACGCCGTGTCGAGGAAGTCGTCCGGGATGGGTTCGTCGAGCCCGAACCGGGAGAAGTCGAGGTTGGTCACCTCGCCCAGCAGGACCAGCGACGCCATGGGGTCGACGAGCTCCTCGAGCAGCCGGTGCTCCTCCGCGGCCGCCTCCGCTTCTGTGGCGGCGGCGACGACGTACACCAGGGGCAGCACCTTGACGGCATCGGGGTCGCGCCCCAGCGCGGCCACCTGCGCCTTCTGGTCCTGGTAGTGGGCCAGGGCCAGGGCGTGGGTGTGATCGTTGGTGAAGACGAGATCGGCCCAGCGGGACGCGAACTGGCGGCCGCGCCCCGAGGAGCCCGCCTGGATGATCACGGGCCGGCCCTGGGGGCAGCGCGGGACGGTGAGGGGGCCCCGCGTCCGGTAGTGCTTGCCCTCGTAGTTCAGCTCGTGGACCTTGGCCGGGTCGGCGAAGGTGCCCGAGGCCTTGTCGCCGATGATGGCGCCGTCCTCCCACGTGTCCCACAGCCCGAACGTGGCCTCGAGGAACTCGTCGGCCCGGTCGTAGCGCTCGTCGTGAGCGACGTGCACGTCGACGCCGAAATTCTGCGCCTCGGCGTCGTTCACCGAGGTCACGACGTTCCAGGCGGCCCGCCCGGCGGAGAGGTGGTCGAGGGTGGCGAAGGTGCGGGCCACGTGGAACGGCGGGTAGTACGTGGTCGAGTAGGTGGCGCCCAGGCCGAGGTGGCGGGTGGCGGCGGCGATCACGCCCAGGGTGACCGACAGGTCGAGCTTCACCGTGCGGGCGCCGGTCCGCACCGTCTCGGCCACCGAGTCGCCGTAGATCCCCGGCATGGCGAGGCGGTCGTCGAAGAAGACCAGGTCGAAGCAGCCCTGTTCGAGGACCTGGCCGATGCGCTGGTAGTAGCCGGCGGTGAGGAAGCCCGGATCGGCGTCGGGGTGCCGCCAAGCCCCGGAGTAGACGGTGACGTTGCTCGCCTGCATGAAGCCGACCAACGACATCGTCCGCACGCTGTCGGCCATGGCAGTTGCCTCCTCGACGCACTCCGGGTCTTCGGCGCCCCCGAATCCTGCTCGCTCTGCCCGGACAGTAGCGGCGGCGGCCGCGGTGCATGGTCCCGGGGGGCGCCTGCCCCTCGCCATCGGCGCCCTACGGGGTTCTCGCCGGCTCCGGTGCCGGTTCCGGCATCGAGGCCGACCAGACGCCCCGGCCCGGCCGGGGCGGAATTGGCGCGACGGGCCTGTCGTTCCAAGGCCATGTGAGGATGACCGCGCTCTCGGGGAGCCTGAACGGTTCGTCGTCGAACTCAGCCCTGGTCCACGCCCTGGCCGAGGTGCCCTCGGACGTCGACCTGACGGTGTGGGAGGGGCTCGACCAGCTCCCGTACTTCCGTCCCGATGCGCCCGGGGACGACCAGGTCGGTGCTCTCCGCCATGCGGTGGCCGCTGCCGACGCCGTGCTCATCGCCACTCCGGAGTACGCCGGTGGGATGCCGGGCACGTTGAAGAACGCCCTCGATTGGCTCGTCGGGACGGGCGAGCTGTACGCCAAGCCGGTCGTCGTCCTCAGCGCGGCACCGAGCCCTGAACGTGGCCACAACGCCCGCCGCTGGGTCGAAGAGACCGTCCGGATGCAGGGCGCCTCGGTCGTCGACTCCTACACGGTGGCGATCGCCCGTTCCGACGGGCCCCAGGACCTTGCCCTGAGGGCGGGAGAGGCTCTGGGGAGGGCCATCGGCGCGCTGCAGCGCGGTGCCGCGATCTCGAGCTGACCGTCGGGGCCCGCCTCAGGCCGGACCGGCGACGCTGAGGCCGGTGACGCCGTGCTTCTCGATGAGCCGGGCGACCAGTCCACTGCCCTTGGCCTCCTCGACGAAGGCGGCCAGGTACTCGAAGCCCGCCTCGTCGCGACCGCGGGGGGTGCCCATGGCCTGCTGCACGGCGGTGAAGCGGCCGTCCAGCAGCCGGGCACCGGGGAGCCGCTCGACGTCGCTGAGCAGACGCGGCCTCAGCCCGGCGAGGGCGTCGAGGCCCTGCTCGACGAAGGCCGTGAAAGATCCGTCGAGACCGGATACCTGGACCAGCTCGGCGTGCACGAGGTTGCGTTCGAGCCACAGGTCGTAGGCGCTGCGGACTGCGCTGGCGATGCGCATGCCTGGCTGGTCGACCTCCTCCACCGAGGTCACGGCCGAGCCGGCGGGCACCAGGTAGGTGGCCTCGATCTCGCAGTACGCCGCCGTGAAGTCGATGCTCGTCGCCCGGGCGGGCTCGGCGCCGATGTTGCCGATGTCCCAGGCCCCCGAGTCGGCGGCGTCGGCGATCTCGCCTGGGGACTTGTAACGCAGCAGCTCGATGCCGACCCCCAGATTGCTGGCCAGCTCGCGGGCCATGTCGGGCGACACGCCCTCGGGGTTGCCGTCGGCCCCCCTGCCCGTCACCAGCAGGAAGTTGCTGAGGTTGATGGCGGCGCGCAGCGTGCCCGTTGGCGCGAGGGCGGCGACGACGGCGGGGGATGGGGTGGGCAGCGGCATGGCCGAGCACTCCGTGGCTGGTGGCGGACGGCCGAGACTACTCAGCGCGAGCCTGCATGCCGCTCAGCCTCAGGCGCGCCGGCGGGCCGCCGCCCTGGTACGGCTGTCGCGGTCGCTGGTACGGCAGTCGCGGTCGCTGGTACGGCTGTCGCGGTCGTGGGTGCAAGGATCTGGCGATGAGCGCGACGGTCCTGTACGAGCGGGTCGGCCCGGTGGCGAAGGTGACGATGAACCGGCCCCAATACCACAACGCCCAATCGCGGGTGCTGCTCGAGGAGCTCGACGAGGCGTTCGCGACGGCGATGGCCGACCACGAGGTGCGGGTGGTGGCGCTGTTCGGCAACGGGGCGCACTGGTCGTCGGGCCACGACATCGGCACGCCCGAGGAGCTCGCCGACCGGGAGGCCCGGCCCTACCCGGATGGCGTCGTCGGCGTCCATCAACGCTCGTGGGACTGGAACGTGGAGAACACGTTGCGCTGGCGGGACCTGCCCAAGCCGACCCTGGCGGTGGTGCAGGGGATGTGCATCTACGGCGGCTGGATGATCGCGTCGGCGATGGACCTGATCGTCGCCGCCGACGACGCGCAGTTCATCCCCTTCCTGTTCCAGTACCAGTCAGTGCCGTGGGACCTCGGCGCCCGGCGGGCGAAGGACCTCATGTGGGAACAGGGCCTGCTCGACGCCGCGCAGGCGGCCGAGCTCGGGCTGGTCTCCGACGTCTGGCCCCGTGCCGAGTTGGCCGACCGGGCCATGGCCAAGGCGGAGCGCATCGCGCAGCTGAACCCCATCGTGGCCCAGATGGTCAAGCGGCAGGTGAACGACGCGCAGGACCACATGGGCTTTCGTGCCGCCATCGCCGCCGGCCATCAGCACTACCTGGTCGCGAGCCTTGGCGGCGCCTTCTTCGACAGCGCCCGGCCCTTCGGCTCGGTGCGCAGGATGCCCGGCATCGACCGGGCGCGCCAAGGGCGCAGCTCGCCCTGAGCGGCGGGCCCGTCAAGGCCGGCTGGGCGGGTGGCCGCCCGCCTCGGAGGCCCCCGCCGTCGTCAGGTCGACGTCAGCGGCGGGCGGCGCGGGCGTGGGCGCCACGACGCCGAGTCCCCGCGTGAAGGCCAGGTGCCCGCCGAGGTAGCCGCCGATGGAGGCGACGGTGCCACCGGCCAGACCGTAGAGCACGGCTGCCCCGTGCCGTTCGCCGCGCCGGAGCCGGTAGGAGCGGAGGTAGAGGAGGAAGGCGGCCATGTTGGCCGCGGCGTGGACCAGGCCGATCCGCTGCGAGGGCGTATCGGCGTCGGACCACTCGGCCGCGCCGGTGACGGCGGCCGCCGGCGTGGTCAGCAGGCCGAGGGCGACCAACCGCCGGGCCGCCGGGCGCGCCGCCCGGCCTCCGACGAGGTCGAGGAACGAAGCGCTCGTCCAGGACCCGATGGGCAGGTCGGTGAGGACGGGGTGGAGGGAGTGGCCGAGCCAGTTGCCCCGCAACGCCTCTCGCGCGGGCCCGGCGGGGGCGAGGCGCGACAGCACGGGCCCGGCCTTGGCCAGCCCCCCGTCGAGTGCCGTCGTCTCGCCCCACTGCTCCACAGCGGCCCGCAGGCGGTGGCCTCTCGGGCTGGGCGTGAAGGGGCGTTGGCGGCGATGGGGAGCGGGCGTCAGCGGTGCGGCCATGCCCGTCGCGTACCCCGCGGCCCGCCCGCGCACCCCCGCCCGTCGTGGTCGGCCCGTCGTGGTCGGCCTCTCAATGGTCTGGCTCGTCGTCGGCGGCCAGAGGACGGCCACCGAACCGCGAAGGATCCTGCACCGCCACGGTGCACGAACCTTCTCGCCGGCCACCACCTGGCGCCTCGGTACGGGCCACTCGCCGGTGATCCCGGACGGCACGGGGGTCGCACCCACCGCGATTCCCGCGCCCCGCATCCCGCCAGGCACGCCGTCCCCGCCTGGGGCATTTTCGTCACCGGAGCAATGCCCAAGACCGGGGCCCGAGCACCCCACCCCGCTTCGAAGAGCGGTCCACCCGGCCCGATCGAGCTCGAACCAACGAGCAGACCCACTAAGAACCGCTGCCCCCCAGCGCGTCGGGCGCTGCCGGTGCCGATGCCGGTGCCGGTGCGGGCGCCTCGGCCTCCGCCGCCGGCGCGTCGCTGCGCCACAAAGCCTCGGGTGCCGCCGCCACCTCGTCGTTCGTGCGGCCGCTGCGGACCGAGCGGGGGTGCTCCTCGGGGTCCCAGCCAGCGACGGCGTGCTCGTCGCGCTTGTGCAGCAGCAGCCACTGCTCCCTGCCGCTGCGGCCGCGGTGGCGCCCCGTTCGGACGAGCAGGAAGCGGCCGGCGAGCTTCTCCCCGTCGAGGTCGAAGTGCAGCTCGCCAGCGGCGACGTCCGCCGCGGGGTCCTCGGGGCGCGCCGGCGCCCAGGTCCCCCGGTCCCACACGATGACGTCGCCGCTGCCGTACTCGCCCCTCGGGATGACTCCCTCGAAGTCGATGTACTCGAGGGGATGGTCCTCGACGTGCACGGCGAGGCTGCGCACGGAGGGGTCGAGCGTGGGGCCCTTCGGCACGGCCCAGCTCACCAGTACACCGCCGATCTCCAGGCGCAGGTCGTAGTGGCGGCTGCGGGCCCGGTGACGCTGCACCACGAAGCGCCCGCCCCCGCCGGCCCGAGGCTCGGCCAGGGCGCCCGACGGCTCGGGGGTCGAGACGAAGTCCCGTTTCGCCCGGTAGGGCTCGAGGGGGTCGGTGCGCGTCGTCGTGGACCTCGTTGGCTCTCGTCGATGTGCTCGACGGGCTACCCCATCCCGAGCGGGCCCAGACACGCGCCGAACGCCCACCCTCGGTGCGCCCCGTCACAGCGCCGGCTGATGGAGCCCCAGCTGACCCGATCGGACCTGACCGTCCGGTCAACTCGGATGCCGCCCGCCTCCGTGCCGCGCTCTATCCTGTCCCCGAGCTGCGACGTCCCCGGGGGCGGCACGCCGACAGAGGGGGAGCTACGAGTGACGACGACGGAACCCGGCGACATCGACCTCGCCGCCCTGCTGGGATTCGACCCGGTGGCCGAGTTGGGCCAGGAGCCCGCCGAGATCAAGGCCAAGTACCTCGCCGAGCGCGACCGGCGCCTGCGCACGGACGGCAACGAGCAGTACGTGGAGGTCACCGCCGAGTTCTCGCGTTATGTCGACGACCCCTACGTCGAGCCGGGCTTCACCCGGGAGCCGGTCTTCGACGACGTCGAGGTGGCCATCATCGGCTCGGGCTTCGGCGGCCTGCTCATGGGCGCCCGCCTGCGCGAGGCCGGCTACACCGACCTCCGCCTGGTCGAGAAGGCCGGGGACGTCGGCGGCACCTGGTACTGGAACCGCTACCCGGGCGCCATGTGCGATGTCGAGTCCTACGTGTACCTGCCGCTGCTCGAGGAGCTCGACTACATCCCCAAGCACAAGTACTCCTTCGCCCCCGAGATCTTCGAGCACAGCAAGCGGATCGCCGAGCACTACGACCTCTATGAGAACGCCCTGTTCCAGACGGGTGTGACCGAGCTCCGTTGGGACGAGGCGGCCACTCGCTGGGCCATCTCCACCGATCGGGGCGACCGCTTCACGGCCCACTACGTCGCCATGGCCAACGGCCCGCTCAGCCGGCCCAAGCTGCCCGGGATCCCCGGCGTGAACGAGTTCAAGGGCTACACGTTCCACACCAGCCGCTGGGACTACGGCTACACGGGCGGCGACTCGAACGGGAACCTGACCGGCCTGGCCGACAAGCGCGTCGGCATCATCGGGACCGGGGCCACCGCCATCCAGTGCATCCCCCACCTGGGCGAGGCGGCCAAGGAGCTGTTCGTGTTCCAGCGGACCCCGTCCTCGGTCGACGTGCGCAACAACGCCGAGACCGACCCCGAGTGGGCCGAGTCCCTCGGGCCCGGTTGGCAGCAGCGCCGGATGACGAACTTCAACGTCCTGGTCAGCGGCGGTGACCAGGACGAGGACCTCGTGGCCGATGGCTGGACCGACATCTTCAGGAACCTGACGGGCACGGCGGCGAAGCAGGCGTCGCGGGCGGTGGGGCGCCGGCTCACCCCCCAGGAACGGGCCGAGCTCATGGAGCTGGCCGACTACAAGAAGATGAACCAGGTGCGCAACCGGGTCGACGAGATCATCGAGGATCGCGAGACGGCCGAGAAGCTGAAGCCCTGGTACCGCCAGTTCTGCAAGCGGCCGTGCTTCCACGACGAGTACCTGCCCACCTACAACCGCCCCAACGTCCACCTGGTGGACACCAACGGCCGCGGCGTCGAGCGGCTGACCGAGCGCGGCGTGGTGGTGGACGGCGAGGAGTACGAGCTCGACTGCCTGATCTTCGCCACCGGGTTCGAGGTGGGCACGACCTACACGCGCCGGGCCGGTTACGACATCATCGGCCGCGACGGTGTGAGCCTGTCCGACCGCTGGGCGAACGGCCTGCGCACCCTGCACGGGCTGCAGAGCCACGGCTTCCCCAACTGCTTCTTCCTGGGATTCACGCAAACGGCGGTCACCGTCAGCGTGCCCTACGCCCTCAACGAGCAGGCCAAGCACGCGACCTTCATCATCGAGGAAGCCGCGCGCCGGGAGGCCTCCTCCGTCGACATCACCGCCGAGGCCGAGCAGGCGTGGGTCGACGAGATGAAGGACAAGGCCCGGCTCGGGGTGAAGTTCTACTCGGAGTGCACGCCCGGCTACTACAACAACGAGGGCAAGCTCGGGAACCCGGTCGGCTTCTTCGCCGGCTCGTACGGCGCCGGCCCGATCCACTTCTTCAAGCTGCTCGACGAATGGCGGGCCACCGGCGCGTTCGAGGGCGTCGAGTTCGCCTGAGTGTGGGTCGACCGAGACGGGTGACCGACCGGCGTGCGCCGACGCGCCGGGCACGGCTGCCGGTCGAGTTGACGAGCTTCATCGGGCGCCGAGCACAGGTGGAGATCGCCGCCGCCAACGAGCTGTTCGCCCGGTGCATGCCGCGCCACGATCGCTTCGGCGCCGCGTTCGCCCTGTCGGTCGCGCTGTACGGCGCTCTGCTCATGGGTGACGTCCCCGGCGCCGTCGATATCGGCGTTCGGGCCGTCCGCATCGCCGAACCCCTGCACGACTACCTCGCGACCGGGACGAACATCTCGAACCTGGCGTGGGCGACGGGCGTCGCCGGCCGTGTCGACGAGGGCCAGCGGCTGATGGACTCCCTCATCCGCTCGATCGACGGCGTCGGAGGCGACGACCGCGGCACGTGGCGTCGCCATGGCCGAACGCCTCGGCACACCTCACTCCCGCGCCGAGTCCCTCGACGAGCTCGCCCACATCGCCATGGGCGACGACCCCCGGTGGCGCCGACGCCCTCTACCACGAAGCGCTGGCCGTCCGCGTCGCCCACCGGCGGAGCCTGCTCCAGCACGGCGGCACGTCGCGCCGGAGCTCGATCTCACCCATCCCGACCGGTCGAGATCGGCCAGCCGGGCGATCTTCGCACCCGACCTCTGGTCCATCGTGGGCCGCCGCGCCCCGTCCGGGCCGCGAAGCACACGACCGGAGGCTGCGCATGCCTGCCCGACTGCACCACACCATCGTCCACGCGTCCGACAACGTGGCGGCCGCGGCGTTCCTGGCCCGCATCCTCGGCCTTCGCGCACCGACCGGTCGAGGACCCCTCCAGCGGGTGCGGGTGGCCAACGACGTCACCCTCGAGTACGCCCAAGCCGTCGAGTTCGCCCCGCAGCACCACGCCTTCCTGCTCACCGAGGACGAGTTCGACGCCGCCTATGCCCGCATCCTCGACGAGCGGGCCCGGTACTGGGCAGATCCCGGCCGCACCCGCCCGGCGGAGATCGACCATCGCCATCACCACGGCGGGCGCGGCCTCTGCGTAGAGGATCCCGACGGCAACCTGATCGAGGTCCTCACCCGGCCCGCCGGCTCCGAGAAGGACTGACGAAGCCATGACCGCTGCCTTCTTCCCGGCCCTGGTCGTCGTCGCCCTGTTCGGCGTACGGGTGATCGGCGCCCGGGTCGGCTGGCTGCGGGCGATCCTCATCTCCTGGTTGGGCCTGGCCTCCGCCGGGTTCCTCCTCTTCGGGATCGGTCGGGCCGAGTCCTCCCCGCCCGTCAGCATCGCCGTGGTCATCGTCGGCCTCGTCGCCATGGTCGCCTGGACCGCCGTCTTCGACCTGATCGCCCCCTCACGTCGCTCACCGAACCGCAGGGCCGAGCTCAACCCGGCCACCGCCCTGCGGCGGGCGATCTCCCGAACCGGGCGCCGAGCCGCCCTCGCTGTCCTGGCCGCCCGGTTCGGCCTCGGTCGCTACGCCCGGCGCCACGCCCCCGGCCCGTCCGGAGCCGCCACCGGCGCGGCGCTGCGGGAGACCCTCCAGCGCGCCGGCGGCGTCTACGTGAAGCTCGGCCAGTTCCTGTCGACCCGGCCCGACCTGGTGTCCGCCGACATCGCCGACGAGCTGCGGTCCCTCCAGCAATCGGTGGGCCCCGTCCCGTTCGACGCCGTGTGCGCCGTGCTCGCCGAGGACTTTGCTGACCGCGGCGACCCCGACGAGCTGTTCGCCGAGCTGCACGCGGAGCCGGCCGCGGCCGCGTCGATCGCCCAGGTGCATCGAGGCGTCACCCCTGACGGGCAGGCCGTGGCCGTCAAGGTCCAACGCCCGGAGATCGCGGAGCGGATCCGCCGCGACCTCGACATCCTCGTGCGGACGACCGAGAGGCTCGAGACGCGGACACGATGGGCCGCCGACCTCGGCCTCGCCGTGACCGCCCGGGCCTTCGCCCACAGCGTCGAAGGCGAGCTCGACTTCACAGCCGAAGCCCGCAACCTCCGGCTGCTCGCCACCGCCGTCGAAGCTCACCGTCGTGTCGTGGTACCCCAACCCGTCGACCACCTCACCCGTCGGCGCGTCCTCGTCATGGAATGGGTCGACGGTGAACCGATCACCGCCGCCGCCCGCCACCTCGAACCCGCCGACCGCACCGATCTGGCCGGCACCCTGCTGTGCTGCACCCTCGACCAGATCCTCACCGCGGGCACCTTCCACGCCGACCCCCACCCTGGCAACATCCTGCTCACCTCCGACGGCCGCGTCGCGCTCATCGACTGCGGTGCGGTCGGGGCCCTCGATCGTCGCCAGCGCCACGCGCTGCGCACGACCCTCGCCGCCGTCGCCAGCCAAGACCCAGCGCAGCTCGCTGTCGCTGTACGCCGTATCACGACCCCCAGCCGCAGCATCGACCAGGCCCGGCTCGAACGGGCCCTGGGCGGCCTACTCGTCGAGCACCTCCGGCCCGGCGCGACCCCTGGCGTCGAGCTCGTCGCGTCGCTCATGGGCCAGATGCGCGTCTTCGGCCTCGCCATCGACCCCGCCATCGCCGGGGCGCTACGCGCCCTGGCCACCCTCCAATCCACCCTCCAGACCCTCGACCCCGCCTTCGACCTCGTCCGCGAAGCCACCACCCATGCCAGGCACGCCACCCTCAACCCGCTTCGACAGGCGGGCGCCGACGACTCACCACGCGCCCAGCTCGAGGCGCTCCTCCCCGAGGTCCTCCCCACGGTCGCGACGCTGCCGCGCCGGCTCGACCGCATCGTCGAGACCCTCGAACGCGACGAGCTGTCGGTCGGCGTCCACCTCTTCCCCACCGACGACGACCGCCGCGTCGCCGGCCGCGTCGCCAGCCAGCTCACCATCGCCGTCGTGCCCGCGGCGCTCGGGGTCATCGGCGCGCTCCTCGTCCTCGCCGCCAACCCCCAGCTCGGCACCGGCACCGGCCGCGTCATCCAGGCCGTCGGCCTCAGCTGCGTCGGCGTCGCGCTGCTCGTGCTCTTCAGCACGCTCGTCAACGCGCTGCGCTCCCTGCGGGAGCGATGACCACGTTCGCCGCGGCCCAGGCGATCGCCTGGCAGACTCTCGCCCGCTGGGGTTCGGGGAACCCAACTGGGGGGAAGACGTGCTGTCGCCGTATCGCGTGCTCGATCTCACCGACGAGCGAGGCCATTTCGCCGGCTACCTGCTGGCGGCGTTGGGCGCCGAGGTGATCGCCATCGAACGGCCGCGCGGCATGCGGGCGCGCGGGCTCAGCCCCTTCGTGGCCGACGAGGCGGGGGCAGAACGTTCCCTCACCCACTTCGGCTACAACCGGGGGAAGCGCTCGGTGGTCCTCGACCTCGAGGAGACCGGCGACCGTGACCGGTTCCGTCGCCTGGCCGCCGGGGCCGACGTGGTGCTCGAGTCGGCCGTGCCCGGGGCGATGGACCAGCTCGGCTTGGGCTACGAGGTGCTGGCCCAGGGCAACGCCGCGCTGGTCCACACGTCGATCACCGCCTTCGGGCAGCACGGCCCCAAGGCAAACTGGCCGGCCACCGACCTCACCGTGCTGGCCGCGAGCTGCGCATTGGTGCTCAACGGCGACGCCGACCGGGCGCCGGTGCGCCTGGTCGTCCCCCAAGCGTTCGCCATGGCCTCGGCCGTGGCCACGTGCGCCACGCTCGTCGCCTTGGCCGAGCGGGCGGTGTCGGGGCGAGGCCAGCACGTCGACGTGTCGGCGCAGGGCGCGGCCATGCTCGCCGTGCAGGCCAGCGTGCTGGCGGAGGCCGTCGGCTCGCCGGCGCTGCGCCGCACCGCCGGCGGCGCCCGCACCGGCGCCATCGACATCCGGCTGGTGTACCCGGCCGCCGACGGCCACGTCTCCGTCACCCACGTGTTCGGGCCGGCGATCGGGCCGCGCACCGCCGAGCTGATGGCGTGGGCCTGCGAGGAGGGCCACTGCGACGAGGCATTGCGCGATCGGGACTGGGTGGAGTTCAACGACCTCGTCGAGGCCGGCGAGGAGAGCGTGCAGACCTGGGAGGCGGCCAAGGCGGCGGTGGCGAAGCTCACCTCGTCTCACACCAAGGCGGAGCTGCTCGAGGAGGCGATGCGGCGCCGCCTGCTCATCGCGCCGATCGCGGGGATGGACGACGTGGCGGCCAGCGCGCAGCTGCGCCACCGCCGCTTCTTCGACCTGGTCGAGCATCCCGCCGCCGGGCGCGCCATCGAAGTGCCGGGGGCCTTCGCCAAGTGCTCGCCGCGGCCGCTGGCCACCTTGGCCGGCGCGCCTCGGCTCGGTGAGCACAGCACCGAGGTCCTCAGCGCGCCCGATCGCGTGCCCGCCGCGGGGCGGCGCAACGCCTCGAGCGGCCCAGCCGCCCCCGGCCGACCGTTGGAGGGGCTGAAGGTGCTCGACTTCACCTGGTCCATCGCCGGGCCTCACGGCGTGCGCACCCTGGCCGACTGCGGGGCGATGGTGGTGAAGGTCGAGTCGACGACCAAGCCCGACGCGGCGCGTGGCTACCGGCCCACCTACGACAACCAACCGGGCGCCGAGAACTCCGCGCTGTTCGACACGATGAACGCCGGCAAGCTGAGCTTGCAGCTCGACCTGAACCACGCGCTCGCCCGGGCCGTCGTCCTCGACCTGGTGCGCTGGGCCGACGTGGTCGTCGAGTCGTTCTCGCCCCGGGCCATGCGGGGCTGGCAGCTCGACTACGAGCACCTTCGGGCGGTGAACCCCAGCGTGATCATGGTCTCGACCTGCCTGACGGGCCAGGACGGCCCGCTGTCCTCCTTCGCCGGGTACGGGAACCTGGCGGCCGCGTTGTCGGGCTTCTACGGCCTCGCCGGCTGGCCGGACCGGGCGCCGGCGGGCCCCTTCGGGGCGTACACCGACTACACGTCGACCCACCTGGTGCTCGCCACGCTGCTCGCCGCGGTCGACCACCGGCGCCGTACCGGGGAGGGCCAGCACGTCGACGTGGCCCAGGCCGAGGCGGCGCTGCACTTCCTCACGCCGGCGGTGCTCGACTACACCGTGAACGGGCGCGTGGCCCGACGTGCGGGCAACACCGACCCCGAGATGGCCCCCCACGGTGTCTACCCCGCGGCGGGTGACGACCGCTGGGTCGCCATCGCCTGCCAGGACGACGATGCCTGGCCGGCGCTGTGCCAGGTGCTGGGCCGGGCAGACCTGGCCGAGGACGCCGGCCTGCGCCATGGCGGCGGCCGAGCCGCCCGCCGGGACGAGCTCGACACGGCCATCTCCGCCTGGACAGCGGCGCGCCGGGCCGAGGAGGCCGAGGCGCTGCTCGTGAGGGCGGGCGTCGCCGCGCACGCCGTGAACAACAGCGCTGAGTGCCTGGCCGACCTGCAGCTCCAGCATCGCCAGCACTTCCTCGAGCTGGCGCACCCCGAGCGCCGCTGCATCGTGGAGAACACCCGCTTCCAGCTCTCCCGCACGCCCCCCCGGGTGGGGCTGCCGCCGCGCGTGGGCGAGCACACCGACGAGGTCCTCGCCGATCTCCTCGGCTACCCGCAAGAGCGCATCGAGTCACTGCGGTGCGCGGGCGCGTTGCGGTGACCCGTTAGGAGAGGCGCGACTACCTAGCCGAGCCAGGATCAAGCGCCCGTGCACGGCACGTATCTGGACGGCGCCCGGCGTCACCTGACCGTCAGGAGCTTCGCCAGCGAAAGGATCCGTCGAGTCGAGTCCTACCTCGTCCCGCTCCCGTAGCCCCGCTCGGCGACCGACCGCCGCCGGGCGCCGACACCCGCACCCTGGCCCTGCTGCTATGAGCATCGCCCCGCGGTCACAGGGTTTCGTAGATGACGCTGGAGATCGCCGCCTCGTCCTCGAAGACACCGCCAACGTCGGTCGCGATGTCGGAGATCGGCCCGGCGTCGTTGACCATCAACGCGTAGGCGACGGTACGCCCGCTCTTGGTCTCGACGTACCCGGCCAGGTTCTGAGCCTTGAGCTCGAGGTCACCATCGTCGTTGGCCATGATCGTCGTGCCCGGCTTGGCGAACACATGACCCTTGCCAGCAAGGGTGGTCCCTGCGGTGGCCAGCGAACCGTCCTCGCCCATCACCGGGAGCGACGCCCGGAACTCCTCGGCGACCTCCGTCCGGCTCATGGCCGTGAGCATCTGCACCAACGCCCGGGGGGCGGCCTCGCTGTCCGGCGTGCCGCTGCCGTTCGTGGGGAACGTGAACTGGGACCCGTCGACGCCGTACGTGTCGATGAGGGCCTGGCGCTCGGCCTCCAGCGCCCCGTCGACGGTGCGCTCGCCCTGGGTGAGGCCGAGCAGGCTCAGGCTCAGGTTGGCACCGAGGTTGAGGCTGACCTTCAGTACCAGCTGCGCGGTCTGCGCGAAGGGGGCCGACTCGTACGCCGCGACCTCGGTGTCGGCCGGGTAGGTCGCGGGGAGGACCGTCGGTGCGAGGCTCTCCGCATCGTTCGGCGTCACCGGTGGGGCGTTGACGGCGACGCCGTGCCGCGCCAGGGCCTCGATGAACGCGGTGCGGGCGAAGGCGTTGGGCTTCTCGACCCTGAAGGTGCCGACGAACGAGTCGATGTGCGTCAAGGGGGCCACGTAGCCGACCGGGATCTCGCCCGAGACCGTCGCCGTGCACCCGGGGGTGGCCGTACACGCCGGCCGGGTGTCGTCGGACAGCGTCACCGCGGCGCCGGGCGCAGCATCAGCGGCCACCGTCGTCACGTCGCTGTCGACGGTCAGGGCCGCCGTCTCCGGACGGTAGGACATGGCCGCGGGCTGCCCGACCCCGCCAGGGGTGACGGTCACGTCGACCATGTTCTCGTTCAGCATCATCGGGGTGATCAACAGGTTGCCGTTGGGCACGCGGTACGGCTCGAACATCCGGTCGTCGATCACCACGTCGCCACGTACCGACGAGATCCCCGACGCCTTGACCTGGCGAGCCAGCTCGTCCAGCGCGTACAGCGGGTCTTGGGGGGTGAGGATGGCGGAGCCGAGCGAGTTGGCGTCGTTGTGGTCGAAGTTGGCGAACTCGACGGTGTCGGCATCGATCCGGCGGCCACCGAACTCGAGGTCGCCACCGGCCACGAGGACCAGGTTGCCCTCCAGGTTGCCCTCCTCGTCGACCGTGCCCTGGCGGTGGACCGGGGTGCGCTGCCGGTGGTCCGCGCCCAGCTCGTCGAGCGCGGCCCCCACCGAGAACAGCTTCCTGGTGGACCCGGTCAGCGACATCTCGTCAGCGTTCAGCTCGTAGAACGATTCTCCGGTCTCGACATCGGTGACCAGCAGGCTCCACGTCGCGTCGGCGTACCTCGGCTTGTCCATGATCGAGGTGATGCTGTCCGGCAGCGCCGCCGCCACCGACGTCGACGTCGACGACGTGGACGATGCCGATGCGCCCGAGCCGCAAGCCGCGACCAGCAAGCCCGCCACAGCCGTGACGGCGTAGGCACGACGAGCAGGTGCCCGCCTCCCGCGCCCCGAGCCCGGGCGCCTGGGCGATGTCGACATGGCGGAGGAGCCCCTTGTGGTGCGACGGCGTTCGACGTAGACGGCCATGGAGACGGGCTAGCGGGAGAGCGCTTGCTGGAACGCCGCCGCCACGCCAGCGACGTCGGCGCCGGCATCGTGCAGGCCGGTGGCCAGGTCGGGGTAGGTCGCCCCGCTCATCGACAAGCCGAACACCAGGTTCCGGCCCTGGTCGGTCGTGATGTAGCCGGCGAGGCCCTGGACCCCGTAGAAGAGCCGGCCGGTGGTCGGGTCCATGGCGACGCTCGTGCCTGTCTTTGCCGCCACCTTGCCCTTGGCGGGACTGTCCTGGCCGACGCTGGCCAGCGAGCCGCTCACCCCGAGGACGGGCTGGCCGGCGACGAAGTCCGGCCCCCAGGGCTGGGCCTGCGCCCAGGCCATCCAGCCGGCCATCTGCTCCGGGGTGGTCGAGGCCGGGTCGGCCCCCTGCCCGTCGAGCAGCACGATGTCGTCGGCGACGAGGCCGGCTTCGTCGATCTTCTCGTGCACGGTCTTCAGCCCGTCGATGCAGTCCTCCGAGCCGGCACTCGCCGCCATCAGGCACATCAGGGCGTTCGCCCCGGTGTTGTAGCTGGTCTCGAGGATCATGCTGCCGAACTCGCTCAGCGGCGGCGACGTCAGCGACGCCACGAGCTGATCGGCCGGGTAGCTGTCCTTCGCCGGCAGCGTCGCCTCGTCGTTGGGCCCGACGGCGGCGGCGGTGACGCCCACCCCGGCGCGGGCGAGCGCCTCGATGAACAGGGTGCGCGCCCAGTTGGCGGCGTCGGGGACGCGGTAGATCGTCAGTTGCGAGGTGCCTGCGGCGATGGTGCCGCTGACCTCGACCGAGGTCGGGTCGTCGGGGCCCGGGGTGACCTGGAGCGCGGTCGGCGTGCTCGCGTCGGTGGTCGTCACCGTCGAGGTCACCGTGATCGCTTGGGTCTCCGGCCTCGTGCCGGTGCTCGCCAGCTCGCCCACCTCGGTCGCCGTGACCGTGATGTCGAGGATGTTGTCGTTGATGTAGATCGACGGCACCGGGCCCTCCTGGCCCTCGAAGGTGTCCCAGATCCTGGTGTCGACGGTGACGTCGCCGCCGACCTGGGTGATCCCCGAGGCCGCCACCTGCGCGGCGAGATCGTCCAGCCCGGCAAGGGGGTCGTCCGGGACCAGGGCCGCGTTCGGGGCGACGTTGCCGTAGACGTGGTCGATCGTGGTGGCGTTGAACGTGTGGTCGACCCGGCCGCTCATCGCGCCCCGGCCGCCCATGGCCAGGTCTCCCGAGGCCACCATCACCAGGTCGCCGTCGACGACGCCATCGACCGCGGGGCTGGTCACGTACACCGGCGTGGTCAGCGTGGCGTCGGTGCCCAGCTCGGCGTACACCGAGCCGACGGTGAAGCCCTTGGCGGTGGACGCGGTGAGGACGAACTCCCCGGGGCGGTTGGCCAGCAGGACCTCACCGGTCTGGGGGTCGG
>WHTX01000327.1 GCA_009377505.1 Acidimicrobiia bacterium
CGAGGGCGTCGAACAGGTCGTCGGCGGTGCGCAGGTCGACCGCCGCGGCCCCCACCAGCAGGTCGCCGGCGCGGACCCCGGCCTCGGCGGCGGGCGAGCCGTCCTCGACACCCCGCACGAGCAGGCCGTCTCGGGGCGCCAGCCCCACCGAGGCCCGTAGTCGCGCGGCGACGTGCCCGGGCGCCAGGGCGATGCCGAGGCGATGCCTGACGGGGGTGACGCCCGCGGCCAGGGCGTCGACGCGGCGCCGCAAGTCGGCGTCGGTGGGCAGGGCCAGGTAGAAGCCTCGCTCGACTCGGTGCGTGTTGACGCCGACGACCCGACCGGCGGCGTCCAGCAGCGCGCCGCCCGAGGACCCTCGGGCCAGGGGTGCGGTGTGTTCGATGGAGCCACGGACACGCCGGCCTCGGGGCCCGCGGAAGGCGCGGTCGCGGCCGCTGACCATGCCGGTCGTGACGCGCGGCCCGCGGGGCCCGCCCGCGGCGAGGGTGAACACCCAGTCCCCCTGGTCGACCTCGTCGGACGCCCACTCGAGGGGGGCAATGCCCGCCGTGTCCACTGCGAGCACGGCCAGGTCGCCGTCGAGGTCGGCGCCGACCACCTCGGCCTGGGCCACCCGGCCGTCGGCGAAGGTCACCTGCGTCGTACGGTCCCGCAGGTTGTGCGCGTTGGTGAGGATCTTGCCCTCGGCGAGGACAGTCCCGCTCCCGCGGCCGTCACGGCCGATGGCCACCGTGGCCGGCCCGGCCGCGGCCACCACCGCTCGGGCGGCGTGGCTCAGCTCCTGCAGTGCGCTCGTGCTTGCCATGTCCATCCTCCTAGTCACTTGCAAGGAGCAAGTTACTTGCCGAGACTGGTCCCGGCAACCGGTGAGACGAGCCACACTGGGGTCGTGGACACCCCCCTCGCACGCGCCCTCGACCGTGTAGGCGACCGCTGGACACTGCTCGTGGTCGACGGGCTGCTCGAGGGCCCTCGGCGGTTCGGTGAGCTGCAGGAGTCCCTCGACCGGATCGCCCCGAACATCCTCACCAGCCGCCTGCGAGAGCTCGAACGCCAAGGGCTCGTGGTGGCGACGCCGTACAGCCGGCGACCGCTGCGCATGGCCTACGAACTGACCGAAGGGGGCCGGGAGCTGGCGGGCGCGCTGGAACAGCTCGCCGCCTGGGGCGCCCATCACGAGGGGCTGCCCGCGCCCCGCCACCACCGGGCGTGCGGCAGCGCCCTCGAGTTGCGTGGATGGTGCCCGACCTGCGAACGAGTGGTCGAGGGGAGCGAGGAGGACGAGGTGACCTGGGCCTGACCCCTTCGGCTCAGGTGGAGCACAAGCGTCTACCATGCCGCCTCATGGGCGAGCGCCCCGGGGGCACCAGCATGGCGGCACCCGTCGCACAGCTCGCGTCGACGGCGCTGCTCACCGACCACTACGAGCTCACCATGCTCGAGGCGGCGATCGGCTCGGGCACGGCGCGGCACCGGGCCGTCTTCGAGGTCTTCTGTCGCCACCTGCCCCCAGGCCGCCGCTACGGCGTGCTGGGCGGCGTCGGCCGCCTCGTCGACGACCTCGCCGCCTTCCGCTTCGGACCGGAGCAGCTCGACCACCTGGCGCGCGCCGGGGTGGTGTCGGGCACCACGCTCGACTGGCTGGCCGGCTACCGCTTCAGCGGGACCGTGCTCGGCTACCGAGAGGGCGAGCCGTACTTCCCCGGCTCCCCGGTGCTCACCGTCGACGGCCCCTTCGCCGAGGGCCTCGTGCTCGAGACTCTGGTGCTCTCCGTCCTCAACCACGACTCGGCGATCGCCGCGGCCGGGGCCCGGATGGTGGCCGCCGCGAAAGGCCGAGCGCTGCTCGAGGCGGGCTCGCGGCGCACCCACGAGTGGGCGGCGGTGGCCGCGGCCCGGGCCGCCTACCTGGTCGGTTTCGCAGGCACGTCGAACCTCGAGGCCGGTCGCCGGTTCGGCGTGCCCACGGGCGGCACCGCCTCGCACGCCTTCACCCTGGCCTACGCCGACGAGCGCGCCGCCTTCGCCGCCCAGGCCCGAGCCATGGGGCCGACGACGACGATGCTGGTCGACACGTACGACGTCGAGGTGGGCATCCACAACGCTGTCGCCGTAGCCGGCCCGCACCTCGGTGGCGTCCGCATCGACTCGGGCGACCTCGCCGTCGAGGCACGACATGCCCGGGACCTCCTCGACGGGCTCGGCGCCCGGGAGACCGAGATCGTCGTCTCCGGCGACCTCGACGAGCACGGGATCGCCCGGCTCGCCCAGGCCCCGGTAGACCGGATGCTGGTGGGCGCGCACCTGGTCAGCGGCGCTGGGCACCCGTCGGCCGGGCTCGTCTACAAGCTCGTGGCGGTGGCCGACGAGCCCGGTCGGGACGCACCCCTCCACCCGGTGGCCAAGCGCTCGGTGGGCAAGACGAGCCGCGGCGGCGTCAAGTTCACGGCCCGCGCCATCGGCCCCGACGGGCGAGCCACGGCCGAGCTCGTGGCCTCCACCCCCGAAGCGTTCGACCTGCTCGAAGGGGGGACACGGGCTCTCCAGGCGCCGGTCCTGGCCGACGGGCGAGCTGTTCCCGGCCTCGCCGACCTCGAGGCCGCGAGGCGCCACCATCGCCGGGCCCTCGCCGAGCTTCCCCAGGTGGCGCTGGAGCTCGAGGACGGCGAAGCCGCACTGGTGCTCCTGGACCTGGGATGATGCCGCAGTACACGGCCGGCCTCGTGGGGGGACCGGTCCGAGGAGGAAACGACGATGGTGACGAAGAACGACCGGCTGGCCACTGTGCCGCTGTTCTCCAACCTCGGGCGACGTGAGCTCGACCGGGTGGCGGAGGTGGTCACGGAGGTCGAGGTGAAGGCGGGCACGGTGCTCGGGCGCGAGGGCCATCGCGGCAGCGAGGCCTTCGTGATCGTGACGGGCACGGCGGCGATCTCGATCGACGGCAAGCAGGTGGCGAGCATCGGCCCCGGCGAGGTGGTGGGCGAGATGGGCCTCCTCGATGGCGGCCCACGTGCAGCCACGATCACGGCTCAGACGGACATGGACCTCTACGTCATCGAGCCGGGAGCGTTCTCACCCCTGCTCGACGAGCCCTCGATCGCCAAGGCGCTGCTCAAGAGCGTGGCGGCACGCCTGCGCTCGGCGGACAAGCTGCTCCACGGCTGAGCTGCGGGCCGGCTCGCCTCAGCAGTCGGCCGGCGCCGGTGGGGCGTCGAGCCGCCGGAGCTCTTGCGCCAGGTTCGCCCGCGCTGACGCGTCGAAGCTCGCCCGGCCGCGCTCGGAGCGGAAGAGCTGGGGCCGCTCGGCCAGTCGGCGCAGCACGGCGGCGCGCCCCCGCCGGAAGGACTCGTCGTCGAGGTGCCCGTACTCGGCCCGCACGCCGGCCACGTAGGCCTCGTAGGCCGGGCGCTCGGCGCCGAGCACGGACAGGTCGGCGTCGAGGAGCTCGGCCGCCCCCGGCACGGGCACCTCGACGTGCTCGGCGGTGGCCTCCACCAGCGCGGCGATCCGCTCCACCTCGTCGGCAGCCACGCCGAGCGCCCCCAGCCGCGCCCGGGCAAGGGCCGCTGATGCTGCCTCGTTGTCACCTCGCCGCGCGTCGTAGACGGCGTCGTGGAACCACAGAGCGGCGCGCGCCGCGGCCGTGGGCCTGCCCGGCGCGTGGAGCTCGTCGAGGACGCGTAGCACCATCTCCAGGTGGGCGGTGCCGTGGTAGCGCCGGTGGGGCTCGCCATAGGCGGCGAGGAGCTCGTCGCGCAGGTCGTCGGCCGCCGCCCCGAGGGCGAGGTCGGCGGCGAGGTCCGCCCATCGCTGCCGGAGGCTGGGTCTCGGGCCCACGCCGCCATGGTCGCCCATGGGCAAGACTGCGTCCATGCGCCTGCGCCAGCTCGCCCTCGTCGCCCACGACCTCGCCGCCGCCGAAGCGGCGATCATCGAGGCCTTCGACCTCGACGTGTGCTTCCGCGACCCGGGCGTCGGGCACTTCGGCCTGCACAACGCGCTCTTCCCCATCGGGGACAAGCTGTTGGAGATCGTGTCGCCCACGGAGGAGGGCACGACCGCCGGCCGCCTGCTCGACAAGCGGGGTGGCGACGGCGGCTACATGGTGCTGGTGCAGACGGCGGACGTCGAGAGCTGCCGGGCACACCTGGGCGAGGTCGGCGCCCGCATCGTGCACGAGGCCAAGGGAACGGCCATCCTCGGGCTCCACGTCCACCCCCGCGACGTCGGTGGGGCGATCTTGTCCATCGACCAGGCCGAGCCCTGGGAGAGCTGGGAGTGGGCCGGGCCGGCGTGGGAGGGCTACGTGCGCACGGGGGTCGTCTCCGACATCGCCGCCGTCGAGCTGCAGAGCCGAGACCCCCGGGGGATGGCCCGGCGCTGGGCCGAGGTGCTGGCGCGGCCGCTCGGGGCCGACGGGCTGACAGTGGATCTCGACGAGGGCGCCATCCGCTTCGTGGCGGACGACGACGGTCGGGGCGAGGGCCTCTCCGGGATCGACCTGGTGTCGGCCGACCCGGCTCGTGTCGGCCAGACGTTCGAGGCGGTGGGCACCCGATTCCGCCTGGTCGGGCGCTGAGCGACCGTTGTCGTCCCGCTCGGTCGCTCGGGCGCTGCCCCGAGGGGCGCGGTCGATGCGGCGGCATCGGGCAGGAATGAGGGCGGGACCGCCACATCGACCGTCGGCAGGTCGGCCGCTGTGCCTCCGACCGGGCTCGGGAGGGGCCCGGCCGGCGGTGGGGCGAACCCGTGCCTGTCCCGCCGACGCCGCTCGGGCGTGCGCCCGGCCGACACCTCTCCGTCGGCCGCGCGTGGCCCGTTGTTGAGGCTCTGAGGCTCGATCGTCCGAGACGGGCCGTCGGCCGCGGGTGGCCGGGCCACGGACGCGCGAGGTCTCACTAACCTTGCCCGGTGGCCGATGCCGCTCGCGCCGTGCTCCTCGCCACCGACCAGCAGGACTTCTCACCCCTCGGGACCGACCTGCTGCCTTGGCTCGTGCTCGCGCTGGGGGCGGCGATGGTGTTCGGCAACGTCGTCGCCCTCGTCAAGCCTCCCGACGAGAACCCTGCCGGTGAGCTGCGCCGGGCGCCCCTGGTACGGAGCCTGGTCATGATCGCCGTCGGGTTCGTCGGCGCCGTCTGGGCCCTCGCCTCGCTGCTCGAGGGCTGAGCACGGTCCCGTCCCCGCTGCTCGGCGCTGGGTTCCCTCATCGGGGGGCTTTGCCTCGCTCGGGGAGGGCGGCGGCCGATCTGCTGGGCAACTCATCCCGAGGGCGGTGATGTCCGAGCGAGTCGACGGCAGTGACGAGCAGCTGATGGCGCGCGTGCGCAGCGGCGACCAGGGGGCCGTAGGGCTCCTACGCCGCCGCCACCAGCGCGCCGCCCGCCGTGTCGCTGCCCTCGCGCTCGGCGAGGACGGCCCAGTCGAGGAGGCCGTGGCCGAGGCCTTCGCCCAGGTCCTCGCCAAGGTCCTCGCCGGGTCGAGTGAGCTCGGGTTCCGCCCCGTCCTGCTCAACGCGGTGCGGCGCGCCGCCGAGAGCCGTCGGGACGCCGAGCGCCGGGCAGCCGGACATGGTGATCGGGATCACGACCTGCATCCAGCGATGGTAGGTGTCCATCTTCTTGCCGGCGATTTCCTGCGGCCAATGGGTCTC
>WHTX01000328.1 GCA_009377505.1 Acidimicrobiia bacterium
TAAGGCGGTTCCGCCAGCTCGAGAACGAGGTCCCGGCCGAACAGGACGTCGGCGGGTTCTGGTACGGCCTGGTGGCCCGGGCCTCGGCCGACCCCGCCGAGCCCGCCAAGGCCACGTCCTACCTGGCCTTCGAGGTGAACCCGGTCTCGAACCAGTGGCGGGTGCTCGTCCGCGACGCCGACGGGACCGAGCGCCTCGTGGAGACCAGCTCCTGGACCATCCCGCCCACCACCAAGCTGCGCATCGAGGTCGTGGGCGACGAGTACACGTTCAAGATCGGCAACGCCACGGTGCTGCCGAGCCAGCCCATCCCCGGCCTCAGGGGTGGTGGCGTGGGCTTCATCCTCGAGCTGGAGCCGGGCGCCACCGAGAAGCACATGCACTTCGAGTTGTTGCGCGTCAGCAAGCTGAGCTGAGCCCGCCGGGCTCGGGATCACGGCGAGGACCGGAGGTGGGGGCGGTGGGGTATCAGCTCGGCGTCGACCTGGGTACGACGGCCGTCGCGGCCGCGGTCGGCCGCGACGGCACCACCGAGGTCGTCAACCTGGGCAGCCGGTCGGCGGCCGTGCCCGCGGTGGTGTTCGCTCGGCACGACGGCGTGCTCACCTTCGGCGAGTCGGCCGAGGCGGCGGGGGCCAGCGAGCCCGCCCGCCTGCAGCGAGGCCTCAAGCGCCGCTTCGGCGACCCGGCCCCCGTCGTGGTGGGCGACACGGTGTCCACGCCCGAGCAGATCACGGGGGCCATGCTGCGCTGGGTCGTCGGCCGGGTCATGGAGCGGGAGGGAGAGGCGCCTCGCCTCACCGTGGTCACCCACCCGGCGGCGTGGAGCCGTCAGCGGGTCGACCGGCTGGCCGAGGCGGCGCGCTTGGCCGAGGCGGGCGCCGTCCTCTTGGCAACCGAGCCCCAGGCCGCGGCGCTGCACGTCTTCGGCGCCACCCTGCCCGAGGGCGCGCTCGTCGCCACCTACGACCTCGGCGGCTCCTTCGAGACCGCGGTGCTGCGCCGCACGGCCGACGGCTTCGAGCTCGCCGGGCGTCCCGAGCGGGTGGAGCACCTGGGCGGGGACGAGTTCGACGAGGCGCTGCTGTTCCACGTCGCCACCCGGGCCGGGGTCGACCTGCCCGAGGGGGTGGAGCAGGAGCCCCACGTGGAGGCGGCGTTCCGGGGGCTGCGCCAGCAGTGCGTGGCCGCCAAGGAGGCGCTGAGCTCGATCGAGGAGGCCGAGGTGCCCGTGCTGCTGCCCGGGGTGGACACCTCGGTCACGGTGACGCGGGCCGAGTTCGAGCTGATGATCCGGCCCGCGCTCCTCGAGACGGTGGCCGCCTTCCGCCGGGCCGTGCGCTCGGCGGGCGCCGAGCCCGCTGACCTCGTTGCCGTGCTGCTGCTCGGCGGGTGCGCCCGCATCCCCCTGGTCGCCACGCTGCTCGGTGCCGAGGTGCCCAACGTGGTGGCCCGGGCGGGCGACGCCAAGTACGCGGTGAGCCGGGGCGCGGCGCGGTGGTCCTCCGAGGAGGCCGAGCGCGCCGCCGACGTGGTACGCGGCCCGGGTGCCGCCGTACTGGTCGGCGCAGGTGCGGGTGCGGGAGCGGCTGGCGCTGGCGCCCTCGCCGACGCCACTGCTGGTGGGGCGGCGCTGCCCCCGCTGGCCCCGCCGCCCATGGGCCAGCGCACCCGCAAGCGACGCTGGCCGCTCGCCGCCGCGCTCCTCGTCGTCGTGCTCGCCCCGATCGGGCTGTGGGCGGCGACCCGGGACGGGGGCAGCGAGAGCGCCTCGGCCCCCGTCGGCGCTCCCGCCGGCGACGACGGGCCCTCGACGAGCACCACCCTGCCCGTCGTCATCCCCTCGGGCGTGGGCATGGTCGCAATCCCCGGCGGGGCCTACCCGATGGGTGTCGCCCCGGGCCGGGTGAGCGAGCTGTCGCCCTACCACCTCGACCAGTTCGAGGTCACGGGCGACCAGTACGCCAAGTTCCTCCAGGAGGTCGAGGGCGTGGAGCGGCCCACGGGCTGGGACAGCCGGGCCGCCCCCGTCGGGCTCGAGAACCACCCCGTGGTGGGCGTGAGCTGGCTGTGGGCCGACGCCTACTGCTCGGCCCTGGGCAAGCGCCTGCCCACCGAGGAGGAGTGGGAGGCCGCCGCCCGGGGCCAGGACGGCCGCCTCTACCCATGGGGGGCCGACCCCGCCGCCGTCGCCCTGCCGCTGAGCGGCACCCACGCCGTGGGCAGCATCCCGGGTACGCGCTCGCCCCTGGGGGTGGACGACCTGGTAGGGAACGTGTGGGAGTGGGTGGGCCAGCCCTACGACCCCGTCGAGGGCGAGGCCGTGGTGCGGCGCGGCGGGCGCAACGGGCTCGTGCGCGACGGGGCGCTCGACCGCCAGGCCGTCGACCCCGCCAACCGTTCGGTGCTCTCCGAGACCGGGTTCCGCTGCAGCGCCGAGGTCGTCGACCCCGACGCGCCGCCGGGACAGTTCAGCTCCGACATCCAGGTCGAGCAGCAGGAGCCGGGCACGACGGCGTCCACCGGGCCGACGAGCGGGCTCATCGACGACAGCTTCGAGGACGACACGAGCGGCTGGCCCCGCGAGCCGAACGCCGACCAGCAGGCCAAGGGCATCGTGGTCGGCTACCACGGGCCCACCGCGTACCACGTCGACCTGACCCAGCCTTCGCAGAGCCAGCTCGTGCTCCGGGGGGTGGACTACATCGACACCCGGCTCACCCTCGACACGTTCACCTTGCGCCTCGGCCAGCCCGGCTCGTACCGCTACGGGCTCGTGTTCCGCGCCCACGCCCACGATCGCAACCGCATGGGCGTGGCCTCGGCACGCGAGGAGAACTACTACGCCTTCGTGATCGACCCCGGGCGGGGCGTGTGGGAGCTGCTGCACAAGGACACGCTGCCGTTCCGCACGCTCGAGAGCGGGCCGCTGCCGCCCGGCACCCGCATCCGGGAGGAGGCCAACCCCGACCGGCTGATGGTGGACCTGCAGGGCAACGAGCTGCGCATGTACATCAACGACGTGCCCGTCGGGCCCGCCCCCTACGTGATGAGCGCCAACCACTCCGATGGGGACGTCGGGTTCTACGTCGAGTCGATGGGCGCCTCGGGCGTGCACGTGCACGTCGACCGCATCAGGGCCGAGGCGCTGTAGCCGCCGCAGCGACGGGCTCGACGAGGAACACGGGGTGCCCGGGGGCGATGCGGGCGAGCTCGGCGTCGGGCGCGCTGGCGCCCACCCCGTCGAAGAACTGGCCGACTTCGAAGGCCCACTTGCGCAGGTAGACGCGCAGCAGTTCGACCTTGTCCGCGTCGGCCACCTCGGTGGCGCGAAAGGCGTCCAGCTGCCGCCCCAACCGCAGCTCCCCCCCGCCCGCGGCCCGCAGGTTGCGCACCCACTGGGTGGTCCCTCGGGGGGCGACGAGGTAGCGGCGGCCGTCGACCTCGAGGAGGTTCACGACGGTCGTGCGGAGCTCGCCGCTGGAGCGGCCCCGCACCCGCAGCTCCCGTGAGCCCCAGACGCTGAGGCCGATGCGGGCCAGGCGCCGGGTCAGGCGGTTGAAGACGTGGCGGGTGAACCAGCTCGGGTCGAGGTAGCGGGTGTCCTGCAGGTCCTGGGGCATCGAAGGCTCCGTTCTGTGAGCAGTGCTCTCGTTCCAGAGAGATGATCCTCTCTGGATGAAGCCCTGTCAAGAGCATTGCTCTCGACTCTTGCGCGCGCTCTCGTTTCAGAGCAAGAGTGGTGGCATGGTGAGCGCAGGAGCGACGGCCCGAGCCCGGGCACGAGCGGAGCTGACGAGGGAGATCAAGGCGGAGGCCCGGCGCCAGCTCGGCCGGTCCGGGGCCTCCGAGTTGTCCCTGCGGGCGGTGGCCCGAGAACTCGGCATGGTGTCCTCGGCCGTGTACCGCTACTTCGCCAGCCGCGACGAGCTGCTCACCGCCCTGATCATCGACGCCTACGACGCCGTGGGGGCAACGGCGGAGTCGGCCGCGGGCGACGAGGGGGACGGAGTCGAGGCTCGATGGCTCCGCACGGCCGGCGCCATCAGGTCCTGGGCGGTCGAGCACCCCCACGACTACGCCCTCGTCTACGGGAGCCCCGTGCCCGGCTACGAGGCGCCGGGGGACACCGTCTCTGCGGCGATGCGCGTGGGCGTCGTCGCGCTGGGCATCGTCGCCGACGGGGTGGCGGCGGGCGAGATCTGGCCTGGTGGCGGCCCGCCGCTGCCCCCGGCCCTGCAGCCCGACCTCGCTCGCCTGCGCGACGAGGTGGCGCCCCGGGTGACCGACGAGGTGCTCGCCCGGGCGCTCTACGCCTGGGCGCAGCTCTTCGGCATGATCAGCCTCGAGCTCTTCGGCCACTTCCACAACGTCATCGACGACTACGGCGCCTTCTTCGACCACCAGATGCGCCGCTCCGCCCAAGTGCTCGTCGCCGGGCCCTGACCGTGGCAGAGGCGAGGCCACGTCCCCCAGCGGCTATGTTCCGCGGGCATGCGCTTCGGGATGTGCGTCACCACCAAGCTCACCGACGTCGGCTTCGCCAAGACCTGCGAGGACCTGGGCTTCGACACGGTGTGGGTGCCCGACAGCCAGATGATCTGGGGGGACTGCTACGCCTACATGGCCCTCGCCGCCGAGCGGACCAGCCGCATCCGGCTGGGCACAGGGGTGGCGGTGGCCGGGCTGCGGCCTGCGCCGGTCATCGCCCACAGCATCGCCAGCGTGGCCACCCTGGCGCCGGGCCGGGTGGTGCTGGGCATCGGCTCGGGCAACAGCGCCTTCCGCTTCCTGAACCTCAAGCCGCTGCCGACGCGTCGCTACGGCGAGGAGCTGGCTGCCATCCGGGGCCTGCTCGCCGGTGAGGAGGTGGAGTACCGGTTCCGGGGGGTGACGGCACCGACGCGCCTGCTGATGGCCGACCGGGGCTTCGTCGAGCTGGGCCAGCCGATCCCGATGGTCGTCTCGGGTTTCGGGCCGAAGGCCCAGGGGCTGGCGGGGGAGTACGGGGACGGGCTGTTCGTGTCGATGCCCGTCGAGGCCCGCTCCATCGCCCGCTCTCGGGAGACGGTGCAGCGGGCGGCGGCGGAGGCCGGGCGCGACCTGCCCGCCGACTTCCCCATCGTGAACCTGCTGAACGTGGTGCTGCTCGACCCGGGGGAGGACCTGCTGTCGGACCGGGTGATCGCCGAGCACGGCCCCTTCGTCACCTCGTCCATGCACTACCTGTTCGAAGGGGTGCGCCAGTACGACCGCGAGCCGCCCCGCCACCTGCTCGACGTTTGGGACCGGTACTCGGCGATGCTGGAGCGGACGCCCGAGCACACCCGCCACCTGCGGATCCACGAGGGCCACTGCACCTTCCTGCTGGAGGAGGAGCGGGCGTTCATCACCCCCGAGCTGCTGCGGGCGACGACCATCGTGGGCTCGGCGGAGGAGTGCATCGCCCAGATCCGCGAACTCGAGGTCGCCGGGGTGGACGAGCTGGTGGTGCTGCCGGCGATGGGCACCCACGAGGCCTACGCCGACCGCTTCGCCAAGCAGGTCATCGCGCGCTACTGAGCGGAGCGAAGCGCCCGAGCGGCGGGGAGCGGGAGGCATCGAGCGGAGCGAAGCGCCCGAGCGGCGGGGAGCGGGAG
>WHTX01000329.1 GCA_009377505.1 Acidimicrobiia bacterium
GGGAGGCGGCGCCGTGGAGGCCCGGGCCTCCGGGCGGGGAGGGCGCGGCGACCGGCCCGAAGGCCATGTCGACGGCCGCGCCCCGTGGCGGTGCGCCCGATGAGGCGCTCGTCGTGCCCGTACCCGAGCCCGTGCGCTCGCCAAGGCTGACCGGGGCCTCGGCCGCGACGCCGGGTCGCCGGCTGCACCGAGGGGCCGTGCGCCGGCACCTGCGTGACGAGACCGACCCGCGCTGTCGGGCTGTCGTCGCCCAGCTCGAGGGGTACCTCGCCGGTGAGCTCCCCCGGGCGGAGGAGGAGGACATCGCCGACCACCTCGACGGGTGCGACCGCTGCCGCCCGCTCTATGTGGAGCTGTGCGACGGCGGCCCCCGCCTGCGAACCGTCCTCGTGCCCGTGCTGGTGACGATGGCCGTCATCGCCGTCGCCCTCGTGCCCGGGACCCTGAGGGGACCGAGGGGCACGGCGCCCACCTCGACAATCACCGCGGAGATGGCCGACACCTCCTCGTCCTCGCCCCTGCCGGCCGTCACCGCCGAGGTGCCGGCCTCCACTGGCACGCCGGCCTCCCCGGGCGGGCCGAGTACCACGGCCGCGCCACCAGCCGTGGTGCCCGCGTCGACGAGCACCGAGCCCCCCACGGCCGGCGATCCCGGCCCGACCACGACGGCGGCCCCCGGCGGCGCTGGCGTCGGGGAGGCGGGCCCCGCAGTCCCCGTGCCGAGCGACACGAGCACCACCGAGCCGAGCAGCGGCGACGAGGAGCCCGACACGTACGAGGAGCCGAGCCTGGGGTTCGCCGAACAGGTGCCCCGCGCTGGCGCTTCGACCTCGGTGCCCATTGACCCAGCGCCGACCATGGTGCAGGGCATCGAGCCCTACACGGTGGAGGTGAACGGCCTGCTCTCCAATGCCCCATACACGCCGATCACCGTGACCGTCCGCAAGGCGACGGGCGCTCCGGCGACCGACGTACGTGTTCGCCTGGCTCCCCTGGGCGGGCCCGCGCTCCGGAGGGCACTGACGGAGAGCCGCTGCTCGGACTACGTACCCGACGTGGTGTGCGACCTGGCGGTCGTGGACGCGGCCGGCGCGACGCCCTACCTCAGCGGTCCGGCGATGAGCTCCGGAGCCACTTCCCTGAAGGTGGTCGTCACCCTGGAGGACGGGGGCGTGCCCATCGGGTCGACCACGATCGAGCTGCCCGTCCTCGGGAGCTGAGCGGGGCCGACGGGCTTCAGAACGCGGGGTCGTCGGGGTCGAGGCCGAGCAGGACCCGGCCGGCGGTGGCGGCCTGGTAGGGCGCCACCATGAAGTGCTGGGGCACGGCGTGCACGTCGCGGAAGCAGCGATCGAGGGGCGAGCCGATGAAGTTCACCGACGACCCGGCGGCCGAGCAGACGAGGTCGACGGCCCGCACGGCGCCGGCCACGGCGGTGGAGCACGCAAGGCGGGTGCGGGCGTGCAGCTCGTCGCTGACGGGATGGCCTGCCCCGGCCGTCGACCACAGCTCGGCCAGTACCTCGCGCACCCACGCCCGGCCGGAGGAGAGCGCGGCGGTGGCCTCGCCCATGGCGGCCTGCGCCACGGCCCGCTCTCTCAGCGACGAGCGCGCCATCACCGGGGTCTTCTCCGAGGCCAGGGTGGCGAAGGCGTCGAGAGCGGCGCGGGCGACGCCGCAGGCCACCCCCACCTTCGGGAACGGGAAGCGCAGCCCGTAGGGGAGCCGGTAGAAGGTCGTCGCCGGCACCGTGGCCCCAGTCGTTGTGACCTCGCCGGCACGAGCCGAAGGCACGAAGACATCCTGTGCCACCACGTCGTGGCTGCCCGTCCCCCGCAGCCCGGTGACGTGCCAGGTGTCGAGCACCTCCACCTGCTCGATGGGTACGAGGACGAAGCAGAGGGTGCGGGGCCGGCTCGCTTCGACGACGGTCCCGAGGATGAGGTGGTCGGCACAGGGTGCGCCGCTCACGAAGCGCCAACGGCCATCGACCCGCCACCCGCCCGCGTCGGGGCGGCTCGTGCCGCTGGCCAGGCCCGACCCGGCGACGACGGTGTCCGGGGCCGCCCTCAACAGCTCGGTCACCGCGCCCTCGGGCAGGTACGCCGAGGCGATCCCCATCTCCTCGTTGCAGGTCATGATGGTCCAGGCCGCCGAGCCGTCGACGGCGGCGACCGCCTCCACGAGCTCGAGCAAGCTGGCGGGGTCGAGCTCCTCGCCCCCATAGGCCCGGGGCGCCAGCAGTCGGAGCAGGCCGGCGCGGGCGAAGCCGCGGATGACGGGCTCGGCCGGGCGGCGTCGCTCGTCGGTCCAGCTCTGCCAGCTGCGCACGAGGGGGAGGAGGGCGTCGAGGCGTGCCCGGACGTCGCCTTCGACCTGCGTGCCCCCCGGCTGCGCCATGGTCGGGCACGGTAGTGGTCGGGCCGTGCAGGGCACTACTGGACGACCTGTTCCGAGGGGGTCCTGGGCTGGAGGGTGCGGGTCCAGGGTCGGCGTTGCCCGGTCCGTTCGACCGTGGACGCGGGGTCGCGACAAGCGCGAAGGTTCCTGCACCGTGGCGGTGCAAGATCCTTCGCGGTTCCGTGGCCGGGGCGACGCCGCGGCCCGCCCAGCGCTGATCGCCCAGACCGCCCTCAGCCGGGGAGGTCAACGGGCGCTGGGGTGGAGCACGGGCTGGTAGCCTTGGCGCAGGGCGGCCACCGTCGAGGCCGGGGTGAGCACGGTCAGCGTGGCGGTCGGGGCCGGCCTCGCCGGCCCGTAGCCCCCTGGTGACCAGGTGAGGAGCCGGCCGCCGAGCACGAGCGCCGCCTCACCGTCCCGTTCGACCATCGCCCCGTCGGGCAGCTCGTCCACGTGGCCGGCGAAGGTGCGCCGGTGACGGCCCTGGCGCCGCTCGGCGTCGAGCGCCCGGTCGAGCTCCTCGGCGCGCACCTTTGCCCCGTCCGACCGACTTGGTCGGGCAGCCAGCCATGCGCCGAGGAAGCGCTGGTAGTCCTCGCGCCGGCACTCGTAGCAGGGGCGGTGGCCGGCGGCGAGCGCGGTCGCCTCGTCGAGGAAGAACAGCTCGGTGTAGCGGTTCGGGGCCATCACCCGCCGATGGCGGCCGCGGAACTCCAGCACGCAGATGATCCAGCGCCGCCCGTCAGCCCAGCGCCGGACACGGCGGTGCTCGTCGTGGAGGCGCCCGCGGTTGCCCATGAACGTCCCCCGCTCGACCACGGCCACCAGGTCCCCCCGGGGCGTCACCCGGTTCTGCAGCGCCATGGCGCAGGGCTAGCTGGCGCGTCGCTCGGGCACAAGGGCCCCGGCGACAGCGCGAACCCGGCGTGAGCGGGCACGGTCGCCGACGAAGCGGGGCCGGGCCTCAGGAAGCCGAGCAGGCCTGCGATCAGCCACACGTTACGTGAGCGCGCCGTCGGCTGGTCTACGGCTGAGCAACGTCGAGGGTCGACGCCTGTGTCGCGACAAAGCCCGCCACTCGCCGCCGGTTCGGCGCCCTGAACGGCGAAGGCCCAGGCCGCCGCAAACTGGCGCTGACCCGGGCCTTCCTTCGAGAGCGGGTGACGAGAATCGAACTCGCACTGTCAGCTTGGGAAGCTGATGTTCTGCCATTGAACTACACCCGCAGGGCGCCTCAGCATAGCCCGCGCCCAGGGGCGGGAGCATCCTCGCCGGCGGTGGGCCGCCTCCGCGACCGACGGTTAACGTCCGCCGGGTGATCCTCTCCGACCGCACCATCCGCGAGGAGCTGGCCGCCGGCCGGATCGTGGTCGAGCCCCTGGCGGCGAAGGCAGTCCAGCCCTCCTCCGTCGACCTGCGCCTCGACCGCTACTTCCGCGTCTTCCGCAACCACACCATGGGCTTCATCGACGTCAAGGTGGACCTCGAGGAGCTGACCGAGCTGGTGACCGTGGACGAGGACGAGCGCTTCATGCTCCACCCCGGCGAGTTCGTCCTCGGCTCCACGATCGAGCGCGTCGTCGTGCCCACCGACCTCGTCGCCCGCCTCGAGGGGAAGTCGAGCCTGGGCCGCCTGGGCCTGCTCATCCACTCCACGGCCGGGTTCGTCGACGCCGGCTGGGACGGCCAGCTCACCCTCGAGCTGTCGAACGTGGCCAACCTGCCCATCACGCTCTACCCGGGCATGAAGATCGGCCAGGTCTCCTTCATCCGCATGACGACACCGGCCGAGCACCCATACGGCTCGGCCCACGTGGGCTCCAAGTACCAGGGCCAGGCCGGCCCCCGCCCCAGCCGCTACTGGGAGAACTTCGGGCGCTGAGCCCCGTACCGGTTCAGCCCGTCGTGGGCGGCAGCGCCGCCCGCCCGCCATCGCCCTCTCCCTCGCTCTCGGGCGTGAGGATGGCCAGCTCTGAGCGCCTCGCCTCGGCGATGAAGGTCGGCGTGCCCGCTTGGGCCCGGTCGGCGGTCTCGATGGCCTCGAGCAGGTGGATGGCCATGTCGGCCACCCTGACCTCGTCCTCCTCCTTACCGAGGCCCTTCACGCCGTCGTCGATCATGATGTAGCAGAACGGGCAGGCGGTGGCGATGCGGGTGGCGCCCGTCTCGACCAGCTCCTCCGCTCGCTCGTCGTTCACCTTCTTGCCGATCGACTCCTCCATCCACATGCGCGCCCCGCCGGCGCCACAGCACAAGCCCTTGGTGCCGTTGCGCGGCGCCTCGACCACCTCGACGCCGCCGAGCCGGCCCAGCACCCGTCGGGGCGCTTCGTAGATGTCGTTGTGGCGGCCCAGGTAGCAGGAGTCGTGGTATACGAGCCGGTCCTCGAGGCGTGCCCCCTCGAGGTCGAGCGCCCCCGTCTCGACCAGCCACTCGAGGAACTGGCTGTGGTGGACGACCTCGTAGTTGCCGCCGAGCTGGGGATACTCGTTCTTGAGCGTGTTGAAACAGTGGGGGCACTGGGTGACGATCTTCTTGACGCCCATCCCGTCGAGGGCGGCCACGTTCTGCTTGGCCAGCATCTGGAACAGGTACTCGTTGCCCGAGCGCCGGGCCGGGTCGCCGGTGCAGAGCTCGGACGGCCCGAGGATGGCGAAGTCCACACCGGCCCGGGCCAGCAGCTTGGCCACCGCCTCGGACACCCGCTTGTTCTTGTCGTCGAAGCTGCCGGCGCAGCCCACCCAGTACAGGTACTCGTGGGCGAAGGGGTCGCCGGGGTCGACGATGTCCACGCCCTCCACCCGGCCCGCCCACGCCGCCCGCTCGGACTGGCTGAGCCCCCACGGGTTGGAGGAGTTCTCCATCGCCCGGTAGGCGCCGCCCAGCTCGGTGGGGAAGTTCGACTCCATGAGCGACAGGTAGCGCCGCATGTCGAGGATCTTGTCGAGGATCTCGATGTTGACGGGGCAGGCCTCGTCACAGGCCTTGCAGCTGGTGCACGCCCAGATCTCCTCGGGCTGGACCCGCTCGAAGACCCAGTCGGCCTTCACCGTGATGTCCGCGTCCACGCCGATGGGCGGCGACGTCGCCGGGTCACCGGTACGGGCCATGACCTCGCCCACCTTCAGCACGATCTCGCGGGGGTCGAGCGGCTTGCCCGTGAGGTGCGCCGGGCACTGGGCGGTGCAGCGCCCGCACATGGTGCAAGCGTCGGTGTCGAG
>WHTX01000023.1:0-1436 GCA_009377505.1 Acidimicrobiia bacterium
GTCACGGATGGGGCGCAGGCCTCGTCGGCCGCCTCCAGGGTCGCGGGGTCGACGTCGTCCTGGATCGCCACGACGGCACCCCCGTCCCCCTGGAACTGGGGGTCGGGCATGTCGACCCCGTGCTCGCGCATGCAGCGCGCGTGGTCGACCATGAGCGCTCGGCGCTCGTCCTCTGTGAGCTCCTCGTCGGCGCCCTCCCCGCCGTCGTCTTCGGAGCTTCCCGCCGCGCCCTCGCCTTCGGACAGCGTGGCCACGCCGTCGCTCGCCCCCTGCGACCCGTCGCCCCCGCAGGCGGCGAGCCCGAGAGCGAGGGCGGTGAGGGCGAGGCAGGCAGCCAGCCCGCGGCGGCGCCAGGGGCGGGCCCGTTGGGTCATTCGTCGACGGAACATGCCGGCAGGCTGGCGCCCCTCACCTGAGCGCCGGCTGAGAGCAGCTGAGAGCGCTCTCAGCTCCGCAGGCCGGGAGGCGGGCCGGGCCCGGCACCATTGGCTCGTGCGCGTGCTGGTCGTCGAGGACGAGGAACCGCTGGCCGAGGCCATCTCGCGGGGCCTCGTGGCCGAGGGCTTCGCCGTCGACGTGGCCCACGACGGGCCCGAGGGCCTGTGGCGCGCCCGCGAGCTGGGCTACGCGGCCATCGTGTTGGACCTGCTCCTGCCGGGCATGAACGGGTTCGGCGTGTGCCGGGCGCTGCGAGCCGAGGGCAACTGGACGCCCATCCTCGTGCTCACGGCCAAGTCCGGCGAGTACGACGAGGCCGAGGCGCTCGACACCGGCGCGGACGACTTCCTGTCCAAGCCCTTCTCGTTCGTGGTCCTCGTGGCCCGCCTGCGAGCCCTCGTGCGCCGGGGCTCGGGCCCGCGCCCGGCGACGCTCTCGGCGGGGACGCTCGTGTGGGACCCGCTCACCCGGGCCTGCTGGCGGCGGGGCGAGGTCGTGGGCCTCACGGCCCGGGAGCAGGCGCTCCTCGAGTGCCTGCTGCGCCGGGAGGGCGGCGTGGCCTCCAAGGCGGAGATCCTCGACGAGGTGTGGGGGCCCGACTTCCCCGGCGACCCGAACATCGTGGAGGTGTACGTGCGCTACCTACGCCGCAAGCTCGACGTCCCCTTCGGGCTGCACACGATCGAGACGGTGCGCACCCTCGGCTACCGGGTGGTGCCCGATGCGACGTGAGCGTGCCCGGGCGCTGCTGGCCCCGTGGCGGTCGGTACGGGTGCGGGTCACCGTGCTGGCCACGCTGCTCGTCGGGGTGACGGCGACCGTGGCGGCCTTGGCGCTGGTGCGCATGGTCGAGGGGCGCCTGGCTGACGGCGTACGGGCCGAGGCGGCCGCCCGCGTGGAGCGGGCCTCGCTCCTCGTGGCCGCCGGGGTGACCCCCGACGACATCGCCTACCAGGTGCCCGTGCAGCTGGTCTCGGCCGACGGCGAGGTGATCGCCA
>WHTX01000023.1:1446-16978 GCA_009377505.1 Acidimicrobiia bacterium
CGGGCCCGGCGGGCTAATCGCCGAGCTCCCCCCCGGCGGGGTGCCCAGCGGCCGCGACCCCGCCGAGGGCCCGCAGGCCGGCTCGACTGCGGGGCCCGCGGCCAGCGACGCCACGGCCATGCCGACGACCGGGGAGATTGGTGGGCATGTGCCACTGCGCGGGTCGGTCGAGGTCGTCTCCCGAACGGTCGGCGGGCCGGGCGGGGAGGTCACGGTGCTCGCCGCCTCGCCCCTCGAGGAGGTCCGGCGCAGCGTGGGGGCGCTGTCCTCCGCGCTGTGGGTGGTCCTGCCGCTGGTGGTGTTGGCCATGGGCGGCCTGTCGTGGGCGCTGGTCGGGCGGGCGCTGCGCCCCGTCGAGCGCATGCGGCGGGAGGTGGAGGTGATCGGCGGGGGCACGCTGCACCGCCGGGTGGCCGAGCCCGCCACCGGGGACGAGGTGCACCGCTTGGCCCGCACCATGAACCACATGCTCGACCGCCTGGAAGGGGCCGCCACCCGCCAGCGGCGCTTCGTCTCGGACGCCTCCCACGAGCTGCGCAGCCCCCTCTCGACGATCCGGGCCCGGGTGGAGGTGGCGGCGCACGGGCCCGGCGAGGCCGACTGGCCGGCGGTGGCGGGCACGGTGCTGGGCGAGGCCGGCCGCCTGGAGCGCCTGGTCGACGACCTGCTCGAGCTGGCCCGGCTCGACGAAGCGACGGCCGAAGGCGCCAGGGCGTGCTTCGACGGGCCTGTCGACCTCGACGAGATCGTGCTCGCCGACGTGGCCCGGCTCCAGGCCTTGGGCGTGGCCGTCGACGCCAGCGAGGTGGGCGCGGCCCGCCTAACCCGGGGCCGAGCCACCGGGCTCTCGCGGCTCGTGCGCAACCTGTTCGACAACGCGGCACGCCACGCCCGGGGCCGGGTGGCGGTGGCGCTGCGGGCCGAGGGGGCCGAGGCTGTGCTCGTGGTGGAGGACGACGGGCCCGGTGTGCCCGAGGAGGACCGGGAGCGGGTCTTCGAGCGGTTCACCCGGCTGGAGGAGGCTCGGGACCGCAAGCGGGGCGGGGCCGGCCTGGGCCTGGCCCTCGTGCAAGCCGTCGCCGCCCACCACGGGGGGGTCGTCCAGGTGGGGGCGTCACCCGCCCTCGGCGGCGCCCGCTTCGAAGTGCGCCTTCCTTCGATGGAGGGCCCGGGCGACCGCTGGCGGGGGGCGGGACTTGGCGCACCGGCGAGGGGCCGCGCGATCACCTAACGTGCCGGCCCCATGAGGGCAACGGCCACGCTCGACTGGTACGGCTGCGCCACGTTCCGCCTGGTGTTGCCGGGCGAGCGTGAGGACGGCAGGGACCTCGTCGTCTTCCTCGACGCCTACGTCGACCGGGTGCCGGGGGCGGCGGGGCCGGGGTTGCGGGCCGAGGACATCGACCGGGCCGACTGGGCCGTGATCGGCCACTCCCACTTCGACCACCTCTGGGGCGCGGAACGGATCGCCCGCCAGACCGGCGCCACCGTGGTCGGCTCCCACGAGAGCGTCCGCATCCTCGACGGCGAGGGCGTCCCCACGGCGCAGCTCCTGCCCGTGGCCGGCGGGGAGCGCATCCGCATCGGGCGGGAGACGCACGTCTCGGTGTTCCCGAGCCTGCACTCCTGCGTGTGGTCCCACCAGGGCATGGCCCAGGCCCACGAGGTCTGCCTCGGCGACCTGAGGGTGGACTGGCACGGCCGCCAGGCCCGCATGGGCGACCTGTTCAGCTGGGTCGCCTCCCTCGGGGACGAGACCCGTGCCCACCTGCGGGCCTCGGACCAGGGGGCACGGGGCGACGGTGGCGCCTTCGTGTACCTGTTCGAGACGCCCCAGGGCTCGTTGCTCTACCAGGACACGTCCGGGCACTGGTCGGGCATCCTGCAGGACCTGCGGCCCGACGTGGCCATCCTCGCCGCCGCCGGCCGGGGCAACGTCGACGGCGAGCCCGTCCAGGGCTCCCTCGCCCAGTTCGTCGCTCGCCAGGCGTCCCTGCTGAAGCCCGGCCGGGTGGTGCTGGGCCACCACGACGACTGGCTGCCGGGCTTCTCAGTCGCTACCGATACCAAGCCCATCCGCGAGGAGCTCGGCCGCTGGCTCCCCCGCTGCGAGCTGGTCGAGACCGGCTACCTCGCCGCCCTCGAGGTCTTCGGCTAGCGCGCCGCCCCGCGACGGTGGACAGGCCCAACCGCACCGGCGAAGCTTGGGGGGTGGCGGAGCGGGGGCGATTCGCCCGCCGGGTGTTCCTCCAGGACCCCCGGGGAGATGCCCAGCACCTGCGCGTCACCTGGCACCCCGAGGCAAGCCAGTTCGTGTTCAGCGCGTGGCGTCACGACGTCTGCGTGGCGGCCGTGCGGGTCGACGCCCACGATGCCCCCCAGCTCATCGCCCTGCTGGCGAACGGGCTCGGCGACGCGGTGCCGGCTCCGCCCGCCGCGCCCGGGTCGGACGAGCCGCATCGTCGAGGCTGGCGAGGCTGGCTGTCTCGCCGCTTGGCGGCGCCCGAACCTCCCTCTGCCGATGTCGTCGGGCTCCCCGACCGGCCACCGACTCGAGACCGGGCCAACCGACTCCCTTGACCAGCTCCTACCACAAGAAGCGCCGAGCCCGGGCCGATGCGGCATCGATGAAGGGATGGGGCCAGAGCTTTTCCCAGTATTCACCCTCGGCATGCCACACCGATGCACCACACCAGCCTAATCGCATAAGCCCAGGCAGACAGGTTCGCCGGGATCGCCGGTATCGCCGCGTCGAGTGGGCGACTGTACAAGGAGGATCCTCAACGTCAGTCCGGCGCCGCCTTCTTCGCCAGGAATCGGGCACGGGTCGCATTGTCACCATTAGCACTGTAGCGTAATTCATGGGCTGCGGTGGTCTTTGGGTCCGGCCGGGGTGCTGTCGGAGTGAGTTATCGTGTTGCATGGCTGATCCGTGGTGCAAGTGCGACGCGACTGTGCTATTCCTAGCGGTAACGACGCCAGAGGCTGGATGCGCCGTCGCCGAGACGTCGCGGCTCCGACGGTTCGCGAAGCGGTAAATACGACGACAGCGCGTTCACGTCACAGATGCAGAAACCTCAGTCGGAACGGATCGTCGAAGATCGGGTGTCCTTCAACAGACTGCCACTCGTTGTCGGTACGATGCCACACGTACGCCCCGGCCTGGATTGCGTCGACGAGGCCTGTCACGAAGGCTGCCAGTGAAGGAGCCGCTGGAGGGTTCGGCTCGTTCCACAGAATATTGGCGCTATACACTACGCAGCGACCATCCTCATCCGCTGCTAGATCGATGAGGAACTCCTCTCCGATATCAGACGAGATGAATGGCAGGTACGAACGGGACCAGTACTCCTCGAGGTCCGCGACGTCGGGCGCGGGCTTGGTCGGTTGCCAGGTACGACTGTACCAAGCAACCGTCTCCTCCAAGGAGTACAGCCACCATCCGCAGCCAATGTCTCGTGGAGCGTGTGTTGAGTTCGTGTTGTATCCATTATGCCACCCGAACCAGGTGAGCGCCTCGTCAGGCAGAGTTAGACCGACTGTCGCGGCGAGCTGTTGCGCGTCCGTCACGGTGAGTCCTGGAGCGAGAGACTCGGGTGTAGTGGAACCTGCCGAGGCCCAACATTCTTCAAGGTCTCTCAATGCTCCGCTCAACTGGTCTGATGTCATTGCTGCCACCTCCTAACTCGTTAACAGCGGACCCCATGACCCAAGCCCATATTTATACTACAGCAGGACGATGGTACCGTATGGTGGGCTAGGGCTAGGAAACCGCCGTTGTAGGCGGCCTGCTGGTCGGGTGGTCGCTGCTTATGGTGTGGGCGTTGGTGAGTTGTTGCTGCCGTGGCGGTGATTGTCCGGGTGGGTAGGTCGTGGTAAGCCGTCCGGGCCGTCCGGGAGCGCCTGGTGAGAGGGTCGGGAGGCGGGTTCCCGGCCGTTCAGGGGGTGGCGGTGGCCCAGCCGGCGGTGCCGTCGCCGAGGTTGAGAGCGGCGAGGCGGGCGAGGTTGACGGCGGAGGCTCGGGTGTCGACGTCGGTGCGGACCCGGGCCAGGCCTCGACATCGGGCGAGGAGTAGCGCGGATGTCCGGACAGGTGCAAGCTTGAGTGTGTGACTGGAGGGAAGGACGAGTTGCCCAGGACGAGGTCGGCGTATCCGCTGCAGCTACGCCAATTGCTTTAGCAGATGAATGTGGTTGGACGCTCCTCGGCTTCCGTGATGGACAAGTCAACCGGCGGCTGGGCGCTGAAGAGAGGAACCACACCGAAGCCTTCGCCGCCAGAGAAATGACACGCATTGATCATTCGCCCATATCCGGAAGTCTGAGTGAAGCTTCCCTCAGCGACATTGTCGCGATGGTTGATCCAACGCACGGTGGACGCATTGCTAGACTCAGATGAAGAGTAGAAGGGATACTCGTCGCAGCTCACCTGGTAGCCGGGCTCAGGCTTCTCACCGTCACACCTGACGTCGAAAGTTGTATAGTACCACTTTCTCTTCAGCCTCTGCTCCACCTTGGTGCTCGGTTCATAGTGCAGAAGTGCTGGTTGTCCTCGACCAAGTGCTGCCGCCTTATGTACAGACGCATCAACGACGGGCTGACCGTTCTCTTCAACGCCATTGTAGCCGGAGAAGAACATTGGCATGGTGCAGGGGTCGTCGTTTATGCCTATCGCAGTGAAGGTTTCGATGAGGACGGAGCGTAAGCAGGCTTCGGCGAGGGCGGTGGCGACTGCGGCGGCGAGGCCGGCTTTCCGGGCTAGGTAGTGGTCTCGGATTCGTTCCTTCTCCTCTTGGTCCACGTAGCCGGGTGATTGGATCTTCCGTGACGGGGTGACGTGAGGCACGGCCCGTAGTTCGGCGGATTGGCTGGTGATGGAGGGGGTGGTGAGTCGGGTGTTGCCGAGGGTGGCGAGGTCGCCGAGTGTGGTGGTGGGTGCGGGGGCGAGGGGGTTGTGGAGGATGCCGATGCCGGCGTAGGGGCCGAGGTCGGGGCCGTCGCCGATGTCGGTGTGTTGGTCGGAGAAGAGGAGTCGGTAGCCGGTGGATGGGCCGCTCGGGCGGTCGTTGACGGCTTCGACGGCGTAGAAGTCGGTGATGGCGCCGGGCTGGAGGGTGGGGTAGTCGAACGAGAGGTCCGGCGAGTCCTCGGGGTTGAGCAGGCTTCGCTTCGGGGCGGCGTCGACGAGGCGGTAGCTGGTGTCTCCGGCGAGCACGTCGCGGCTGTACAGAAGGTAGTAGCGGGCGCCGTCGTCGACGTCGGGCGCAGCGGCGTCGACTTCGAAGTCGACGCTGTGCACGAGTGCGCCGGGGCCGTGGATGGGCCCGCTCGGGCGGAGGGCTGACCACTGGGGCGGCGAGGGCGTGGCCGCGGTGGAGGCGAGCTGTTGTTGGGTGACGAGCCACGAGGCTCGTCCTTGCACAGGGCCGGTGGACAGGTAGCGGTGGACGCTGGTCGAGCGTGACTCGACGCCGTCACGTTCGGCGGTGATGTAGACGTCGGCGAGCTCGCCGGCGGCGGCAGTCGGCGTCGTGTACCGACAGCTGTAAGGGTTCGAGGGGAGGGACGGGCACGTCGATGCTGGGAAGTGGTTGACCAGCGCGAACGAGCCGCCAACCTCGAGGTCGCGCCAGTACACGTTGTAGAAGTCGGCATCGCCGTGCATGGACCAGGTGGTGGCGCCGAAAGTGTTGCCGCTGATGACCGGGGTGTGCGGGCGCAGTGTTTCGGTGTAGCCGCTGGCGTCGATGACGAGGTGGACTGGTCCGGGCCCGGGGTTGTGGAATGAGATCGTGCCCTCGACGGAGATGGGGACCATGGCGACATTGGCGACGGTCTGGCCTGTCAGCCAGTTGATGTTCGTGGCCCATGGCCATGGTGCGACGCCGTCCCACGCCACCAGCCACCCGTCGTTCGTGCCGCTGTGGACGGTCAGGTTGGCGACGAGAGCACCCATACGGTCCGGGATCGTCCCGTCGAAGCGTGTCGAGACGCCGATGTGGCGGGTCTCGCCGGCGGCGATCATGCCGCCTTCGAAGCGGGTGTCGAGCAGCCGGCGGGGGGTCGACTGCCAGGTCCCGTTGCGCACGAACCCGTACACGTCGATGAGCACGTCGACCGCGCCGCCTTCGTTGTAGACCTCCAAGTGACGGTAGGCGGCGAGGTCGACGACCGCCATGTTGACGGTGACGTCGCCCGGGCTGGGCGAGTAGTTGAGCGTGGACGTACCGGTGGGCGGTGCGCCGCCTTGGTAGGCGGTGAGGTACCCCAAGGCGTTGGCGTTCAGGGCGGTGATCTTCACGATCGCCTGGGTCCACGGGCTCGGCGGGAAGCTGTAGTGGCCGGTCTCACCGGGCTGGAGCTTCTCCGGGCCGGGGATGCAGCAGAAGTTCATCCCCGGGACGCGGGTGTCGACGATCCGGTAGGGGTCGACGGCGAGGAAGTCCGCCGTGTCCTGGTACCAGCCCTGGAGGTCCACGGCGAGCTCAACGGTGCTCCCCGGGGCGCTGCCCGCGGGGTAGATGAGGTCGATGGCGCCGCCCGACAGCTTGACGACGGACACGCTGGATGCGCTCTCGCCCGCGTCCCACTGGACCGAGGACACGGGCGGTAGGACGTTCGGCGCCACCGACCCCGACGGCACGACCGCGACCCACCCAGGGGCGGTGGGCTGGAGGGCGGTGACGTTGACGACCACGGCGGCGGCGTCGGCGCGCACGCCGTGGGCGCCGGTGACCTGGATGGTGTAGGGCTGGCCCTGCTGCAGCGGCGGTGTGGTCACCAGGCGGGCCGGGTTCATCGGCCAGAACCGGAACGTGTCCTCGGGCCCAGCCGCGGGGGCGAGCACGCCGCTGTCCTGGGGAACAGCCGCAGCCAGCCCGCCGGCGGCGCCCCACGCCGCCTCGTCGGTCGCCCATCCCGGCTGGTCCCAGTACACGTCGGCGAACGCGTCGCCGTCGAAGTCCCCCGCCACAGGGGCCCTGTCCTCATCGACATCGTGGGCGGCGACGGCGAAGCTGCGGGACGGGCCGCCCGTCCAGCTGCTGGCCGTGTCGCGGGCCGGGCTCACCCACAGCACGTCGTCGTCGCCGTCGGCGTCGAAGTCGCCGACCACAGAGACCGCGGCCGGGTCGTCGAGCGCGGGGGCGGACCCGTAGTCGAACCGGGATCGGTCAAAGCCCCACCACACGTAGTCCGACGCCGCGCCCGGCGCGTACCAGACGACGTCGCCCCGGCCGTCGCCGTCGAAGTCGCCGCCCGCCGGCCGGAAGTCCGCCTGGTCGACCGAAGGAGCGTCCTCGTAGCTGAACCTGCGGTCGGGCTCCGCCCACCACAAGAAGTCCGCGGCGTAGCCGGGCGCGTACCAGAAGATGTCATCGCGGCCGTCGCCGTCGAAGTCGCCCGCCGCCGGCCGGAACGTGACCTGGTCGACGAGCGGCGCCGCCACCGCGGCGAGCGCACGGTCCGCGACGCCCCAGGTCATGTACTCGGCCGGCGCTCCGGGCGCATACCAGAAGATGTCGTGGCGGCCGTCGCCGTCGAAGTCGCCCCCGAGCGGCGTGAAGTCGACATCGACAGGGCCGTCCACCTCGGTGAGGGCGAAGGCCCGGCTCGCAGCACCCCAGGACACGTAATCCTGCGCCGCGCCCGGCGCGTACCAGTACAGGTCAGCGAGGCCGTCGCCGTCGAAGTCCCCGCCGACGTGCACGTAGTCCGCCGCAGTCGTCGCCACACCAGCCACCTCGCTGGGGATGCGCTCGTCCGTCAAGACGCGGTCGGGCCCCCGACGTCAGATGATCAGGCACCGCACCCGCGCCGTACCAGAACACGTCGCCCATCCCGTCACCATCGAACTCGCCGCCAACGGGCGTGAACCCGGCCGACGCGTGCGGCGCCGCCACGTCCGACCCGCCCTCAGGGGCAACGTCGCCCGCCACGACCGCCCGATCGGTGGCGCCCCAGGACACCTGGTCCGCCGGCGAGCCCGACGCATGCCAATACACGTCGTCAGCGCCGTCGCCGTCGAGGTCCGCCACCGCCGCCTCGACCGGAGCGCCGTCCACATCGGGCACCGTCCCATAGCTGAACGCCCCGCTCGATTCGCCCCACCACACGTACTCGCCGGTCGGGTCGGCCGGCGCGTGCCACACGATGTCGCCGCGGCCGTCGCCGTCGAAGTCGCCCCCCAGCGGCTCGAGATCCGGCTGGTCGACGGTGGGCGCCCCATCGAAACTGAACGCCCGCCCCGCCGTCCCGTGCCACTGGTAGTCGCCCTCATACCCCGGGCCGTACCAGAAGATCGAGTCGACGCCGTCGCCGTCGAAATCACCCACGACAGGCCGGAAGTTCTCCTGGTCGACGCCCTGCGCCGCACCCACCGTGAACCCCGAAATGCCGCCCCACCACACCGCCTCAGCGTCCACGCCCGGCGCGAACCAGAACACGTCGTCCACGCCGTCGCCGTCGAAATCACCCACCAACGGCACGAACGACCCGTACGCCACCTCCGGCGCCTCCACCGGCGCCGCCTCGACCCCAGCCGCGCCAAAGGACACCAGGTCGGTCAACTCGCCCCGCCCATACCACAAGACGTCCGACACGCCGTCCCCGTCGAAATCACCTTCAACCGGGACATACCCGGCATTCACCGACGGAGAGGTCGACTCGCTGCCACTTTGTGCGGAGACGGCCTGAGGTCCCACCATCACCAACAACGATGACAACAAGCCCACAAGGAGCGATACACCCAGCGGGCGGCGCGGTGGGCCGCGACGCCTCGAGCGCCTCGCCTCGGCCACACTCGCAGCTGCCGCCGTGCTCTGGATGCCGCCAAACCTCAACATGATCGTGAACTCCTCCGCCGACAGCGGTCGAGCACCCGCACCGCACGAGCCTCTGTGCCACCGCAGCCAACGACGGACAAGGACCGAGCCTTGAGACAATTGCCGAACGCTGATGACCGGCGCCCCGAGGCCATGACTCATCGTCAGTAGGACCACTTGCACGGGGTCGGCGCCCAAGAAGCTGAGACGTCGTCGAGTACGGCCACGAGCGATTGACCGCCGACAATGCGATCGAGGCAGGGCCAAAGGAACGAGCAGCCGCGAGTGTCGACGGTGATGCAAGGTCAACGCGGCGCCGGCGCGCCCTCCCATTTCGTCACCGGAGAAACGCCCAGGACCGAGCCGGCGGGTGCCGCCATTTCACCCCGGGACGGCAGAGATCTAGGCTCCACCGGCATGGGGGCTGTGGCCGAGGTATGGCGTTACCCGTTCAAGTCCATGGGGGGCGAGCGCATCGGCGCCTCGGAGGTGACCTCCCGGGGCCTGCCCGGGGACCGGGCCTGGGCCTGCCGGGACGAGGTGCGGGGCGGGATCCGGGGCGCCAAGCAGCTCGGCCCGCTCATGCAGCTCGATGCCCGCTACCCCGACGGCGATGTCACCGCCGCCCCGCTCGTCTCGCTGCCGGGCGGCGCCAGCTTCCCCGCCGACGCGCCCGACGCCGCCGAGCGGGTGTCCGAGGCCCTTGACCACTTGGTCACCATCTGGCCGCTTCAGCCCGCCACCGACCTCGACCACTACCGGCGCGGCCGGCCCGTCCACGCCGACCGCTACGACGACGCCCGGGCCACCTTCGGGCTCGACCCCGAGGACCCCTTCCCCGACTTCAGCACCATGCCCGCCGACCTGTGGCGCCTGATCAAGGAGTACGAGTGCCCGCCGGGCACCTACTTCGACGCGTACCCCCTCAGCGTGGTGAGCCGCCAGTCCCTCGAGGCCCTGGCCCGCCGGTCGCCGGGCTCCCGCGTGGATGTCCGGCGCTTCCGGGCGAACCTGCTCGTCGACCTGCCCGAGGCCGACGGCGAGTTCCCCGAACAGGCCTGGGCCGGCCACACGGTCAGGGTGGGCGAGGCCGAGGTGCAGGTCGTCGAGCGCATCGCCCGCTGCGTCATGATCAGCCGGCCCACGGGCGACCTGCCCGCCGACCGGGACATGCAGAAGGTGGTGGTGCGCCAACTCGACCACTCGATGGGCGTCTACGCGTACGTGGCCAAGGCCGGCCGGGTGCAGGAGGGCGACGAGGTCGAGGTGCTCGGCCCCACGACACCCTGATGCCTTGCCGGGGGGGCTAGGCCACCCGTTCGAGCACTCGCAGCGAGCCGGTGGCCGACGCCTCCCTGAACCCGCCAGAGCCCAGCGCCCGCAGGTAGATCTCGTGGGGCGGCCGGCCGCCGTCGGCGGGGTCGGGGAACACGTCGTGGATCACCAGCCGTCCCCCGGGCAGGACCTTGCGCGCCCAGGCCTCGTAGTCGGCGTGCGCGGGCACGGCCCCATGGCCCCCGTCGATGAACACGAGCGCCGCCTCGGGCACCATGAACGGCGCCACGGCCGGCGAGTCCCCCACCACCGCGACCACGCACGTCTCGAGCCCGGCGTCGAGCACCGTGCGGCGGAACGTGGGCAACGTGTCCAGGCGCCCCACCCGGGGGTCGACCAGGTCGGCGTCGTGCCACTCCCAGCCCACCTGGTTCTCCTCCGAGCCCCGGTGGTGGTCCACGCAGAACAGCAACCGGCCCGACTCGTAGGCCGCCGCTCCCAGGTACAGCGCCGACTTCCCGCAGTACGAGCCGACCTCCACGAGCGGGCCGGGCACCACCAGCGACGCCGCCGCCCCGTAGAGCGCCTCGCCCTCGTCGTCGGGCATGAAGCCACGCGCCGCTCGTGCCGCAGCGCGCCGCACCGGGTCCATCAACACCGGCCCATCAGGCGCTGCCCGGTCAAGTCTCGCCCGCCACCTCGCTCACCAGCCGTCGACGTGGGTGATCGTCATGGGGTCGGGCCGGGCGGCCTTCTTGAAGTCGGTCCCCTTGGTGAAGGCCACGGGCGACAGCAACGCCTGGGTCACCGACTCGTAGGGGATGCCGAGGATGTCCGCGACCTCCTGCTCGTAGGTGAGGTGCAAGGTCGTCCAGCACGTCCCCAGGCCCCGCGCCCGCGCCGCCAACATGAACGACCACGACGCGGGCAGGATGCTGCCCAGCGCGCCGGCCACGTTCGGGCCCTTGGGCCGGCCCTCGATGCACGGGATGACCAGCACCGGCGCCTTGCCCATGTTCCGGGCCAGGAAGTCGGCCGAGGTGCCTACCCGCTCCTGCTGGGCGTCGCGCGCCGCGTCGCCGGTCTTGATGGCGCCGGCGTACATGGGCGAGTTGCGGTACGCCTCGAAGGCCTTGGCGTAGATGGCGCCGATCGCCTCCTTCTTGGCGGCGTCGGTGACGAGCACGAAGTGCCACCGCTGGCTGTTCGAACCCGTCGGGGCCTGCTGGGCCAACGCCACGCACTCGACCACCAGCTCGAGCGGTACGGGGCGCTCGAAGTCGAGCCGCTTGCGCACGGCCCGGGTGGTCGAGAGCAGCTGATCAGGGGTGAGGTCGAGCAGCTCGGACATGGAGCGGCACGTTACTCCGCATCGGTCGAGCGCCCCCACCGAGGCGGGACTGCCCTCGCCCGGCAGGCGGGCAGCCCGCTCAGGAGCGGACGATGGCCGCGGCGGGCGGCTCGGCGCGGAACAACAGCCGGTCGAGCAGGGTGTACTTGATCACCCAGACCGACGCCCACGCCCCGAGGCTGGCCAGCAGGATCACGATCGTGCTGCTGCTCAGCATGCTGGCGACGCGCACCGCCAGGGTCGACAGCAGCAGCCCCACGCCGTTCATGCCCCAGAAGGGCATCATCTCGGCACGGAGGCTGACGGGCCCGGCCTTGCGCCAGACGTAGCGCTTGTTCAGGTAGAACGCGGGTACGGAGCCGATGACCACGGCCAGGACGTTGGCGATCCAGGCCACGATGCCGAGCCCGACGTGGAACGTCAGCAGGAGGGCTTGGCCGAGCACCACGTTGAAGACCGACACGCCGGAGTACCGGAGGAACCGGCCCCCGTGGTTCGTCCAGACGTCGGCGAGCCGCGAGGGGGGAAGGGAAGCGGACATGCGGAAGCCGAGCCTACCCGGGGGTCGTCCGCAGGTGGTGTCTCCCGGCACCAGCTACGGCCCCACCAGGGGCGGCGGGGGCTCGCTCAGCGGCCCGTGCACATGAGCGAGAGCTCCATGCCCCAGCCCACGGCGGCGCCGTTGACGGCCGCCACGACGGGCACATCGGTGTGCAGCAGGGCGTCGGCGGCCGGGGTCAGGCGAGGCTCGCGCGCCCCCGTCACCGACTCGGGCGGCTTGTCGCCCCCGCCCATCACGAGCTTCACGTCGTCGCCGGAGCAGAACGCCGGGTCGGCGCCGGTGATGACCAGGCAGCGGGCCTGGAGCGCACCGCGTCCTCGAGCTCGGCATAGGTCCGCCACGTCAGGGCGTTGCGGGCCTCGGGCCGGTCGAGCGTGATGACGCCGACGTGCCCGTCGACCTCGTAACGCAGCTCCTCGTAGTCGCCCATGGAAGGCCCTCCCTGGCTCGGAACCCGAGCATGCTACGCCCTCCCCCAGGACCTCTCATACGCTGGGGGCGTGCCACCCACCAGGGCGAGAGCTCGCCGCCGGCCGTCGGGGCAGCGCCTCGCGGCGCTGGTCACCGTCGCTGCCCTCGCCGGCTCCGGCTGTTCGAGCCTGCTCGACAGCGTGCCCGACACGGCCGGCCCGACGACGACCACCTCGCTGCCCATCGACCGCGGGCCCGCCCCAACGCCGGGCCGGGGCGGGCCCACGACCAGCGCGACCTTGCCGGGGGCGACGCCGTCGACCACCGCCGTCGCCCCCACGACGACGGCGGCCACCGATGGCCCGGCCGGCGGCACGCCGGGCGTGCCCGCCTCGGCCAGCGGGGCCCCGGGGGACGCCTTCGGGCGGGCTGACGCCGTCGCCGTGCGCCACGGGGTCGGCGTGGCCCAGGACGGCGCGCCGCTGCTTGCCGCCACCCCCGAGCTGCTCGCCGCCCAGCTCGCCCTGGCCGAGGGGGCGCTGCACGACCCGGCCAGCCCCCTCGACCGGCTCGACCTGATGGCCCACCTGCAGCAACTCGTCTACCGACGCGTGGCCCTGCGCCCCGCCCTCGAGGGCGCCTTCTTCGCCGCGCTGGCCCCGGCGTGGCACGACGTCGCCCGCCGCCACCTCGTCGCCCGACGTCTGTTCGTGTCCCCGACGGTCAACTCCGTCGACGACCTGCCGGCGTGGACGATCGTCGCGCCCGCCCCCGCCGAGCAGCTCTTCGCCGCCTACGGCGAGGCCGAGGCCGCCTACGGGGTGCCCTGGCAGGTGCTCGCCGCCATGAACCTGGTGGAGTCGGCCATGGGCCGCATCCAGGGCCCCTCCTCGGAGGGCGCGCTGGGCCCGATGCAGTTCGACGGGGCGACGTGGGCCGCCTACGGGGGCGGTGGCGACGTCGGCAACCCCCGCGACGCCGTCCTCGGCGCGGCCAACTTCCTCGCCGCCAACGGCTACGCCGTCGACCCGGCCAGTGCCCTGTTCCGGCTGCGGGGCGACTGGCAGTACGCCGCCGGGGTGCACGCCTACGCCGATCTGTTGCGCGTCGACCCTGCCCAGTACGGGGCCATCTGGCGTTGGCAGGTGTACTACGCCAACAACGTGGGCGACGTGTGGCTACCGGTCGGCTACAGCGCCCCCACCCGCATCCCCACGCACGACTACCTCGCCACCCACCCGGCCTCGAATCCCTGACCAGCGCAGATGCAACGGCCTCCGGGGCCACGTAACATGCGTCACCACATCTGATTGGCTTCCTTTTCGGGGGTTCGTGCCAGTGGCGACGCAGTCCGGTAGTCGGTTGAAGTTCGACGGCGGTGCAGAGCTCGTCGTCACCAAGGGCGGCGAGGGAGAGGTCGATTTCGACGGCGGCGGCGAGGGCCAGCTGCAGATCGGGAAGCGGTACAAGGACGAGGACACGGGCATCGAGGTGCTCGTGACCAAGGCCGCGGCCGGACGGCTGCTCTGCAACGGCGCCGAGATGGCGCAGCTCCAGCCGAAGCAGACCAAGTCGGCGGACTGAGCCGGCGCCTCGTGCGCTACGAGGCCATCACCGTCGAGCCGCGCCTGCAGGGCGCGGTGTGCGAGCTGCGTCTCCCCGCTGGCCCCCTCGGGCTTCGGGCCGCTCGTGAGCTGGTCGCGGCGTGCGAGGAGCTCGTCGAGCAGCGTGACGTGCGCGTCGTGGTGCTGCGCGGCTCCGGGGCGGACTTCTGCGCCGGAGCCGCGCCCGACCTCGACCCCCTCGCCCTCCGACCCGACCCGGCCGCCGCGCTCGCCCGCCTGCGCCCCCCGGTCATCGCCGCCGTGAGCGGGCGTTGCGCGTCCGTCGGATTCGAGTTGGCGCTGGCCTGTGACGTGCGCATCGCCGCCGCCGACGCCACGTTCGCGCTGGGCGACGTACAGGCCGGCCGCCTGCCCTGCTGGGGGGGCACCCAGCGCCTGCCCCGAGCCGTGGGGGCGGCCAGGGCGACGGCCATGGTGCTGCTGGGCGCGTCGCTCCCCGCGTCGGACGCCATGCCCGCCGGGCTCGTGGCCGAGGTGGCCGAGGACCTCGACGTGGCGGTGGACGCCGTGGTGACGGCGCTGGTGGGCCTCGGGCCCCTGGCCCTCGAGCTGGCCAAGGAGGCGGTGCACCGTGGGTCGGAGCTGCCCCTGCGAGACGGCCTGCGCCTCGAGGGCGACCTGAACCACCTCCTCCAGGGAACCGCGGACCGCGCCGAGGGCCTCGCCGCCTTCTTCGCCAAGCGTCCGCCCGACTTCGCCGGGCGTTGAGCGCCACCGCAGGTGCCGCTGCGAGCGCCCCTGCACCTCTTGGCGGGGTGGAGGTCGCCCTCGGCGGGCCGGCCGTCGGTGGGGAGGCCGCCCTCGGCGGGCCGGGCGCGGCGACGGCCCTCGCCCGGTCGTGGGCCGGAGCCTTGGGCGCCCATGTCCTGCCCGGTGCGCCCGACGCCCCAGGCGCCACGCTGGCCGGCGGCCCCGTCGGGGACCTCCTCGGGGACGTCGGCTTGGACCTCCCTGGCCTGCCCGCGGGCGCGCTCGCCGTCGCCGGCGCCGGCGCGCTGCTGGGTGGCGCCCTGGCCGGCCGCCGCAGTGGGCACCACCTCCTCGTCGAGCTCGACGCTGTCGCCGCCCAGGTGGTCCTCCCGCTCGTGGTGGCGGCGGAAACGGGCACGCAGGCGGCGGCCGCGCCCTCCTCTCCTCGCCCCGTGGGCGCGGGTGCCGTCTGCGCCGACCTCGGTTCGGACGAGGACGCCGAAGCGTTCGCCAGGTTGGCCTCCCTGCTCGGCCCCGAGGCCTCCGATGCCGAGGTCCTGGCGGCCAGGGCGCAGGAGTGGCGCCTGGCGGTGACGCCGTACCGGCACCGACCCAGGCAGGGCGAGGCCGGAGTCGCAGGGGACTGGTGCACGCTCGAGTGGGAGACGAGTGCGGCGCCCGTGGGATCTCGACGCGCTCCGCGCTCGGCGCGCGCTCCGCGCTCTGAGCGCTTCCCGGGCGCGCCCCTCGCCGGGGTCACCGTCGTCGACCTCACGGTGATGTGGTCGGGGCCGCT
>WHTX01000023.1:16988-31825 GCA_009377505.1 Acidimicrobiia bacterium
CGCCACCTGGCTGCTGGCCACGCTCGGGGCGCGAGTGGTGAAGGTCGAGCCCGAGTGCCGAACTGACGGGATGCGCCTCAGCCCCGGCGGCCACCTCTTCCGCGCCCTCGACGAGGGCAAGGACCACGCCCCCCTCGACCTGCGACGCCCTGCCGACCACGCCGCCTTACTGGAGCTGGTGCGTAGCGCCGACCTGGTGATCGACAACCTCTCGCCCCGGGCCGCGGTGAACCTGGGCCTCACTCACCAAGCGCTCAGCGCCGTCAACCCTGCCATTCTCAGCCTCGGCCTGCCCGCCTTCCCCGCCGGCAGCACCGAGCGGGACTGGGTGGCGTACGGGACGGGGGTGCACGCTGTCGTGGGCCTCGGCGAGACGGCTGGTGGCCTCCGGGCGCCGGCGGTCACCTACCCGGACCCGCTCACGGGCTTCACCGCCTTCGCCGCGGCGATGGCCCTGCTCACGGCGCGCGAGCACGGCCGCGTGGGGGCGGCCCGAGCCGAGGTGCCCATGGCCAGCGCCGTCGCGCCCCTCCTCGGCGTGCTCCCGCCGGCCGCGGGCCCGCTGACCCGGGCTGACCCCGGCCTCGGGGCACAGCTGGCGGCGCACCACCGTCCCCCGATCCGCTCGTGCACCGCTGGCGCTGGCCCTGTCGGCACTGAGAGAGCGTCCCGTGGCTGACGAGGTCTTGCTCGAGCTGCGCGAGGACGGCGTGGCCGTGCTGTCCCTCAACCGGCCCGAGGCGCTGAACATCTACGACCTGGCCATGCGGGACGGCCTCATCGAGGCGGTCACCGCCGTGCGCGACTGGCCCGACGCCCGGGCGCTGTTGCTGCGGGCGAACGGCCGGCACTTCTCTGCCGGGGCCGACCTGAGCGAGTTCGGCACGGCGGAGCACCCCCTCGAGGCCCGCCGGATCCGCTGGGACCGCGACCCATGGGGCCCGTTGTGGGACCTGCCGTGCCCGACCGTGGTGGCGCTGCACGGCATCGCCGTCGGATCGGGGCTGGAGATGAGCCTGCTGTGCGACGTGCGCCTGGCGGCGGCGGACACCCGCGTCGGGCTGCCGGAGACGAGGCTCGGGATGCTGCCGGCGGCGGGCGGGACTCAGACGCTCACCCGGGCGGTCGGCTCCTCGGCTGCGCTGGCCCCGATCCTGCTGGCCAGCACGCTGACGGCTGCCGATGCCCGGGAGCGGGGGATCCTGCACGCGGTGGTCGAGGACGTCGAGGCAGAAGCGCTGGCGGTCACCCGTCAACTGGCCCAGATGGGCCCGAGGGTGGCCAGCGCCGCCCGGCGCGCCCTGCACGCCGCTGGGGACCTGCCCCTCGACGCCGGGCTCGCCGAAGAGAAGCGGCTCGCCGCACTGGCTGCGCCCCGCAGGTAGCCGTGTGCCGGTGCGAGGACGACGTGGCCGTACGGTCACGGCGTGTAGGACACTTCGTCAACGAGATCAGTCAGCGCACCATGAGCATTTCTCCGGTGATGCAATGGCCGGTGGCTCGGGCGGTCGGCGCCGCCGGAGGTCTCGCCGGACTCGATGCCGGATAACCGGTGCCCACGCCGACGAGACGGCCCAGCAGCGCCCACGCCGACGAGACGGCCCAGCAACGCTCAGTGCGAGCGGCGCCCGCCCCCAGCGGCGCTGCCCCAGCGAGCAGCACTACCGTGACGCCCGACACCGGCTGGGGGGATGCATGACGGCGCTGGCGAGATACCGGGTGCTCGACCTCACGACCGAGCGGGGATGGTTGTGCGGCAAGCTGCTCGCCGACCTCGGCGCCGACGTGGTCAAGGTGGAACCCCCCGGTGGCGACCCCGGGCGGCGCCGCGGCCTGTTCGCCGACCCGGCGGCCCCGGCCCCCGACCCTGAAGCGAACCTCGTCTGGTGGCACCAGAACCGCGGTAAGCGCTCGATCGTCGTCGACCTCGACACCACGGACGGGCACGAGCGGCTGTTGGAGCTGGTGGAGGGCGCAGACGTCCTCGTCGAGTCCTCCGACCCGGGCTGGCTCGAGGACCACGGCCTCGGCCCGGACGACCTGCTCGCCCGCAACCCCCAGCTCGTCGTCACCTCCATCTCCCCCTACGGCCGCACCGGGCCGCACGGGGGGTGGGCGGCCACCGATCTCACCGTCGCCGCCGGGGCGGGCACGATGTGGCTCACCGGCGACCCCGACCGCGCCCCGGTGCGCATCTCCTCCCCCCAGCTCTGGTTGCACGCCGCTGCCGAGGCGGCCGTCGACACCCTCATCGCCCTCGTGCACGCCCAGCGCAGCGGCACCGGCCAGCACGTCGACGTGTCCGCCCAGCTCGCCGGCATCCGCACGCTCATGAACGCCCAGGCCTTCCACCTGCTCGAGGGCCGCGAGCTGATGCGCATGGGCGGGCAGTCCAGCTACTCGCACGCCCGCTTCCGCATGGTGACCCCCTGCGCCGACGGCTTCGTGACCATCCTCCCCATCGGCGGCGCCATCGGCGGGCCGATGATGCGCCACCTGTTCGACTGGGCCGAGCGCGAGGGGGTCGCCGACCCCGACCTCGTCGGCCTCGACTTCTCCCAGGTCGACTTCGCCGAGGTCTCGGCGCGGCCCCCCGAGGAGGCGAGCCGCTTCTTCGACGGCGTGTCGGGGACGATCGAGCGGCTCTTCGCCACGAAGACGAAGGCGGAGCTGTACGACGCCGCGCTGGAGCACCGGCTGCTGCTGGCGCCCGTCACCACCGTCGCCGACCTGCGGGCCGACGAGCAGCTCGCCGCCCGCAGCTACTGGGACCCGGTGGACCAGGGCGGGCCCGACGGTGCTCCCGGCCCGGTCGTGCACCACCCCGGCCCGTGGGCGCGGCTCTCGGCCACGCCGCTGCGCCGCACGGCGCGGGCGCCCCACCGCGGCGAGCACACGGCCGAGGTGCTGGCCGAGGCGCCCCGGCGGCCCACCCCGGCCGAAGCCGCAGCCGGCAGCGCGGCCCGCACCGCCGCCCCGTTCGAGGGGCTGAAGGTCTTCGACATGTCCTGGGTGGGCGTGGGGCCGATGACCGCCGGCTACCTGGCCAGCTACGGCGCCAGCGTCGTGAAGCTCGAGTCCTCCGAGCGGCCTGACGTGCTGCGGCTCACCCCGCCCTTCCGCGACGGCAAGCCCGGCCTCGACAACTCCCACTTCTTCGGTGACTTCAACGCCGGCAAGCTGGGCCTCGGGGTCGACGTCGGCCACCCGAAGGGCCGAGAGGTCGTCTGGCGCCTCCTGGAATGGGCCGACGTCGTCCTCGAGTCCTTCACCCCCAAGACCATGCGGGGCTGGGGCATGGCCTACGACGACCTGGCCGCCCGCAACCCGGGCCTGGTCATGCTCTCGACCTGCATGCAGGGCCAGACCGGGCCCCGGGCGAACTACCGGGGGTTCGGCAACCTCATGGCCTCCCTCGCCGGCTTCTACGAGCTGACGGGCTGGCCCGACCGGCCACCGGCCATGGTCTACGGCGCCTACACCGACTTCGTCTCCCAGCGCTTCACCACCATGGCGCTGGTCGCCGCCGTCGACCACCGCCGCCGCACCGGCGAGGGCCAGCACATCGACGTGGCGCAGCTCGAGGCCGCGCTCCAGTTCCTCGGCCCCGAGCTGCTCGCCTACGACACCTCCGGCCACGTCGCCACCAGGGACGGCAACCGCGACCCGGACCGCTGCCCCCACGGCGTCCACCGCTGCCGGCCCGAGCCCGGCCGGCCCGAGGGCTGGGTGGCCATCGCCTGTGACGACGACGAGCAGTGGGCCGCCCTGGTGGAGGCCCTGGGCTCGCCCGACTGGGCGTCCGGCCCCGCCCTCCGCACCCTCGCCGGGCGCCGCCGCAGCGAGGCCCGCATCGAGGCCGGGCTCGGCGCCTGGGCATCGGCGCGCACCCCCGCCGAGGTGGTGGCCCAGCTCCAGCCGCGGGTACCCGCCGCCGTGGTCCAGGGCGTGCCCGAGCTGCACGAGGACCCCCAGGTACGCCACCGCGGCTACTGGGTCCCCCTCGACCACCCCGTCTACGGGCTGGCGCCCTACTCGGGCCTCCAGGCCACCTTGTCGGTGACGCCCGGGGCCCTGCGCAGCCCTGCCCCGTGCCTGGGCCAGCACAGCTGGGAGGTGCTGACCACGATCGCCGGCTACGACGAGGACGAGGTGGCCATGCTGCTCGCCGAGGACGTCGTCGAGATGACGGGTTGAGCGCCGTCGTCGGCTACGTTCGGGCGCCACGATGACGGTTCCCGCCCCCGGGCCGGGCGCGTAACGCGGCCCGGGCAGGTGACGCGGGGCGACTGCGGGGGGTACCCATGAACCTGGCCAGCCTGCTCGACCTGCCGTCGATGATCGTCCCGGACACGACGGTCATCGTCGACGGGGACCGCGAGGTCGGCTACTTCGAGCTGCGGTCAGCTTCCGCCCAGGTCGCCGGGCTGCTGCGCTCCCTCGGGGTCGAGGCGAACGACCGGGTGGGGATCTTCGCCACCAACCAGGTCGAGGTGCTCGAGGTGCTCTTCGGCGCTGCCGCCGTGGGCGCCACGTCGGTACCGATGAACTACCGGGCCGGGGTCGACGAGGCCAGCCACCTGCTGTCCGACAGCGGCACCAAGGTGCTGTTCGCCGAGACCCGCTACCGGGGCCTCATCGACTCGGTGAAGCCCGAGGGCCTCGAGCACATCTACTACTTCGACGACGGCTCCTACGCCGCGGCCCGCGACGGGGCCGAGCCCGACGAGCTGGTGGACGACGTGGAGGACACGCAGCTCGCCGTGCTGCTCTACACCTCGGGCACGACGTCGCTGCCCAAGGGCGTGATGCTCACCCACGAGGCGCTCACCGGCTACGTGATGGGCGCCAACGACGCCGCCGACGGCGAGGAGCACGGCCGCATGCTGCTGGCCGCGCCGATCTACCACATCGCCGGCATGACCTCGACGCTCAACGCCCTGTACTCGGGGCGGGTGACGGTGCTGCTGTCCCAGTTCCAGACGGACGCTTGGTTGGCGGCTGTGCCCCGGTACCGCATCACCCACGCCTTCCTGGTGCCGACCATGATCGCCCGCCTGCTCGACGACCCGGGCCTGTCGGGCGCCGACCTCTCCACCCTCGAGGCCATCACCTACGGGGCCGCGCCCATGCCCCCGCCGGTGATCCGCCGGGCGATCGACCTGTTCCCTCGCACGGTGGCCTTCGCCGGCTCCTACGGCCAGACCGAGACGACGTCGACGGTGGCCGTGCTCGACCCCGACGACCATCGCATCTGGGAGGGCAGCCCCGAGGAGCAGGAGCGCAAGCTACGCCGGCTGCGCTCGGTGGGCCAGGTGCTCGAAGACGTGCAGGTCAAGGTGATGAGCCCCGACGGCGAAGACCTCGGAACCGACCAGCCGGGCGAGGTCTGGCTCTCGACGTTCCGCAAGATGGAGGGCTACTGGGGGGCCAAGGAGAAGACCCGGGTCACCATCGACGACGAGGGCTGGATCCACACCGGCGACATGGGCTACCTCGACGCCGACGGCTACCTGTTCCTCGTCGGCCGGGCCGGCGACATGATCATCCGCGGCGGGGAGAACATCGCCCCCGACGAGGTCGAGGCCGTGCTCTACGAGCACCCCGACGTGCTCGAGGCGGCGGTGGTGGGCGTGCCCGACGAGGAGTGGGGCGAGCGGGTGGTGGCCTCGGTGGTGCTGCGCGAGGGAGGCGCCGACACCGAGGGCCTCATGGATCACTGCCGCAAGCACCTGGCCAGCTTCAAGCGCCCCGAGCGCATCGTGGTGATGGAGGAGCTGCCCCGCACCTCGACCGGCAAGCTGCTGCGCCGGGACCTCATCCCCGTCCTCAGCGACGAGGCCTGACCGGCCGCTACCACCAGCGTGGTAGCGAGGTAGCATGTTCGTATGAGCCTCAAGGAGCGCCTGTCCGCATCGGTCGACGCAGACCTGTTGTCGGCCGGGCACGATGCCGTCGAGCGTGGACGCGCCGAGAACTTGAGCGCCTGGGTGAACGAGGCGCTGCGCCTCGCCGTCGAGCGGGACCGTCGCCTGGAGGCGATGGACCGCTTCCTGGCCGACTACGAGGCGGAGCACGGCCAGATCACCGAGGAGGAGGTGCGTACCGCGGCTCGGCGAGCGCGCGCTCGCGCCGTCGTGGTGCGGGGCACCGACCCGTCCGCCGAAGGCGCAACAGCAGCCGGCACGGAGACGGCGTGACCCTGGTGCTCGATGCGGGTGCGTTCCTCGCCGTCGAACGCTTGGACCGTGAGGTCCTCGCGCTGCTCAAGGCCGAGCGGGACGCTGGCGGTGTCCCCGTGACCCACGGCGGCGTCGTCGGCCAGGTCTGGCGCGGAGGGCGAGATCGCCAGGCACCCGTCGCCCGCCTGCTCGCCGGCGTCGAGGTGCTCCCACTCGACGAGGAGCTCGGCCGCCGGGCTGGGGTGCTCCTGGGCGAGACCGGGGCCGTCGACGTGGTCGATGCCGCCATCGTGCTCGTCGCCCGGGACGGTGACGACCTGCTGACATCGGACCTCGAGGACCTGCGCCACCTCGCCGCCGCCGCCGACCGGCACGTCGAGCTCATCCCGGTCTGACCGGAGCTCGCGGCCGGGCGACGCCGACCGCGGCGCTCAGCCGCTTCGCGCAGCCGCTCTTGGCCCGCTTCGCAGGCCGGGCCGCTCGGGCCACGGCCTCGCCTAGCGGCTCGCCCTCTGGACCCACACCTCGGGGTCGATGCCCAGGTCGGCGAGGCGCTTCTCGGCCCAGATGGGCATGGGCAGGTCCTCGTCCCGCTCGAGGTGCGCGGCCATGGGGCCCCCGTCGGCCCAGACGTGACAGGTGTTGCGGTTGCGGGCGAAATGCTCGCGGTGCTGCTCCTGCCGGGGGCGCAGCTCGACACGGGACTCGCCCGGCTCGGGGCGCATGTAGGACCACAGCGACTGGATGGCCACAGGCGCCATGGCCTGCAGCAGCATCGTCGTGTGCGTGCAGCCCCGCGGCCCGCCGAACAGCTCGCGCACCTTGTGGGTGAAGCCCCGGGCGATGGAGAGCCCGACGAGGCCCTGGTAATGCGCGAGCACGCAGGTGCAGTCGTGGTGGGGGTGGGTCTCCATGACCGGGCGCGCGGCGGTGATCTCCAGGGAGGGCACCTCGACGAGCAGGTCGACAACCATGTGGTGGATCACCATGGGCGTGTCGTCCTCGAGCAGGAGCTCGAGCCCGTTGGGCTTCACGTCGCGCAGCTGGCCGCGGATGCGCATGGTGGAGGGGCCGGCCCGGTACACGTCGACGCGGTAGTCGCGGTTGTGGAGCAGCTCCTCGCCCTCGGGGTGGCGGGGCTCGAGGTGCGGGACTCGACTCACGTGTCGAGAAGGTAGCGACTGGGCCGAGCCCTCTACGAGCTGGGCCGACGTGCCAGGCGGCACCCCGGCTTCAGCGAGACCCCTGAGTGGAGGCGGGGGCCAGGCCAGCGTCCCCGATGGAGGCCGGTAGATTGCGGGTCGTGTCGGCGGGCGCCAGGCGGGAACGTGGCTGAGCCAGGCGTGGCTGCGCGCCCGCCGCCCGGTCCGCCGTTCCGCGCCACCGGGCCGGCTGGGGCGCTGCCCGTGCTCGTGCGGCGCAGCCAGGGCGACCACCGCCCGGCTCGCCAGCGGGCCGTGGCCGGGCTGGTCGACGGCACCCTCGGGCCGACGGCCGCCCCCGCGGCCACACGCACTGGCGCGCCTGCACCGGCGGCCGGGCCGGGGAGCCACGCCGACCCCTTCTGGCCGGCACCGATGAGGATCCTCGGCACGGCGCTCGCCATCCTCATGGTCGCCGCGCTCAGCCTGCTCGTGATCCTGGGCTGACGCTTGGCCGGCGCGGGCTGTTCAACCCGGCCCGGCGCCCGGCGCGCCATACGATGAGCCTCGGGTGAGCCTGGAGGGACCGGCGCCCGGATGAGAGAGGCCAGGGCAGATGCCACCGCGTGACCCGCAGGTCCGCCGCATCTACGACGGCGACGGAAGCGCCGCCGGGTACCGCGTCCTCGTCGACCGGCTGTGGCCGCGCGGGGTCAAGAAGGCGGACGCGGCGCTCGACGAGTGGCTGAAGGACGTGGCGCCGAGCACCGACCTGCGCCGCTGGTACGGCCACGACCCCGAGCGCTTCGAGCAGTTCGCCCGCCGCTACCGCGCCGAGCTGGAAGAGCCGCCCGGCTACGACGCCGTGCGCCACCTCCGCGAACTGGCGGGCACCCAGGCGGTCACCCTGCTCACCGCGACGCGCGACGTCGAGCACTCCGGCGCCCAGGTGCTGTCGGAGCACCTCGCCCACCGACAGCACTGACCTCGGGTGCTTCGGCGACGCGCTTGAACCCTGCGTTCTCCTTGGGGAGCGACGAGCGGATCTGACCGCCGAGCCTGCGCCCGACGAACCAAGAGCCGCGCCCGGCGATGTCGACGTTCAGCGTGTTCGAGGTACCGGTGTCGCTCGCCGCCAGGGTGTGGGTGCCGGTCATGTCGGTGCCGAACACCCGGGCCGTCCACGCGAACCGGCGGTCGGGCTCGACCGCGGTGACCGTCCAGACCTTGGCGCGTTGGCCGGGCTGCTTGACCTTGGCGGTGCTGCCGAGCCGGATGGGGCCGGTATCGAGCCGCTCCACGGTGGACGTCGTGGGGGACTTTCATGAGGCTCGTGGCCATACCGCTGACCTGGATGGCAGCTGGTCAGTCGAGTGAAGCGGCCGACTGGCTGACCAGCTCGAACGAGCTCGAATGCAAGATCGGGGCTACGGCGCGGCGGCGCTGGGCTATGGCGCGCTGCGGTGCCAGACCTCGCCGCCGCCGATGGCCACGCCGTTGACGGTCAGGTAGAGGTCGCCCTCCTCGCCGACGAGCACGCTGGTCGGGAAGGGCAGGCCCTCGTCCTCGACCACTTCGCGGTCGCCGTCGGGCCCGATCCGGGTGAGCCGCCCTCCGCTCTCCGGCGCGAGCAGGCTGTCCTGGGCCAGCTCCAGCACGTAGAGGCTGCCGTCGGGGCCGAAGTCGATGTCGACGATGTTCGTGAACCCCTCGGCGTAGGTGGTCACACCGTTGGCGTCCCAGCGGAGCACCTTGGCCGAGCCCACCGTGAAGGGGAAGCCCGTGAGCTCGCTGACGTACAGCGCGCCGTCGGGGCCGAGCACCACCTCGGTCGGCACGGCCTGCGCGGGGATCGTCGCCCCCGGGGGGAGCTCCAGGAACGGCGGCGCCGGCTGCTCGGTCGCGCCGAACACGGCGAGCGTGGACAGGTGGCCGTCCACCCCCCGGTGCAGCAGGTCGTTTCCCCCGGCGTCCACCACGAACTGTTGGCCGTACACGGCGAGCACGCCCTCGGGGTTGCTGTCGACCTCGCTGCCCGGCTCGCCGCTGTCGGGGTTCTGGTCGGCTTCGTACTGGGCGAGGTCGGCCACGGGCTCCACCCCGTCGCCCACGACGCGCACCAGGTGGCCGAGGATGCTGCCGGCCTCCGGGAGCAGCGAGTCGCGTTCCTCGGGGGTGGCTCCGAGGCCCATGGCCAGGTACGTCTCCCCCGTCCAGTGGTCCGTGGAGAGGTCCTCGACGCCGATGGGCTCCTCGCCCGCCGGCCCCGCCACGGACACCGAGGGCAGGCCGTCGAGCACTCGCTCCTGGCCGTCCTCCGTGATCTCGGTGACCCCGGACGTCAGCCCGAAGCACAGCTCGCTGCCCTCGTCGTCGGGGCCCTCGCTCGGGAGCTCGACGCAGGTGTCACCGCCGCGGCCCGCCTCGGCCACGAGGAGCTCGCCGTCGAGGCCCCAGGCGAGGTCGCGGGGAGCATCGAGGCCGGAGGCCACCACCTCCCACCCTGGGGGCTGCGCGCCCGCGGGCACGGGCACCCCCACCGTCGTCAATGCCGCCGCCGATACCGCGGCCACCCCACCAAGGCGCGCCAACGAACGCTTCGCCGACATGAATATCCCCTGCCTGTCGACGCCGCGGCCCTCCGCCGCGGCGGTCCCGGCCACTGCGACGGCCGGACCCCTGCACAGTACGCCTCTGCGCCCGATCTGGACATCACCCAGCGCGAATCCTTCGCCCAGCCGGGGAGGTTCGGCGCTGAGGGGCGTCGTGCGGGCCGGGTGGGCGCGCCTTCGCCGGCGACGCCGCCGACAGCGGCGCCTGTCCCTCCCAGACGGGACGGGGGGGCCGTCAGGCCCGGGCTGTGGGGGGACGGCGGCGGCCCCGCTCGTTGACGTAGCCGCGGCCCAGCTCGTCGGCGTGCTCCCGCAGCCAGGCGGTGAGCGCCACCGTGCCCGTCGCCGGCCCCTCGGTGTCGGCCAGGCCCTCCATCGTGGATCGGAGCTCGTCCGCGGTGAGCAGGTCGTCACGCAGCACGGCGCCGAGCACCTTCGAGGCGGCGAGGACCACGCCCGCCGGTAGGCGCACGATGCGCGCCCGGCCCGCCACCAGGTCACGAAGCGTCGTCACCAGCTCGAGGAACGTCAGTCGCTCGGGCCCGACGGCGTCGACCGCCTCGGCGCTCTCCCTCCCGCCGGCGTCGACGCAGAGGCGGGCGACGTCGTCCACGTGCACGGCGCGCACCAGGTAGCTGCCGTCCCCGGCCACGGCGAACAGGGGGGCGCGGCGCAGCACCCACGCCAGGTTGTTGAGCAGGACAGCGTCGCCCCCGAAGACGAGCGCCGGCCGCACGATCGCCGCCGCCGCAGGAGAAGTACCGAGGTGGCGCTCGACGAGGCCCTTGGCGCGGAAGTACGGGTAGGGCGAGGTGACGCTCGAATGGGCGACGCTCAGGTGCACGATGCGGCGCACCCCGGCCTGTCCCGCGGCGGTGATCAGCGCCTCGGAGCGCGCCACCGCGGTGTCGTAGGCCGACCCGTCGCCCGTGCGCATCCAGAACGTGTTGTAGAAGGTCGTGACCCCCTCGAAGGCGTGCACGAGGTGGCCGGGCTCGTCGAAGCGGTACGGCGCCACCTCGATCGGGACGCGGCCCGCCTCGGAGGGAGGTGGCGGGTGGTCGGTGAGGGCGCGCACCCGTCGACCGCTGCCGAGCAGGAGGCCGGCGATGGCCCGCCCGGTGTTGCCGAAGGCGCCGGTCACGACGTCGAGCCCCGTGTCGGGACCGGTCGCGGTCATACGGTGGTCATGGCCCCGGCGCTCACGGTGCCCCCCGCTCCCCGCCGCTCACCCTCACCGGGCGGGCTGGTCGGTGGTCGACCGCGACACGGCGAGGTGCGAATGCTCATGCTCGCATTCCAGACCCGCCCGGCAGGACCTGTCCACCATCGTTCCCGTCTTCCGCAGGCCGTCTCCGCGCCGCACAGCACCGGCTGGGCTGTGGGCCCGACCGAGGAACTGGCAGCAGGGGAAGCGGTTCTGCGCGCTGTGCCCTGCCGGACGGCGGGCCCGACCGAGCCGCTGACAGCAGGCGACGCAGGTCTACGCGCCCTGCGCTGCGAGCTCCCGCCGCCGAGCGCTGAGGATCAGGGGATGACGCCGGACTCGCGCAGCGCGTCGATCTCGTCCCAGCCCAGGCCGAGCTCCTCGGCCAGGATCAGCTCGGTGTGCTGGCCGAGCTCGGGCGGCATGGAGCGAACCCCCCACGGCGTGCCCTCGAAGTCGACCGGGGTGGCCACCATCGACGCCATCGACCCGTCCCCGATCGGCACCTCCACCACGCCACGGTTCGCCCGCACCTGCACGTCGTCCACCGCTTCGTGGGTGTGCTGGACCGGCGCCCACCAGACCTCGTGGCGGTCGAGCACCTCCTCCCACTCCGCCCGCGGCCGAGTGGCGAAGATCTCCCGCAGCTCCTCGACCAGTGCGGCGGCGTGGTCCTTGCGGCTGACGATGTCCGTGTAGCGGGGGTCCTCGAGCCAATCGGGCCGCTCGAAGGCGCGCACCACGTCGGGCCAGTGGCGGTCCCCCTCCAGGCAGAGCAGCCAGATCGCCCGGCCGTCGGCGCAGGTGTAGGCGTTGATGAGCGGGTTCGCCGGTGAGTCGATGCTGGTGGGCACGGTCGGCAGACCGCTGCGCAGGTTGATGTTGGCGTCCCAGCCGACCATGTAGAGCCCGAGGCGCAACAGCGACGCCCGCACGAGCTGGCCCTGCCCGGTGCGCTCCCGGGCGAAGAGCGCCGCGGCTACCGCCCCCGCGGCCGACATACCCGTCATGTGGTCGCCCATCCCGCCCCGCTGGTACGGCAGGGGCATCTCCTCGGTGGTCAGCGCGGCGGCCACCCCGGCACGGGACCAGAACGCCCCGATGTCGTAAGCGGGCCGGTCACGGTCGGGACCGTCGAGGCCGTAGCCGGTGACGCTCGCGTAGACGAGGCGCGGGTTGCGCGCCCGCAGTGTGTCGGGGTCGAGCCCGGCCCGGGCCAGGCCCCCGGGGCGGAGGTTCGAGACGAACACGTCGGCCCGGTCCACCAGCTCGGCGAGGAGGCGGGCGCCGGCCTCGCTGCGGTAGTCGAGGGCGATCGAGCGCTTGCCCCGATTGTCGAGCTCGAAGGGCGGGTTGCCGTCCTCGAAGAACCAGTCGAGCGAGCGGAACGGGTCCCCGGCGATGGGCTCGACCTTGATGACGTCGGCTCCCCAGTCGGCGAGGATGCCCGAGCAGGACGGCCCCGCCACCCAGAAGCCGACCTCGACGACGCGCACTCCCTCCATCGGGCCACCCATCCGCTCCCCTTCCTGCTCGGTCTCGTCCAGCCTTCTCGTCCTCGTCCAGCTGGGCCGCATCTAGCCCAACGGGCGAGCGCGACGGATCGCCGGCGTGCGAGCCTCCAGGTCGGGGCGTTGCGGCCGACAGAACCCTGTGAGGGCTCGCTGTCAGGGACCGTACCCCCACGGAGGGAGCAGAACGTGGGCAAGACGTTGAAGGTGGCCGTGATCGGCGGGGGCGTGTCCGGGCTCACCGCGGCGCACGAGCTGTCAGAGATCCTCGACGGCCGGGCCGAGGTCACCGTCTTCGAGGCCGCCACCGGGGGGGACCTCGGCCCCCGGCCGGTCGAGAGCGAGTCCTGCCCCGAGCTGCTGCTCGGCGGAAAGGCGCACAGCTACGCCAGCGCCCAGGGCTTCGCCGCCGAGCACGGCTTCCGCTTCTTCCCCGGCTTCTACGCTAACGTCACCGCCACGCTCGCCGCCATCCCCCTCGTGGGCGACGAGCCGGGCCGTGAGACGGTGGCCGACCGGCTCCGCCCACTCGAGTGGGCCACCTTCGCCGCCAACGGGGTCGAGCCGTACACCATCCCGCTGCCCGGCAGGGCGGCCCGCCTCCGCTCTCCCCAGGTCCTGGCGGACAGCTTCCACTGGGGGGTGAAGCTCTGGCGGGACATCCCCGAGGAGTGCCGCCCCAACCTGGTCGAGTCGGCCCACTTCGTCGGCGCGCTCTTCCGCCTGGCCTCGAGCGCGCCCGGGCGCCTGGTCGACCATTACGAGAAGCAGAGCTGGTGGGACTACATCGGTGGCAACCGGATGTCCTACGGCTACCAGCTGGCCTACGCCCTCGGGCTGTCCCGCGCCTTCGTGGCCACCCGGGCCGAGCAGATGAGCGCCCGTACGGCGGGCCGGATCCTGCTCCAGCTCCTGTACGACATCAATCCCCACCTCAGCCGCGACCCGGCCGACAGCGTCCTCGAGGGCCCCACCTCGGACATGTGGATCCGGCCCTGGGTGGCCCACCTCGAGAAGCGGGGCGTGCACTTCGAGGCCGCCCTCGTGCACGAGCTGCTGCTCGACGGCGACCGGATCGGCGGGTTCCGCTACCGCCAGGCCGGGGCGGGCGCCGAGGTCACGGCCACCGGCTTCGACTACTACGTGCTCGCCGTGCCCGGCGAGGTGGCCCAGGCGATCTTCACGAACTCCCCCGACGTGCTGGCCCACGACCGGTCCATCCCCCGGGACCAGCGGCCATCGGACCCCCTCGCCCGCCACGTGCCCCACCTCGACGGCGTGTACAGCCTGCACTTCGGCTGGATGAACGGGATCATGTTCTACCTGCACGAAGACGAGGTGAGCCTGCCTCGGGGCCACGTGCTGTGCCTCGAGTCGCCGTGGGCGCTCACGGTCGTCGACCAGCTCCCCCAGTGGGCGCCCGGTCACCGCTCGGGCCGACTGGGTGGCGACACCGGCGGCTACGGGCAGCTGGCGCCGCTGCGGGGCCTTCTGTCGGTGAACGTGTCCGACTGGGACACGCCGGGCACCTTCGGCATACCCGCCAGGAACCTCACCCTTCCCGAGGTGGCCGAGGAGGTCTGGCGCCAGCTCGGGGACCACCTGCCCGAGCTCGCCCGTGTCCCCTTCGAGGCCGGCCGCGTCGAGTGGGAGGTCGACCGCTCCCTCGTCGACCCTGACGCCGTGGACGCGGCGACCCGGGGGCCCGTGCACCCCGTCGGCCCGCCCGAGTCGTTCGACCGGCCCCTCGAGAACAACTCGCGGATGCTGATCAACGTGGAGGGCTCCTGGGACCGCCGCCCGACGGCGCGGACCGCTCTGGCGAACCTGGTGCTCGCCGGGGACTACGTGCGCACCTCCACAGACTTCGCCTCCATGGAGGCGGCGAACGAATCGGCCCGCCGGGCGACGAACGCCATCCTCGACGACGCGGACGTCACCGCGGCCCGGGCCGAGGTGCACGAGCTCGAGCACCCTGACGAGTTCCGCTGGGTCATCGGCCCACTGCGCCTGCTCGACCAGGTCTGCTACGCGACCGGGTTGCCCCATCCGCTGACCCCGCTGGTGGCCCTGGCTGGCGCCGCCGCCCAGCTCGTGAACCGGCTACCGCTGCCCCGCAAGCAGCGCCACGCCCCACCTGAGAACGCCCACCCCATTCTTGTGCCGCGGAAGCTCGCGCTGCC
>WHTX01000330.1 GCA_009377505.1 Acidimicrobiia bacterium
GGCGGTAGACGGCGAGCACCACCGTGCCGAGGACGGCCGTGCCCAGGGCGATGCCGAACTCGTTGGCCGTCTCGCTGATGGCCGAGCCGGCGCCGGCCTTGGCCGGGGGGATGTCGGCCATGATGGCGTCGACCGTCAGGCTGAGCGCGACCCCCACGCCGGCGCCGATGAGCACGTAGGCGACCACGGCGATCAAGGCACCGCTCGAGACCGACACCTGGGTGAGCGCGAGGAAGCCGGCGCCGCCCACGAGCATGCCGGCGGCGATGGCCTGGCCGAGGGACAGCACCCGCCGCAAGAGGCCGGCCGAGAGCGTGAACACCACCGAGGACAGCACCCCGGGCACGAGCACGAGGCCCGCCCGGCTCGGGCTCATGCCGAGGACCGTCTGCAGGTACTGGGTGAGGAAGAAGAGGCTGCCGGCGAAGGCGAACAGCGCCACGAGGTTGGCGAGCACCGCCGCCCGGAAGCGGGTGATGCGGAACAGCGACACGTCGATCATCGGGTCCTCGAGGCGCTGCTGGCGGCGGACGAAGGCCACGCCGAAGAGGGCCCCCACGACGATCGGCCCCAGCGATCCCGCGCCGGGGCCGTGCTCGGCCAGCACCTTGATGCCGTAGACGGCGGGCAGCATCGTGCCGAAGGACAGCACCGCAGAGGCGGGGTCCCACCGGCCGGGGGCGGGGTCGCGCGACTCGGGCAGCAGGAGCGGGCTCACCGCCAGCAGCCCGATGGTGACGGGGACGCCGAGGAGGAACACGGAGCCCCACCACAGGTGCTCGAGCATCCACCCGCCGATGAGGGGCCCGAGGGCGGAGCCGACGGCGAACATGGTGGTCCACACGGCGATGGCGAAACGGCGCTGGCCGTCGTCGGCGAAGATGTTGCGCAGCAGGGAGAGCGTCGAGGGCATGAGCGTGGCGCCGGCCACGCCGAGCAGCGCCCGCGCCGCGATCAACGTGCTGGCGTCGGGGGCGAAGGCGGCCATCACCGACGCCACGCTGAAGGCCGTGGCCCCGGCCATGAGCAGGCGGCGCCGCCCGATGCGGTCGCCCAGGTTGCCCATCGTGACGAGCAGGCCGGCCAGCACGAACCCGTAGATGTCCACGATCCACAGGAGCTGGGAGGCCGACGGCTCGAGGTCCTCGCTGAGGGTGGGCACGGCGAAGCTGAGGACCGTGTTGTCCATCGAGATGAGCAGCACGGGGAGGGTGAGCACGGCCAGGCCCAGCCACTCCCGCAACCCGGCCCTCGGCGGCGCGGCGGCGGGCTCGCTACGTGGGGCGGTGCTCGTCGCGGCCACGCTCGTCGCTCCCACGGCTCGGTCGTCCTGGCGCACTGTGCCAGATCATGATCCGTACGCGCGGCCGCATTCTTGAGGCAATGGAGGCGGTGCTGGCCCGCCGGGGAGCCTCATGCGCCGCCCTCGAGGCCGTGGTCACCGAGGCCGGCTCGCCTGGGGCGCCTCGCGGCCCGCGGCCCGGCGGGGCAGTAGGTTCGACGGGCGACGAGCGGTGGCGCCCCGGGCCGCCGCCCTGAGGGAACGGACGTGAGCGTGGCCGCAGACGTGGAGTTCTTCTGGGACCCGATGTGCCCCTGGGCGTGGATCACATCGCGCTGGGTGACCAAGGTGGCCGAGCAGCGCGACCTGTCCGTCGACTGGCGCTTCATCTGCTTGCGCCTCCTCAACGAGCACCGCGACTACGAGAAGGACTTCCCGCCCGGCTACGTCGAGGGCCATGGCAGCGGGCTCAAGCTGCTGCGAGTGGCGGCCGCCGTGCGGGCCGCCGAGGGCCCCGAGCGCATGCCCGACCTGTACACGCAGTGGGGCGGGGACATCCACGTCCGCCGGCGCCGCAAGGAGCTGACCGAGCATTTCGAGGCTGGTTTCCCTGACTACCTGCGTTCGGTAGGCGTCGATGAGCGCTACCTCGCCGCAGCCAACGAAGAGAGCTGGGACGACGAGCTGCGCGCCGACCGTGACGAGGCGCTCTCCCGCACCGGCAAGGAGGTGGGCACGCCGATCATCAGCTTCACCAGGAACGGCCAGACCCAGTCCTTCTTCGGTCCCGTCATCAGCGAGGTGCCGCCGGACGACCGTGCCGTCGCCCTGTGGGACGCGGTGTGGGAACTGGCCACCTTCTCAGGCTTCGCCGAGCTCAAGCGGTCCCTACGCGACAAGCCGCAGCTCGAGACCAGCCTCGACTGAGCGCTGGGGGCGCTGCCCGTGTGGGGCCGGGCCTTCCGGGCCGCGTGAGGCGGGGCCTGCACCTCGGGGCGCTGACGGCGCTGATGTGCTGCGTCGCCTGCGTCGGCCTCCTCCACGTCCTGCGCCCCGACCTGCCGCCCGTCGCCCACCGCCTGAGCGAGTACGCCACGGGGCCCTACGGGTGGGTCATGACACTGGCCTTCGTTGCCCTGGGCGTGGGGCTCGTGGCCCTGGGCGCGGCGCTGCGCCCTGTGGGCCGGGCCGGTCCGCTGGCCTGGGTGCTGCCCGTGGCCGCGCTGGTGGGCGGCGTCGGCGCCGCCCTGTCCGCCGCCTTCCGCGCTGGTGCTCCCGACGGGGGCGACGTGGTGCACAGCTGGGCGTCGTTGCTGCTGGCGCTGGGCGTGCTCGTGGTGGCCGGGCGCTCGTTGCCGGCACTCGCCCCCGAGCGGCGCACGCTGGCCGACCCCGCCGGCGCCGGGCTCGTGTCCGCGGGAGCTGTGCTGTTGCTCGTGAGCACCGTCCTGCACGACTCCACCGTCAGCGGGCTCGCGCAGCGGCTGCTGTGGGGGGTGCTGGTGGGCGCCCTGCTGCGCCAGGCGTGGCACGGCGCCACCGGTCGCGCCATGGCCGACGGGGTGCCTAGCCCTGATCTTTCATGAGGCTCGCGGCCGTCGCCCTGCTCACAACACCGGTGAGCTGGGCTCCTGCGTCCTTGCCAGCGACGACCGGTCCTCGCCGATACGTTCACCCTGACTGTGCGGGGCACCACTAGCTCGACCAGGCGCCGCTGGCCAGGAGGTCGGCGTGGTGGCGTTCGGCCACGTCGGGGTGGGCCCGGAGCCGCACCTTGAGGGAGTTGTCGCCGTAGTTGGCCAGGATCGGGTTGCTGGGGTCGGCGCTGTCACCACCGGGGGCGTCCACGGCGAGCGCCGGGGGGAGGTCGAGGGGCGCCAGCGTCGCCTCGAGCCTGGGGTTGAAGAAGTAGGCGAGCGAGAAGCGCTCGACGCCGGGCGGGGGGGCGACCACGCGGTGCACGGTGGCCTTGAAGTAGCCCCGGGTGACGAGCTGGACCATCTCGCCGACGTTCACGACGAGGGCGTCCCCGAGGGCGGGGACGTCGACGAGTCGGCCGTCCCGCTCCACCTGGAGCCCGCCGACCTCGTCCTGGGCGACGAAAGTGAGGAAACCCGTGTCGCGGTGCGCCCCCACCCCCTGCCCGCCACCACCCTCGTCGTCGCCCCCCGTCTCGCCCGCCGGCAGCGACGGGGCCGGCGCCCGGTAGCGGATGACCTTGAGCAGGACCTCGGGCGGGGTGACGGCGTCGGCGAAGCGCTCGGCCGCCTGACCGAGGGCCAGCGCCACGGCCCGCAGCAGGGTCTGGCCCAGGCCTTCGAGCGTCGCCATCCACTCGAGGGCCACGGGTCGGAGGGTGGGCAGCGCCGCGGGCCACAGGTTGGGGCCGCGCAGGCGCAGCCAGGCGGGCTCGTCGGGCCCGGGCACCCGCACCGGCAACTCCCGGCCGATGTCCAGCTGGTCGCGCTGGTCGACCTCGCCGTTCGTCCGCTCGTGGCCGAAGCGCGTGTAGCCGCGGAACTGGGGGGACCGCACGTTCTCGATCTCGAGGCGCACCTCCTCGGGGAGGGCGAAGAACTCGCTGGCAACCTGCTGGAGGCGTCGGCGGAGCTCGGGCGGCACGCCGTGGCCCACCAGGTAGAAGAAGCCGACCTCGTGCACGGCGGCGCGCAGCTCCTCCACGAAGGCCGCGGCCGCGGTCGACGCCTCGTCGGCCGCGAAGGGGGTGATGTCGAGCACGGGCAGGGCGGTCTCGGCAGCCATGCTGCACAGGCTAGCCTTCGAATTCCGACCTATGCGGTCAAGATTACCCCATCCAGACGAGCGCAGCGCGCAGACGACGTACGACCTGCTCGTCGACGTCGACGGCGTGCTCTACCCCTTCCCCGAGGAGTTCACCACCTACCTCTCGGGCCGGCTGGGGCGCGAGCTCCGCCTCGACACCACCAGCTGGGAGTTCTACGAGGCGTGGGGCATCGACGCCGACAGCTTCGTAGACCTGCTCGCCGCCGGCGTCGGGGCCAGGGCGCTGTGGTGGGAGGGCGCGCCCTATCCCGAGGTCGGCCGCTCGGTCCGCCGCCTCCGGGAGGCCGGCCACCGCCTCCACCTCGTCACGGCCCGCGAGGTCGCCGGGGCGGAGGCGGCCATGGAGGCGACGCTGCACTGGCTGTCGGCCCACGACCTCGAGGTGGAGTCGGTGAACCTGGCGCTCGACAAGCCGACGGTGCTCGGCCGGCTGGGGCTCGACCCGAGCGGGTGCATCGCCGTCGACGACGCCCCCCACCTGGTCGAGGCCTGGGAAGGGGCGGGCGTGCACAGCGTGGTCCTCGACCGCTGGCGCAGCTACCGGGGCACCCACCGCGCCGTGCCCGACCTGGCCGCCTTCGCCGACCTCGTCGAGGAGCGCTCCAGGAACAGCCGGGCGTGACCGCGGCCCGGTCGCGCACCCGGGACGACTTCAGGCGGGTGCGGGCCGGCTGCCGCGCTGGAGGCGGCCGGGGAGCTCTCCCGTGAGCTCGCCGCCCTCGGCGATCGTGTGGCCCCGCTTGAGGGTGGTCACGTAGCCGGTGGCCCGCTGCATCAGCCGGGTGCCCCCGGCGGGCAGGTCCGAGACGAGGGTCGGCGGGGGCAAGGCCAGGGCGTCGTGGTCGATGACGTTCACGTCGGCCAGGTAGCCCGGCGCCAGCACCCCGCGGTCGAGCCAGCCGACGTGAGCGGCGGTGCGCTGGGTCTGGCCGTGCACCACGAACTCGAGGGGCAGCTGCTCGCCGCGGCTGCGGTCCCGGGTCCAGTGGGTGAGCGCGCTGGTGGGGAAGGAGCCGTCGGAGACGGTGTTGCAGTGCGCCCCGGCGTCGGACAGGCCGAAGAGGGAGTTCTCCGAGGCCATCATCTCCCGCAGGTCGTCGAGGTTGCCCCGGGCGTAGTTCATGATCGGCACGTAGAGCAGCCGGGTGCCGCCGTCCTCGAGCAGCATGTCGTAGAGCAGCTCGCGCCCGTCCCTGCCGGCGGCGGCGGCGAGCCCGGCCACGCTGCGCTCGGGCGTCGGCTCGTAGTCGGGCGGGTCGGTGAGGGGGTACATCCGCTCGAAGCCCTCGTGGATGAGCCCGGGGAAGTCGGCGGGGTGCAGCTCGGCGTGCTCGGCCAGGATGCGGGCGCGCACCTCGGGCTGGCGCAGGGCGGCGACCCGTTCGGCGAGGGGGAGGCGGCGCAGCGGCTTGTAGCTGGGCGCCCGGCTGAGGGGGCTCACGCTGGCGGCGAGCCCGACCAGCACGCCGACGGGGCGCACGGCCACCTGAGCACGGGCGTGGGCGCCCTGG
>WHTX01000331.1 GCA_009377505.1 Acidimicrobiia bacterium
CATCGAGGCCGCCCAGGACCGGTGGCGGGCGCTCAACGGCGCCCACCTCGTCGCCCTCGTCCGAGCCGGCGCACGCTTCGAGAAGGGGGTGATCGCCGAACGCGACCAGCACGACCAGGAAGCCGCCGCGTGACCGCACGGGACAACCCGATCCACAGGTCTTGACGCTTCCTCCTCCGCCCCTTGCCGGAAGCGGAACCCCAGACGCGAGAGGCACTCGTTCAAGTTGGAGAAGCGACCCGCCGAAAACGCTCCTGTTAGACGACCATCCCGCTGCAACGCGGGGGACGCAAGCCACGGAACCAATGCCGTCAGCCGGGCTACCGACAGAGAGGACTGCCCCCAGTTGCGCTTCTCCCGAACCGCCCTCGGTACAACAGGCCTCATTGCACTCCTCGCCATCACGAGCACCTCGTTCAACTCGACTACCACGACCAGCGACTTCGTCGGTGCCGCGACCACAGAGCCGCCTGCCACCACCGTGGCGTCGACGACTACACCGACTGCCACCACGACCGAGACACCGCCCGCGACGGCGGTACCACCCCCGGCGACGACAACGGTGCCCAATCCGGTCACGTTTGCTCCGACCAGTCAGTCAGCGACCGAGGACCACTTCCTCGCCCTGACCAACACCACCCGGGCCTCGGCGGGGCGCAGCCCACTCCAGGCCGCGGACGACCTGCACGCCTACGCCGCCGCCCACGCACAAGCCATGGCTGAGGCGGGCTCCATCTACCACAGCAACACGTCAAGCCTGCTAGGTCCCTGGCGGGCTGTCGGTGAGAACGTCGGGGTCGGCCCATCCGCCCAGGCCATCCACGATGCTTTCGTGGCTAGCCCTAGCCACTACGCCAACATCGTCGACTCCAGCTACACGTCCATGGGTGTCGGGGTCGTCGTCGACGCCAACGGCAGGGTCTGGACCGCCCACGTCTTCGGCGCCTGATAGCGAGCACCGGGCCTGAAGAGCCCTAGAACAAGTCCCCGCGGCGCGATAGCCGCGACAAGGATCCCCGACCATTTCGTCGGCGTGATCAAGCTCGAGATCGAGTTCGAGCCCGACATCGCCCACGCAGTGGCCGCCGCGTTGCGCTGACCCTCCGCCCACCATCTCGCCCGCGTCCCAGACCACGACGGCGGGGGGCGCTTCGCGCCCGGGGACCCGGGACTACCGCGAGCGCCAGCGGCAGCAGGGCGAGTGATCGTTCCCCCAAGCCTGATGATGACCGCGCCCGCGGTGGACGGCGATGCTGAAACCTCCTGAGAGAGCGCCTCGGGCCGGGCTGCGGTTCCCCGGCCCGAGGCCGTCTCAGGCCACAAGCGAGGGCGCGAGCTGGACGACGACCAGCTTCGCCCATCACGCGGCTCCCGCGCCCCCCACGTCCGCCCGGCGGGGTGCGGGAGCCGTTGCGCGACCAGGCCTAGCGCCGATACTGTTCAGTTAGATTCGAGTAGGGTTGGGGCTGGTGGGCGTGTTTGACCTGCCACTTGACGTACTTGCGCTTGACGACGTGGGGGTGGCTGCGGCGTCGGCGGGGGTTGAGCCGGCGGTGGAGCAGCGTGATGGCGTGGCGACAGCCGTGGTCAGTGGGCTGAGGGGGGAAAGTCGCCCGCCGCGGGATGGAGCGGGTGCGATGCGCAGGGCGGCGACGAAGGTCGCTCGGCCGGGCGCGACATCAGCGTTGTCGGCGGCCCAACACGAGGCACCCGCCCAAACTGCACCAACGTAGCTCTAACTGAACGGTACTGTCGTTAGCGCTTCAACCTTTCGAGCCCGACCAGCATGCGCTGGATGGCCCGGCCGGGCCCACAGCATCAGGGACCTGGTCGGTCATGAGACGCCCTTCGAAGTGCACGTGCAGGTCGCCGCCGTCAACACCGCCGAGCGCCGACCCTCCCCCGTGACGAGGTCACGATTCGCGACGACATGGCCGGCGATGTCGGGGACGACCAGTTCGGGTCCTTCCTCGCCGACCAGGTACGGCAACTGGCCGGCCTGAGCTGGCTCGGGTTGGCGCGGCCCGTCAGATCCCAGGGAGCATGGAAGTGACCCGGGTGAGCGAGTCGCCTAGGTCCTGGGCCGCCCAGGCCGCCTCGAAGCGCGCCCGCCGGGCGGCGTCCCCGTCGGAGGCCGCGACCACCGCCGGTCCCGGGCCGAGCGACACGGCCATCACGGCCAGGCACACCGCGGTGAGCGCCGCGGCCCTGCGCCGAGCTGGCCTCGTGCGGGCCGCGACCTCGTAGGACGAGCGCGCTGATGTCATGGTCCTCCGCCTTCCTCTTCCGCCACTACTCGGCGTCGGCACCCGGGCGAACCCGGCCCCCTTGCCAACGCACCACCACTCTGCGTACCTATGCGACCGTTCGGAGCGCTATCGGTGTGAGCATTTCATGACCTCAGCCCGACGGCCACCTGGTACACGGTGAGCAGCGCTCGCGTTTTCGCGACCGCCGACGAGCTGTTGCGTTGGTACTCGGAGAACAAGCAGGACGCCGCCGCGCACTACAAGGGCGGCTACAGGTTCCACAGGATGTACTGCTTTGCCGACGCCACGGGCGAGGCGCGTTACGGTCTGGCGCCCCGAGCTCCCCCGTCCCACCTGGGAGGATGTCCATGTCACGCCGACCGCGCCGTCCCTGTTCGCCCTCGTCCCGTGGGCTGGCGGCCTCTGCTTCGGCCTGGTGGCCTCGCCGCCGGCCTGCCCGGCTGCCCGCAGGCGCCGCGCCCGCCGCGCGGTCTCCGTCCGGGTCCGAGGGACGTTCTGGTTCGGCGACGAGCTCGGGCCGTTCTTTGCTGCACACCGACGCCACCGGCCGGCTGCTGGAGGCACCGGTGCCCCTGCCCGACGTCACCTCCGAGGGCGCAAGAGGGGGAGCTGGGCCCGCTCCGGGCCGCTGGGGCCGCCGAGCTCGGCAGCCCGCAGAACCCGGCCTACGAGGAGTCCACCGGCCGGCGAGTCATGAACCCCGTGGCCGCCCACGCTGCCGCGCACGGTGCTGAGCGCGCTCGGTGATCGCGCCCTGGGAGCTGCTGCTCGCCGACGGCGACGAGAGCACCGTCGTCGAGAACCGGCCGAGACACCGTCGGCTCGGGCCTCGACGGAGCGTCCAGCGAGCTCTTCGACCCCGCCCTCTTCCAGGAGGCCGGCTACCCCGGTCGACGCCTGGACGGTCAACGACCCCGACCGCATCGCCGACCTCCTCGCCATGGGCGTCGACCTCCTGGCCATGGGCGTTGACGGCATCATCTCGGACCAGTCCGACGTGCTCTACCAGGCCGTGGCCGCGTTCGACGCCGACGGCGACGGTACCGCCGGCGACCTGCTCCTCGAGGACGGCCGCATCGACGCCGAGCGCTTCGACGCCCAGGGCCGCCGCGGCGGCCGGGGGCGAGCGAGACGCCAGCGAGGGCTGAGTAGCCGTCGGCTGCGAAGGGCGGCGACTGGTGCCGGATGTGCTCGGCGAGGTACCGGGGCAACGCCACCGCTGACGACGCTACTCCCGCCCGTGCGCGGGTGGCGCGCCACGCCAGCGCAGGCGCGGGCCGGGGCGCCGCTGGCGCGGGCGGAGCCGGCGGGGGTTGGGGCGCAGGGGCTGGGCGTCGGGGTCCCGGGCGTAGAGCCCGAGGTCGTCGTCTCTACCGGGCAGGCTCGGCAGCTCGACCGTGCGCACTCGCCGGAAGCGTGGCCGGACGCCGCAGACGCAGGGCACGGACGGGGTCTGGTAGGCGCACGCCCAGCAGCGGTCGACCTCGCCGAGCAGGGCGTGGAACCGCCCGTCGCCCGTGTGCCCGCCGGGGCGCTCGCCCACGTGGGCCACCGTGGTGCCACCGGCGGCGGCGAAAAGGGTCACGGCTTCGCCGGGCCAGTCCTCGTTGCGCGTCGGCCACACGAGCAGCAGCGTCCGCGCCCCGTGGTCCCCGACGACGGTGTGGTCGCCGTCGCGGACGGGGAACCACGGCGTGCTGCCCGCGAACCACTGGTTCCTGGGGGACGGTGCCGGGGCGATGTCGTAGGCCACCACGTCGACGCCCTGCTCGCGGAGCAGGTGCGCCCAGTAGCCCGTGCCCGCCCCGACCTCGACGACGCCCCGCGGCGAGGCGGCGGCGATCGCCCGGAGCGCCTCGTCGGTGGGCACGACGAAGGCGTAGGTGGCGATCAGCTGGTCGACGGGCTCGCCGTCACCGAGGCGGGCGCGCGCCAGCCACAGCGGGTTGCCCGCCTCCTCCGATGAGCGAGGCCCCGAGGCTGGGGGACCGGGCGGCGAAGGGACGCTCACGACGCCAGCTGGTCCTCGAGCAGCGCTCGTCCCCGGCGCAGGAACGCCAGGGCCGCGGCGTCGGGATCAGCCGCGGCGGCCAGCGCGTCGAGGCCGAGCAGGGCTCCGGGGAAGTGCGGGGCGTCCCAGAAGGGGTCGTCGGGGACCGTGCCCCACGGGCCGACGTAGAGGTAGGGCTCGGGGTGGCCGTCGTCGCCTGGAGACGCCCCGAAGTTGGCCCGCCGCCTCTCGGCGGCGTCCTCGGTGACGAACGCCTGGTCGAAGTGCTCGGGCCACAGGATGAGGGGCGTCGGGTCGCTCCCGCCCAGCTCGAGGCGGAATCGGCCGAGGACCGCAGCCGTGCGCTCGTACCAGGCGGCGAGGACCTCGCCCTCGGCCGGGTCCACGTCGAGGGGCTCGTCGGGCAGGCACGGCGTGGCCGGCGGGTACAGCTCGGAGGGGAAGCCGGCCTCCACGCCGACGAACGCCGCCGCCTCCCGCAGGGTCGACAGTGGGGCGGATCGGCTTTCGCCGTGCTCCTCGACGACGACGGATGTGAGGCGGACGCCGACTCGGCGCCCCCCGGCCAGGGAGGGCGTGGCGAAGCCCCCCGGCCAGGCAGTGAGCCGGATCTCGCCGTCGTCGAGGTAGCGGGCCTTGGCCACGACGTGCTCGGCGGCGCGGTGCCATGCGAGGCGGGTGGCCAGGAAGGTGGCGGCGGCGCCCACCGGTCGCATGGGGGGTGCTCCGGGCATCTCCCCACCCTCCCAGATCCGGCGTGGCCGGTGCCCGGCTCCGGGCGCGGGCGCGCTGGGCCCCGGTCGTCGGGAGCGAGCGCGCCCGGGGCTGGCCGGAGGTGTGGGTCAGCTCAAAAGGGCATCTGAGCTGGGGCGAGCATGCCGGTCGCGTTGGACGAATGCCGAGTCATCGGCGCTGGGTAGCCCCTCGTCCGAACGACGGAGGGAGCCAAGGATGAGCGTCACGGCGGGACGCAGGATCGCAGACATGGGTGGGCGCGCACTGCCCTTCGCCCCCTGGCAGTGGGCAGTGATGGGCCTGGCGGCCGCCGTGATGGCCGGGGTGGCGGTGGTGGCGGCCATCGGGATGGGCGGTACGGGCGCCTCCTCGCCGCCGGGCGACGGCGCCCCAGGCGGCCGCCCCGCTGACGCCGCGCCGGTGGGCCTCGGCCCCGCGGGGCGGTCGAGCGCCATGGCTGGCGGCGAGGTGCCGCTTCCCTCCGACGACTCGCCGAGGGCGAGCGCCGCCGGCGGGGCCGGTGTGAGCCCGACCACCGCCCCGGCCGCGCCGGGGGCCGCGCCGGGCGG
>WHTX01000332.1 GCA_009377505.1 Acidimicrobiia bacterium
TCCCGTCGGCGACGCCGCCGACCCCCGCCTGGCCCCGTACCTCGGCCTGCGCGACCCCGCCCGCCGCCGCGACCTCGAGGCGGCCACCGGCGTATTTGTGGCCGAGGGCTGGAAAGCCGTGGCCCGCCTTCTCGACTCGGGCCTGACCGTGCGCTCAGTGGTCGTAGCCACCGAGCGCGGCGAGCGCGTGCAGGACGAGCTACCCGAGCCGGAGGCCGACCTCCCCCTCCTGCTGGTCCCCCGGCCGGTGCTCGACGGCGTCGCCGGGTTCGCCGTGCACCGTGGGGTCCTCGCCCTGGCCGAGCGGCCACCGGCGCTCGACTGGCGCCACCTGGCCTCGAGGGCGCGCCGCCTCCTCGTCGTCGAGGCGGTGAACGACCAGGCCAACCTCGGCTCGCTCTTCCGCACCGCCGCCGGCCTCGGCGTGGACGGCGTGCTGCTCTGCCCGAAGGCCTGCGACCCCTTCTACCGCCGCACCGTCCGGGTCTCCCTCGGCGCCAGCTTCCTCCTGCCCTCGGCCCGGGCGAGCCCGTGGCCGGCTGCGCTCGACGAGCTGGCCCGGGACGGTTGGACGGTGGCGGCGCTCACCCCGCAGGGCGCGCTCGACCTGCACGACAGCGCCCTCGCCGCCGCCGACCGGGTGGCCGTCCTCGTGGGCAGCGAGGGCGACGGGTTGTCCGCTCGGGCTCGGCGGGCGGCCACGCACCAGGTGGCCATCCCCATGGCCCCGGGGACGGACTCGCTGAACGTGACCGTGGCCGCCGCCATCGCCCTGTGGGCGGCCCGGCCGTCGCTCAGGGCTCGTGGAGGTGGGTGATGGGCAGGCCGAAGCGGCGCTCGAGGCGGCTCGGCAGGTCCATCTTCACCCAGCGGGATATGCCGGGTTCGAGCGTCGAGAGCAGGATCTCGTCGAAGCTCGACCGTTCGAGGACGGCGGCGATGGCGTCGACGGGCTCGGGCTCGCCGACCTCCCCCGTCGGGTCGGCGCCCACCGCCCGGAGCTGCCAGAGCTGCTCGTCCAACCGCTCCTGGGCCTTGCGCTGCCCCTCGGCGTCGCTCTCGGGGAGGGCCGCGAGGTCGCCGAACGTGTAGCCCGAGGTCGGGTCGACGCTGAAGGTGGCGAGGCGGCGTGCCGCCGCGTAGTCCCGCGACAGCGTGGCCGGCACCAGCACGTGGAACTCGGCCGGCCCGGCGTCGAGGCGGGAGCAGATGGCCTTGGTCAGGGCCGGGCCGCCGACGGTCTGGTTCGCCACGACCAGGTAGCGCTGCACCGTCTGGACCTCGCCCGTCTCGAGCGATCGCCGGCGCCGGTCGATGCGGTAGGACACCTTGAGCCGCACCCGGTAGGAGGTCGCGACACCGTCGGTGACCACGGTGTCGAGTTCGACGACCTGAGCGACCCGGAGGTCGCTGATCGTCTTGGTCGCTTCGTCGATGGCGGCTGCGGCGGCCGCCTCCCAGGAGTCCGGGTGCGTCGCGACGAGCTGCACGACGCGGTACACGCTGTCGGGATCACGGGACGGAACCTGCGCCACCCCTCTACAACTACCATGACCGTGCCGCGACCATGACCATAGTCACAGGACTCCCACACGACCGGAGAGGCCAACGCATGTCGAACAGCGTTTACAGCGTGGTGGAGCTCATCGGCTCGAGCCCCGACTCGTGGGAGCGGGCCACGGCGAACGCCGTCGAGGAAGCGGCTCGCAGCGTCGGCAGCGACCTCCGCGTGGCCGAGGTGGTGGAGATGGACGTGCTCATCGAGAACGGGCGCATCCTCGCCTACCGCTCCAAGGTGCGCCTCTCGTACAAGGCGGCCGGGGTGGACTAGCCCGTTCGGGCTGCTGCGGCCGCGGCCACCCGCTGGGCGACCCAGGGGTAGGTGCGGGCGATGCCCTCACGCAGGGGCACCCGGGCCTCGAAGCCCAGCGCTTCCACGGCGGCGTGGGAGAAGTTGCGCGACTGCACCCCGACCGGTCCGTCCACGTGGCGGATGCGGACGTCCTTGCCGGCGACCTCGGCCACCGTGCGGACGAGCTCGTCCACGGTCACGTACTCGGGGTTGCCGATGTTCGCCGGCTCCGAGCGGTCGGATTCGACGAGGAGGCGGATGCCGTCGAGCAGGTCGTCCACGAAGGTGTAGGAACGCACCGCCGAGCCGTCCCCCCACACCTCGATCTCGCCGCCGTCGGCCGCCTCGGCCACCTTGCGGCAGATGGCCGCCGGCGCCTTCTCCCGGCCGCCCCGCCACGTACCCTCGGGCCCGTAGGTGTTCTGGAACCGGGCGATGCGCGTCTCGAACCCGCCCCGCCTGCCGTAGGCAGAGACCACCCGCTCGGCATAGAGCTTCTCCCAGCCGTACTCGTTGTCGGGCTGGGCCGGGTAGGCCTGGGCCTCGGTGAGCTCGGCCTCGCCGACGGCCATGTCGCGGTACACGCACACCGAGGACGAGTAGAAGTACCGGCTGATGCCCGCCTCGGCGGCCGCGTCGACGACGTTCACGTTGACCAGCACGTTGTTGCGCATGATCTCGCACTCGGCGCTGTGGATGAAGCCCATGCCGCCCATGTCGGCGGCGAGCTGGTACACGTCGTCGAAGCCACCGGCGAGGGCCTTGGCGCACTGCTCGCGGTCGCGCAGGTCGGCGAGCACGAACTCCTGCGCGCCGCTCGCCGCGAACTCGGGCTCCTTGATGTCGACGCCCCGCACCCACAAGCCCTCGTCGACCAACCGGCGCACCAGGTGCGCGCCGATGAACCCGCCCGCGCCGCAGACCAACGCCTTCTTCATGGGACCTCCCGCAGGGTGGAGCACCCGCTCGGGGGCGGGCATCGCTGCCAACGGTAGTCGCCGCCCACGAGCCGACCGGGGCACAGCCGGCCGGGGCACCCGTGGGGGCGCGGGCCACCGCTGGACGGGCGCCGTTCAGGTGTTCTGGGCCATCATCCCGCCGTCGACGGGGATGATCGCCCCGTTCAGGTACGAGGCGGCGGGCAGCACCAACGACAGCGTGATCTGGGCGACCTCCTCGGGGTCCCCGTAGCGACGCAGCGGCACCCGGCGCCGGGCGAACTTCGACTTGTGCTCGTCGGGGATCTCGGCCGTCATGCCCGTGCGGATCGGGCCGGGGCAGATGCAGTTCACCGTCACGCCTGTCTCGCCGTACTCGAGGGCGAGGGAGCGGGTCAGCCCGATCACCCCGGTCTTGGAGGCCGTGTACGGGCTCATGTTCTTCGTGGCCCCGAGGCCCTCGGTCGAGGCGATGTTGACGATGCGCCCCCCGCCCTGTGCGGCGAGCGCCTCGCGCACGAGGTCCTCGTGGCAGGCGCGCACGAGGCGGGCCTGGGCACCGAGGTTGACCTCGAAGGTGAGGTGCCAGGAGTCCTCCCAGTCGGGCGCGGTGATGGGGGCGGGCCACGACACCCCGGCGTTGTTGACCAGGATGTCGACCGGTCCGAGGTCGGCTCGCACCCGCTCGGCCAGCTTGGGGATCTCGTCCGCCTCGGCGAGGTCGACCACGTAGCCCTTGGCCGTGCCCCCGGCCCCGGTGATCTCCTCGACGACCTCGGCCACGCCCTCGGCCGCCCGGTCGACGACGGCGACGCTCGCCCCTTCGTCGGCGAAGAGGTGCGCGGTGGCCCGGCCCATGCCGCTGGCCGCCCCGGTGACGAGGGCCACCCGGCCGGCGATGGATCGGTTGAGCTTGGTCAGGCGCGCCATGGCCGGCGACCCTACCGGCGCGGTCCCACCGCCTTCACATGCGGGCCGCCGCGCCGCTCGAGCGGCCGCCTCTGCAGCCGAGGCCGGCGACCGCCGATCACCCCGCCTGCTGGCAGCCCAGAGGGCACAGAACCGCTGTCTCCGCTGCCAGACCGCCCTCCGCCCGGCCCGGCCCGGGCGGGCCCCCGTCAGCCGCGCCCGCTCAGGACGTGGCCTGCATGAGGGCGTGGCGCACCAGCACGAGCAGCGCGTTCTTGGTGGACAGGCGCTCGCGGGCGTCGGTGTAGATCATCGGCACGAGGGGGGGCACGGCCAGGGCCTCCCGCACGTCCTCGAGGTCGTGGTGGATCATCCCGTGGAAGGTGTTCACCGCCACGACGAAGGGCACGCCCTGGTGCTCGAAGTAATCGACGGCGGGGAAGCACTCCCCGAGGCGGGTGGTGTCGACGAGCACCACGGCGCCGATGGCGCCGCGCACCAGGTCGTCCCACATGAAGCGGAAGCGCTCCTGGCCCGGCGTGCCGAAGAGGTACAGGATGAGGTCCTCGTCGAGCGTGATCCGGCCGAAGTCCATGGCCACGGTCGTCGTGGTCTTGTCCGGCAAGTGGCTCTCGTCGATGCCGAGGCCGAGGGACGTCATGGGCGCTTCGGTGGTGAGGGGCGTGATCTCCGAGATCGACCCCACGAAAGTCGTCTTGCCGGCCCCGAAGCCGCCCGCGATGACGATCTTGACGGGGAGGGGCGCCGTCGCCGGCCCGCCAACGATCTCTGCCGCCTCAGAGCGCCTGAAGGCCATCCAGTACCCTTTCCAGAAGCTTGATGTCGGGCCGGTCGCCCACCGGACGCGGCTGGTGGACGTCGAGGAGGCCTTCAGCCTTCATGTCGCCGACGAGGACGCGGGCCACGCCGAGGTGCACGCCGAGGTGCGCGGACACCTCGGCGATGGAGATCGGTTCGGCGCACAGGTCGAGGATGCGCCGCCGCTCGAGGGCGAGGCGGAGTCTTATGGCCTCGCCGCGGCTGGTCCGCTTGACGAGGGACTCGAGGGGCAGGTCCGCTGAGGACCGGGTGCGGCCGCCGGTGAGGGCATAGGGGCGGATCCGGTCCCCGAAGCCGTCGCCCACCCCCGGGCCCGGGCCGGCGCCGTTGGTCATGACCCCCGTCCCCGCACCCCGCGGCCCCCGCACGCGGCAGTCGCCCGCTCCCTGCGGCGCGCCCTGTTCATTGGGGGAGGCCGACCTTCAGCTCGTTGCGCAGCTCGGGCGTGAGCACCGGGCCGACCCGGTCCACGAGCAGGGCCATCTCGTAGCCCACGAGGCCGACGTCGCAGCCCGCCGAGGCGATCACGGCCAGGCAGGAGCCGTCGCTGATTCCGGTCACGAACATGAAGCAGTGCTCCATCTCCACGATGACCTCGTTCACCGCTCCCCCGCCGAAGCGGCCGGCGGCGCCGTAGGCCAACCCGATGAGGCCCGAGGCCACGGCGGCGAAGCGGTCGGCGGTGTCGCGGTCTACGCCGTTCGACTTGGCCATGAGCAGCCCGTCGGCGGACACGACGATGGCATCGCTCGTCCCGGGGACGCGGTCGACGAAGTTGGACACCAGCCAGTTCACGTTGCTCGCCTGAGCGCTCAAGCTGCTGCTCATCGATGCTCCTCCCCGCTCGGATCCTGGTCACCCGCCGACACCTGCCCATCGCCTGCACCCGGTGCCGAGCGCCCACGCTGCAGGCCCGTGCGGTAGCGCGACAGCATCTGGCGGACCTCTTCGGGGGTGCGCTGGCTCGTCGCCGCCCGAGCGCCGGGGCCCTCGCCCTCGTCGTCCCGCAGGTCCCGCAGCTGCTGCTTGGGCGAGCGCCGGACCA
>WHTX01000333.1 GCA_009377505.1 Acidimicrobiia bacterium
GGGGATGTGGGTGAGCTCCTGGCCCATGAGGGCGACGTCGGCGGCTTCGATGGCGACGTCGCTGCCCATCGCCCCCATGGCGATGCCGGCGTCGGCGGTGGCGAGGGCGGGTGCGTCGTTGATCCCGTCACCGACCATGAGCGTGGCGCCGTGGCGTTGGAGCTGGGCGACGGCGTGGACCTTGTCCTCGGGCAGCAGCTCGGCTCGCACGTCGTCCACGCCGGCGGCGCGGCCGATGGCGGTGGCCGCCCGCTGGTTGTCGCCGGTGAGCAGGGCGACGTGGCGTACGCCGAGGTTGCGCAGCTCGGCGATGACGGCGGGCGCTTCGGGGCGCAGCTCGTCGCGCACGGCGACGGCGCCGACGAGACGGCCGTCCTGCTCGACGAGGACGACCGTGGCGCCGCCCTCCTGGAGGTGGGTGACGTCACCGGCCAGGGCCCCGGGGTGGATGAAGCCGGGCTTGCCGAGTCGGGCGGGGGCGCCGTCGACGAGGGCGGTGAGGCCGTGGCCGGGCACCGCTTGCACGTCCGTCGCTTCGGGGACGCCGGGCGCGGCGGCGAGGACGGCGGCGGCGAGGGGGTGTTCGCTGCGGGCCTCGAGGGCGGCGGCGACGCGCAGCACGGTGTCGCGGTCCCGGCCCGGGGCGACGACAACTTCGTCGACGATCGGGTGGTTCCGGGTGAGGGTGCCGGTCTTGTCGAAGGCGACGATGCGGGACTTGGCCAGGGCTTCGAGGCCGGCGCCGCCCTTGATGAGGGCGCCCATGCGGGCGGCGGCGCCGACAGCGGCGACGACGGTGACGGGCACGGCGATGGCGAAGGCGCACGGGGCGGCGGCGACGAGCACGACGAGGGCGCGGTGCACCCACACGGACGAGTCGCCGAGGATGCTGCCGACCAGGGCAATGCCGGCGGCTACGACCATGATCCCGGGGACGAGCGGGCGGGCGACGCGCTCGGCGAGGCGCTGGCCGTTGCCCTTCCGCTCCTGGGCTACTTCCACGACGTGGACGATGCGGGCCAGGGAACTGTCCGCCGTGCGGGCGGTGACCTGCACGTCGAGCGCCCCACCGCCGTTGACCGCGGCGGCGGGCACGGCGTCACCCGGGCCGACCTCCACGGGGAGGGACTCGCCGGTGATCGCGGAAAGGTCCAGCGCGCTGCGGCCCCGGCGGACCGCGCCGTCGGTGGCGATGCGGCCACCGGGGCCGACGACCATCACGTCGCCCATCTCGAGCTCGGCGGGGTCGAGGTGGACGACGGTGCCGTCGCGGCGGGCGGTCACCCGTTCGGGGACAAGCGCGAGCAGGGCTCGCAGGCCGCGCCGGGTGCGGGCCAGGGCGTAGCCCTCCAACGCTTCGGAGATGGAGAACAGGAAGGCCAGCGACGCCGCTTCGCCGAGCTCGCCCAGCGCGACGGCCCCGGCGGCGGCGATCGTCATCAGCGTGCCGACGCCGAGCCGCCCCCGTCGCAGCGCCGCCAGCGTGTCGGGCACGAACGTCGAACCGCCGGCGAGCAGGGCGCCGACGAACAGGACGTCGGCGGCGGGGCCGCCGCCCCTGCCGGTGGTGACGAGCCCGGCGGCGAGGAGCAGGCCGGCGACGGCAGCGGCCTGGACGGCGCGCAGCCGCCAGAACCGTTGCGGGGCGTCGTCGTCGTGCTGGCCGCTGGCGGCGGGCTCGTCGTGGGCGCAGCAGGCGTCACCCATCGCCCGGCCCTCCCATCAGCGGGTTGCGGCACAGCGCGATGGCGTTGCCGTTGGCGTTGAGGAGCCGCTCGGCGGCGTGGAGCAGCTCGACGACTTCGTCGTTGGCGAGGCGGTAGAACACCTGGCGGCGCTCGGCGGGCCGGTCGAGCACCAGGCCGCACTCCTTGAGGCAGGCCAAGTGCCCCGATACGTTCGACTGGGAGCCCCCGACCGTGTCGACCAGGTCGCTGACCCGGCGCTCACCGTCCAGCAGCGCCAGCAGGATCGCCACCCGGGTCGGGTCGGCGAAGCCGTGGAACATCCTCGCCGCCAGAGCGGCAGGCGCCAGCTCGGATGTAGTCATCGGCCGATGTTATTGCCATGGGCCGATCATGCACAGGATCCACGTGGTCGACGCTGGCGTCCTCGAGGGGCAGGTGCTCGCCGTCGAGGCCGACACCGTCGAACTCGCTGGGTCGGCGAGCGCCACGGGCGTACGCTCGGGATGTCGGGGAGGTTGAGATGACGCCCACGGACCGCCCGCTGCTCGTCGGGGCCACGGCCGCCGACCCCGCCAACGTGGTCACGATCTGGAACGCCATGCGGCGCTGGTTCGAGGACCACGGGATGCCCTTCGAGTACGGCCTGTTCTCCACCTACGACGCGTTGTGCCGGGCGCTGCTCGACGGGCTCGTGGACGTCGCCTGGAACGCCCCCATGGCCCACGCCCAGAGCCTGCTCGCGAGCCGCGGGTCGTGCCAGACCTTGGCCATGCGGGACACCGACCAGGACGTCGCCACTGTCGTCATCGCCCTGTCCGGCTCGGGCATCACCACCGTCGAGGACCTGCGGGGGCGCACGGTCGCCGTCGGGGTGCCGACCTCGACCGAGCTGCGCCTCATCCCCGCCCACCAGCTCCGCGCCCAGGGGTTCGACCTCGAGGCCGACTGCGCCCACGCCGGGATCGAGCCACGCGCCGCCTCGAACGGGCAGCGTTGGGTGGACGACTTCTTGATCTTCGACGCCGTCAAGGACGGCCGGGCCGACGCCGGCGTGATCTTCGAGCCCTGGTTGGCCCACCTGGTGCGCAAGCGGGGCCTCGCCCCGGCGGACGTCACCGTGGTGTGGCGGAGCGAGCCGTTCTGCCACTGTGCGTTCACCGCCCGCCCCGGCCTGCCCGACGGCGACGCCGCCCGCTTCGTCGAGCTCCTCACCGAGATGGACCCCTCCGACCCCGCCCTCACCGAGATGATGCGCCTCGAGCACGTCACCCGCTGGCTGCCCGCCCGGGACGACGGCTGGGACGGGGTCATCGACGCCATCCGCGCCGGCCACCTCGAAGGCGCCACCTTCATCTGAGCGACCCGCTCGTCCGCGATGGCAGCGCGTCAGGAGCGGCGGAAGCGCCCGTACAGGAACTGCTGCACGTCGCCGGCCGGTGTGACGTGGTCCTCGGTGGAGAACTCGACGGGGGTGAAGGCGGGTGCGAGCGCGTCGGTGAGAGACGTTTGGGTGTGCCGTTGGACGGGGAGGCCGCTGCACTGTCGGGGCCCGGTGGGGCCGAAGGTGGCGATTACGAGCCACCCGCCGGGTGCGACGGCGGCGGCTGCCGCCTCGACGTAGCGGCTGCGGTCGATGCCGCTGGTGAGGAAGTGGAAGACCGCCCGGTCGTGCCACAGCTGACAGGCGCGTTCGGGCCGGAAGGCCGTCACGTCCGCGGTGATCCAGGTGACGGCGTCGGCGAGGGGGCCGAGGCGGCGGCGGCCGTGGTCGAGGGCGGCATCGGCGATGTCGAGGACGGTCAGGTCGTGGTAGCCGTAGCGCGCCAGGTCCCCGGTGAGGGGTGAGTCGCCGCCGCCGACGTCGATGATGGCGGCATCGGGGCGGCCGAGGCTGGCGGTGATGAGGGCGAAGGACCGCTCGGCTGTCTCCTGGTGCCAGCTCAGCTCGCCAGGCGCTCGCTCGCGCCACACGGCCTCCCAGTGCTCGCGCCGGTCGGCGCTCACGCCTGGACGGGACTGGCGCGGTGTGGGCCTGCGCCCGGTTTGCGGGCGAGGAAGGGGTGGCCGTTGACGTCGTACGCCCGGGCGTTGGGCTCACCGTGGGCGCCGCCGAAGGTGTCAACGGGCGGGCCGACGGTGATGTCGGTGAAGCCGACCTCGCGCAGCATCTCGATCCAGCCTGCGCACGGCAGGCCACCGGCGATTCAACCGGTCCACAGGTCGATCTGGCTCATCGCCTCGGCGGGCACGGGGTTGCCGTTGGCGATGTCGGCGAACTGCAGCACCCCGCCGGGGCGCAGCACCCGCCACACCTCGTCGAAGGTGGCCCGCTTGTCGGCGCAGAGGTTGAACACGCCGTTGGAGATGACCACATCGGCCCAGCCGTCCTCGACGGGAAGCTGCTCGGCCAGGCCCTCCCGGAAGGTGACGTGGACCAGCCCCAGCTGCTCGGCGGTCGTGCCGGCCTTGGCCAGCATCTCGGCGGTCATGTCCACGCCGACGACCTTTCCTTCGGGGCCGACCTGGGCGGCGGCGACGAGGCTGTCGAACCCGGCGCCGGAGCCGATGTCGACCACGCGTTCGCCCGGCTGCAGAGCGCGGAGGCTGAAGGGGTTGGCGACCCCGGCGAAGGACTCCACGGCCCGCTCCGGCAGAGCGTCGACGACGGCGGCGTCGTAGCCCAGGCGGGCGGCGAGGGGCCGCCCGGTGTGGAAGTGGAACTCGCCCTCGGGGTGGGCGGCGACCTCCCGGTACTTCTCGCGCACCTCCGCTCGCAGGGCTTCAGCGTCGATGGCGACGTCTTGGCTCATAGCACGCTCCTCAGATCGTGGAGCTCCCGTGTTCCAACGAACGCCAGAATAGACGATAGAGTCGCCGGCCGTGGCGTCGAAAGCTGAGTTGTTCGAGGCGGTGTCCCGCACCGGCCGGGCGTTGGGGAGCGGCAAGCGCCTGGAGCTGTTGGACCTGCTGGCCCAGGCAGAGCGGTCCGTGCAAGAGCTCGCCGAGGTGGCGGGCCTGAACGTGACGACGACATCGGCGCATCTGCAGGTGCTGCGCGACGCCGGCCTCGTGGCCTCGCGACGTGAAGGGACAAGGGTCTTCTACCGGCTCGCCGGGCCCGAGGTCGCCGCGCTGGTCGCCGGGCTGTGCCGCCTGGCCGAGACATACCGCCCCGACGTACAGGCTGCGCTCTCGTCCTTCGTGATGGGCGACGACATGCGGGCCCTGTCCCGCGCCGAGCTGCTGGAGGCCTCGACGCAGGGCGAGGTGGTCGTGGTCGACGTTCGCCCAGCCGAGGAGTTCGCTGCCGGGCACCTGCGCGGCGCCCGCTCGATCCCCCTCGGCGAGCTCGCCGAGCGCCTCTCGGAGATCCCGATGGACGCCGAGGTCGTCGCCTACTGCCGCGGCCGCTACTGCGTGCTGTCCCATCAGGCGGTGCGCACGTTGCGAGAGCACGGGAGGCGAGCCGCGCTGAGCGCCGAGGGCATCCTCGAATGGCTGGGGACCGAGATGCCCCTCGACGACGCCAGCAAACGATCCTGACCCACCCGGGTCGTGCAACTGGGGGGCTTCGAGGGCGAGTTCGCTGGCGCCCTCGGCTTCCACAGCCCGCTCAGCCTGCCGTTCGCGCTGGACATCGTGGTGCCGAAGCTGGCGGCCGCACTCTAACTGCGGTCAGCCGCAGGCGATGGCGTACACGTCTCGGCCGCCGCTCGGCAGCGGGCGCTCCGACCAGGTCGCGCCGTCGTCGAGTGTGCCGAACACCTGGCCCTGGCGGGTGGCGCACCACACCTGGCGGGGGTCGCGTGGATGGGCGGCCACCTGCATGAGCGTCGATCGGCAGGTGACCTTGTCGTAGCGGC